>DAOMXN010000192.1:0-4811 GCA_035437025.1 Beijerinckiaceae bacterium | reverse complement strand
ATAGTGCGCGATCCCACCCACACCACATTGGTTGTCGACGAGCGCATCGCACCTCGATTCGGTTCGTTCCTTTTAACCCGAATGGCCGATTTGTTCCGTGAGTTCCAAGCGCAAAAACGAGATTAAGTGAAGCCAGATCGGCTTCACAGTTCTGACCGAAAACAGGAGCAAAGCGCAAAAGAAAAAGGCCCCCAACGTTTCCGCCGGAAGCCTTCTCTTGATTTCAGCACCTTGAGAATCCCACTTCCGCGAATCGCTGTCAAGAGTCCCGTTGGGACAACCGTCGTTTTGGCGGCCGGATTTCTTTTGCCTGATTGAAGGGCAAAGACGATGGCACACGGATTGGCAACGACGCCCTTTGGGCGGCGAACGATGTCACTTGGCCTGATGGCCGCACAGGTGAATGCGCGAAACGCCACGCGCGAGGCTCCGGACAAAACCGTCCACAAGTGGAAGGTGGTCCAGGCTCTGACCGAGGCCAAGGACAGGCTCGGGATTCCGGATCGGGCGATCGCGGTCCTGAACGCGCTTCTGTCGTTCCATCAGGAGACGACAATGACGGCGGGTGACGGGCTTGTCGTGTTTCCTTCGAACGCCAAACTCGCGGCCCGCGCGCATGGCGTGGCGCCCACGACGCTGCGGCGGCATCTCGCGATCCTGGTGGAGGCAGGGATCGTGATCCGCCGGGATAGCCCGAACGGCAAGCGCTACGCGCGGCGAGGGGAGGGGGGCGAGATATCGGAAGCGTTCGGGTTTGACCTTGCGCCGCTGGTGGCGCGGGCGGAGGAGTTCGATCGTCTGGCGGCGGAGGTCCAGGCCGAGCGAAAAGCGCTGCGGTTGGCACGCGAGCGCGTGACGCTGGCGCGGCGCGACATCACCAAGCTGATCGCGCTGGGGCTGGAGGAGGGCATTCCGGGCGACTGGGCGAGCCTCCATGCCGCTTATCTCGGTCTCGTGGGACAGCTGAAGCGCTCGGCAACGACCGAAACTCTGCTCGCATGCGCTGCTGATCTCGAGGACATGGCCTCGGAAATCGCCAAGCATCTGGAACTTTTCGTCAATTCTCAAAATGCCGGCGGCAATGAGTCCCAAAACGGACATCACAAACAGAATTCAAATACCGACCCCTATGATCTTGAACCTGCTTTCAAGAAAGACAGGGCCGAAACCGCCGAGCTAGACCGGCAAGGGCTGGGAAGTGTCGAACCCGGGCCGGAAATCGAAGCCGGCACGCCTCGAGAACCGGGCAGGGACACTGGCACGCCCCTCGGCATGGTGTTGCAGGCCTGCCCGGACATCGTCGAATACGCCGGCACTGGTGCAGGGGAGGCGCCGAATGGAAAGCCGGCCATCGCCAATTGGGCGGCGTTCCTGAAAACCGCCGCCCTCGTCCGAGCCATGCTCGGGATTTCGCCTGACGCCTGGCGAGACGCGACCGAGACCATGGGCGTAGTCGACGCCTCCATCGTCGTCGCCGCGATCCTGCAGAAGGGCGATGAAATCCGTTTCCCCGGGGGCTATCTGCGCTCCCTCACCGAGAAGAAGCGGGTCGGAGAGTTCTCCGTCGGACCGATCCTGATGGCGCTCATCAATGGCCAACTGAAAGCGAGGAAGGCGAAAGGGCAGGGGGCAAACAGAATGCCTGAGTGACAGAGGCGAAGCTTGTGATAGCTTCCGTTCCGATGAATTCGATTAACCAAATCAGCGCCCTGGAAAAGCTCCTCGACGGTGTGGCAAAGCTTCCCTGGGCCACGATCGCAGGTCCGTTGGTTGCGGCGGAGGATGCGCTGGCACGGCTCGACGAGCGGCTTCGATCCAGTCCGGTGCGGGAGGGATGGATCGCCCGGTCGCATGTCCGGGACGTCGTGGCCTGCATCTGGGTCTCGGGTGAGCTGGTGACCATTGAGGACCTGGTTCTGCGCGATGCCGGCATGGATGTCCGGACACCGTCGGCGGTCCTCTCCAAAGCTCAGGAAATTTTACGCGTTCGCCGCCGCCTGGCTGGTGGGGCAGGGGCCTCGGTCTTGTCGCGAGAAGGGCTGGACGCCCTGCTCGGACAAACGAGCACTGAGTATCCCCCGGTCGAGACCGGGAATCCCTCCTCATCAGCATTGTTTGCGGGTGATGACGGGCTTCGCGACGCGCTGAGCAGGGCTGATGTCGCCGTTGCTGAGGTGCGAGCCGTGCTTGGCAGAATAGAGCAGTCCGCGCAAATCTCGCGCAATCCCCTGGTCTACGATCTGGATTGGAACGAGGGGGAGCGCCTCCAGAGCTGGTTCGGGACGATCGGAGAGTTCAAGAGCTTTCCGCCGGTGTTGTCGAGCGTCCTGGCCCTGTGTGCCTGGGACGCGATCGAACCGCTTCAGCACCAGTCCTGGCTTGGGCGCTTTCTCGCCGCGGCGATGTTGCGCGAGCGCGACAAGGCTCGGGCGCATCTACCGTGCCTGTATTCAGGGCTGCGCGTCTCGGGCAGGGGCCCCCGGCGTCCCGAAACGTTCCTTGCCGCCATTCAGGGCGAGATCAAGGCCGTAGAGGCAGCCGCCCGGGACGGGCTCAAGGAGCATGATCGGCTGATGCTTGCCCGGCTTCAGTTCGACCAGCGGCTTAAGGGCCGCCGCTCGACATCGCGACTTCCCGAACTCGTCGAATTTGTCCTTGAAACGCCGCTGATCTCCACCGCCCTGGTTGCCCGGAAGCTGCGCGTCTCGCAACGCGCCGCTCAGGACCTAATCCTCGGTCTCGGCCTGCGCGAACTCACGGGACGAGAGCGCTACAGGGCCTGGGGCATTGTTTAGCTCCGTCGCCGGAAAGAATGAGATACGCTGTTCAAATCCAATTTCAGGCCTAAAGCCCCGCGACATGGAAGCCGCGAGTGCGGTTCATGGCGTCGCCACGGAGCCGCGCGGCGCAAGCGACGTGGCCAGGACGACATGGCGATCTGCCCCACACTCCCCCTTGATGCGAGCGAGGACGATGGTCGCCGCAGCCTCACCCAACGCTATAAGCGGCTGGACGATGGCCGTGACGCCAGGCTTCGAAAACCGCATCCAGTCCAGATCGTCGAAACATACCAGAGACAGATCGCCGGGAATGGCGATGCCCTGCGTCGTGATCGCGTCCATCGCCGCGGCCGACATCAGCCCGTCCGCCGTGAACAAGGCGCTCGGGCGATGGGGGTGTCGAAGGAGCTTCAGCGTCTCCTCCCTGCCGGCGCCGACGGAGTATTCACCCACCCGCGCAATCAGACCGGGGTCGACGGAAAGCCCTGCGTCGCGATGGGCGTCAAGATAACCATAGAGCCGCTGCCAGCTCGGAAACAATGATGCGGTCGGCACTAGGCCGCCAGCCACGGCCCGCACGAAGGCTTCAACCCCAGGAAATTCGGAACGCTCCAGCTCAGCCACGATGCCAATCCGGCGATGCCCCACTGCAATGAGGTGGGCGACGGCCTCGCGCGCCGCGCCGCGATTGTCGACGGTCACCGAATCGGCGGCAAGTCCAGCGACGACGCGATCGATCTGTACGATGGGCCAGCCGCCCTCGACGGCAGCGTGCAGATGAGCCGGTCGCAGCAGGTCCGACGGGGCGACGATCAGGCCATCCACCTGCTTCTCGAGGAGGAGCTGCACCGCCTCGACTTCGCGGTCGGTGCGCTCGTCGCTGTTGGTGACGATCACGCCGAACCCTTCGGCGCGCGCCACGTCGGATATGCCGCGCAGCACGCTTGCGTAGAACGGACTCTGCACGTCGCCGGCGACGACACCGATGGTCTTGGTGCGTCCGGTGATGAGGCCACGCGCGAGGAGATTGGGGCGATAGCCCAGAGCCTCGGCGCTCTTGCGCACCCGGCTGCGAATCTCTTCGCTGGCGTAGCCATAGCCGCCGAGCACACGGCCAGCCGTAGCCGTGCTGACGCCGGCGCGGCGCGCAACGTCGGCGATGGTGATGCGGTCCTGGCGTTTCGTGGCCATTCTCCCAATGCAGTCGCAAGGAAGGCGCAGGTCAATGCTGGAGAGCGGCCTTATAACAGCAATCCATAGCGCAACCCGTCATAGATCGCGGCATGGACGTTTCGAGACTGAACGGCGTCCCCAATCCTGAGCAGGACGAAGCGCCCTTCCGGTCGCCGCATCGGAAACGGCATGCGGTGGGCGACCAGGGCGGCGTAGTCGATCTCGCCGCCGTTTCTGGAGCGTGGAAGAAGCGCCGTATAGAGATCCTCCGCCGGAAGCGTGCCGTGCTCGACCACCACCTGGTCGACGCGCCGCTCCTCGATCACATCCGGTGCATAGTCCGAGGAGAGCGTCGCGACCAGCTTGTTGCCGTCCCGGCGCACCGACTTCAAGCGGGTTGCGATAGTCAGCTGCGCGCCTTGGCGGCGGAAGGCCTGCATGTAAGGCACGTGATTGAACGGCCCCATGTCGGGCGCCAACATCCGTTCCGGCGTGACGATCTCGAGCCGCGCGCCGGCGCGGGCGATCAGCTCCGCCGCCGACATGCCCGGGTGGGCGCCGTTGTCGTCGTAGAGGAGCACGGTCTCCGCGATCTTGGCCGAGCCGGACAGAATGTCCCAGCTGGAGATCGCGAGCTCCTGCCCGGCCTCCAGCGCCGGCGCCTGCGGCAGGCCGCCGGTTGCGACAATGACAGCCTCCGGCTGCAAAGCGTCCACGTCGGCGGGATGCACATAGTGGTTATAGCGCGGGACCACGCCGAGCCGCGCCAGTTCCGAGAGCCGCCAGTCCACGATGCCGATCAGCTCGCGCCGGCGCGGGTTGCGCGTCGCCAGCAGCAACTGCCCCCCCGCCTTGCCG
>DAOMXN010000191.1:0-4844 GCA_035437025.1 Beijerinckiaceae bacterium | reverse complement strand
GCTGACGCTGCGCGAGGCCGGATTTCGCGCGTTGAAGTTCTTCCCGGCCGTGGCCGCCGGCGGGCTTGAGTATCTGAAATCCGTGGCCGGCCCCTGTCCAGACCTGAAGTTCTGCCCGACCGGCGGCATCGGCCCGGGCAACATGCGCGCGTTTCTGGCTGAGCCGAACATCTGCGCGGTCGGCGGCTCCTGGCTGACCCCGAAGGCCGCGATGCAGAACGGGGATTTCGCCGCGATCACACGCCTCGCCGCGGAGGCAACGGGATGAGCGCCGATCCGGCGGCAGTCGAGGACCTGGCGGACCGGCTGCGCGGCGCGCGGCGCTGCGTCGGCTTCACCGGCGCAGGCATCTCGACCGAAAGCGGCATTCCCGACTTCCGCTCGCCCGGCAGCCCCTGGCTGAGCAACAAGCCCGTGCCGTTCCAGGCCTTCGTCGCCAGCGAGGAGGCGCGCCGCGAGGCCTGGCGCCGCAAGTTCCGCATGGACGACCACTATGCCGGCGCCGCGCCCTCGATGGGGCATCGCTTCCTTGCCGATCTGGTGGTGACGGGCCGCATGCCGGCCATCATCACGCAGAACATCGACGGGCTGCATCAGGCCGCTGGCGTGCCGCCCGAGCAGGTGATCGAACTGCACGGCAACGGCACCTACGCCACCTGCCTCGATTGCGGCCGGCGCCATGAACTCGTCGATGTCAGGGCGCGCTTCGAGACCACGGGCGCGGCGCCGCGCTGCGACGCGTGCGACGGCCTCGTCAAATCGGCGACCATCTCCTTCGGCCAGTCGATGCCGGAAGCGCAAATGCGCCGCGCCCGGCACGAGGCGCAGCGCTGCGACCTGTTCCTGGCCATGGGGTCCTCGCTCGTGGTCTTTCCCGCCGCCGCCTTCCTGGAAGTGGCCAAGCGCGCCGGCGCGACGCTGGTCATCGTCAACCGCGAGGCCACCGAATTCGATCCGCTGGCCGACCTGGTGGTGCGCGGCGAAATCGGTTCCGTGGTCGCCGGCGTCATCGACAGGCTCGGCTCCGGCCGGTGAAGCGGAGCCGGGCCAATCCAGCCGATCAAGAGTTCCATATTTTTCTGTGAGAACCTGCACGAACAGTTTGCAGACCCTGCACGAATGCTATTGTGTCGAGAGATTCGCGGGGGAATCGGAGTAGGCGGGTCGAATCAATGATCGATGACGGACAGGGCGAAAAGAAGTTCGGCGATCTGCTTTCCGGGCAGGCGAGGCCATCCGAAAGACCAGCCAAGAGCGACTTCGCTCCGGAACCGGAACTGGATCTGATCCAGATTTCCGGTGTCATCAAGTGGTTTGATGTCGCCAAGGGATACGGCTTCATCATTCCCGACAACGGCATGCCGGATATCCTGCTGCACGTCACCTGCCTGCGTCGCGACGGGTTCCAGACCGCCCAGGAAGGCGCCCGCATCGTCTGCGAGGTGGTGCAGCGCGCCCGCGGCTACCAGACCTTCCGCGTTCTCTCCATGGACGCCTCGACGGCCGTGCATCCCGCGATGCTGCCGGCCCCGCGCACCAACGTCATCGTCACGCCGGAAGGCAACTACGAGAAGGCGATGGTGAAGTGGTTCAACCGCCTGCGCGGCTTCGGCTTCCTGACGCGGGGCGAGGGAACGCCCGACATTTTCGTGCACATGGAGACGCTGCGCCGCTTCGGCATCGCAGAGTTGCGTCCGGGCCAGTGGGTCTACGTCCGCTTCGGCAAGGGTCCGAAGGGCGAGATGGCCGCTGACATCCGGCTGGCGGACAGCGTATCCGGCCCGCTCTCGCACTGAGCGTCGCCGCGCCCTTGAGCCGGGGGCCGCGCGGGCGTATGGAAGCGTCCGTGCCAACTGCGGACGAGCATCATGGGTTCTGACACCGCAGGCGCGCGGCCGTTCTGGCAGCGGGCCTTTCTTGTCTTATTCGTCGTCGTGACGCTCGGCGTGAGCGGCTATTCGATCTGGTCGAACCTCGCGCGTCAGGATGCCCAGGCCCAGTCGCGGTCCGCTGCCATCGCCCAGGGCATGGAAGAACTCAGCATCACGACGGCGCGCGACAGCCATCGCTTCCTTGTCGAGGTGATGCGCACCGACGCGGAACGCGCCAAGGGCCTGATGTTCCGCCAGTCCATGCCGCACGACCATGGCATGCTGTTCGATTTCAAGATGGATGCGCCGGTGGCGATGTGGATGAAGAATACCTACATCCCGCTCGACATGCTGTTCATCACGGCGGACGGCACGATCGCCCGCATCGAACGGCGCACCGAGCCGCATTCGGAGCGCACGATCGCCTCCGGCGGTCCGGTGCGCGCGGTGCTGGAACTGAACGGGGGCACGGCCGAGCGCCTCAACCTGAAACCGGGCGATCGCGTGAAGCACGCGATGTTTCCGGCAAAGTGAGCCTTGCCCCGCCGGCCCGCGACGTGATAGCCCGGCGAAGGTTCGGCGCCTCGGAGTGTAGCGCAGTCTGGTAGCGCATCTGCTTTGGGAGCAGAGGGTCGCGGGTTCAAATCCTGCCACTCCGACCAGCCGGACCGGGGTTCGAACACGACCATGAGGTGAGAGGCATGACTGCCCGCATCTACAAGCCAGCCCGCAACGCCATGCAGTCCGGGCAGGGAAAGACCGTCCGCTGGCTGCTCGAATTCGAGCCGGCCGCGCCGCGCCAGGTCGAACCGCTGATGGGCTGGACGTCCGCGACCGACATGGACGCGCAGGTGCGCCTGTGGTTCGACAGCAAGGAGGCCGCTGTCGCCTATGCCGAGAAGCACGGCCTCGCCTACCGCGTCGAGGAGCCGAAGGAGACGACCCGCCGGTCGATGGCCTACGCGGACAATTTCAAGTTCAACCGCACCGGCCAGTGGACGCACTGACCGGCGCGAACCCAGGCCGCCGCCGGTTTTCGGCCCCGTAGCTCAGCTGGATAGAGCACGTGCCTTCTAAGCATGAGGTCGCAGGTTCGAACCCTGCCGGGGTCGCCATTCAGGATCTTTGAGCCGGGACCGGCGAGGCGCGCGATGCCCCGGCACTGTGGCATGCAACAGCCCGTGATTTGCGGCCCCGCCCGTTCCCCGCTAGCGTCCGTGAGCGTGCCAATCCTGATGTCCTGGCGGGACTTAGCCATGAAACTGATTGCCCTGGTTGCCGTGATCGGCATCCTGCTTCTCCAGTGGTCCGAGGCCATTCCGCTTTCGAGCGTCGGTGGGCCCATGGTGATCGCTCTGGCCTTTTTCTGTGCCGCGATGGCCGTGGCGATCCACGAGGCATGGACGGAAAAGCGGGGCATTCTGGGCTGGATCGTCAGTATCGTGGTCGCCTTTCTCGGCGCGTTCGTCGCGGCGCAACTGGGCGGGATGGTCATGGTGTTCCTGCTTGCGCCCTTCGCTGATGGCACCTCTCTGGCGGCCAGCGGCGGCGCGGTCATGTCAGCGGCGCTTGTCGGTGCGATGATCGTGACACTGATCGGCGCGTGGGGCGCGTTGCGGTTCGTCAAACGCTGGCGGTAGAGCCCTCGACTGCATCGCACGAGGCAAGGCGCGCAGTTGACGGTGGGTGGCGCGCTTCGCTAAGCGCTGTCCATGGAAATCAACCCAGTGGTCTTGCCCGTCCAGCGCGCAGGTGCCGGCAGGACGCCGGCCGGCGATGCACCTCGCCGTCCGCATGCCCCCAGTTTCTGAAAGGCGTAAGGTGAGCATGGACCGCCTGATCGAGCTTGCCTCACGGTCGCACGCACGGGCTCTCGCCGCGCTGTTCGTGCTGTCGCTGGCCCTGTTCCTGCCCGGGCAGTTTTCGGTGCAGCCGATGGACCGCGACGAGCCGCGCTTCGCGCAGGCCTCCAAGCAGATGCTGGAGACCGGCGATTTCGTCGACATCCGCTTCCAGGATGAGGCGCGCCACAAGAAGCCGGTCGGCATCTACTGGCTTCAGACCGCCAGCGTGGCCGTTGCCGAACGGCTCGGCGTGCCGGACGCGCGCGGAACCATCGGCTATTACCGCATTCCCTCGCTGATCGGCGCGCTTGCCACGGTGCTGCTGACCTATTGGGCGGCGCTTGCCTTCCTCTCGCGTCCCGGCGCGCTGCTCGCCGCGGCGCTGATGGCCGGCTCCATCCTGCTCGGCGTCGAGGCGCGGCTGGCCAAGACCGATGCGGTGCTGACCGCGACGGTGGTCGCCGCGATGGGCGCCCTGGCGCGCGTCTGGTTCGCCGCCGTCCTGCCCGAGACGCACTACAGGCCCGGTCTCGGCCTTGCGCTGGTGTTCTGGATCGCCATTGGCGTCGGCGTGCTGATCAAGGGGCCGATCACGCCGCTGATCCCGGCCATCGTCGTGCTGATCCTGTCGATCCGCGAGCGTTCGCTCGCCTGGCTGAAGCCGCTGCGCCCGCTGATGGGCCTCGCCCTCGTCATCGCCATCGCGCTGCCCTGGCTCGCCGCCATCGCCTGGAAGACCGGCGGCGCGTTCTTCGCCGAATCCGTCGGCAAGGACATGCTCGGCAAGGTCGGCGGCGTCGCGGAAAAGCATTGGGGACCGCCCGGCGCCTATATCGGGGCGTTCTGGGGCACGTTCTGGCCCGGCGCGCCGCTGGCGGCGCTGGCGCTACCCTTCGCCTGGAAGGAACGGCGCGACGATTCGCTCGTTTTCCTGATCGCCTGGATCGTGCCGATGTGGCTGATCCTCGAGGCCATGCCGACGAAGCTGCCGCACTATGTGCTGCCGCTGTTCCCGGCCGTGGCAATCCTGATCCTGATCGCGGTCGAGCGCGGCGCCCTGGCCATGGAAGGCTGGCGCGCGCGCCTTGCCGCCGGCCTCATGCTGCTGATCCCGCTGGGGCTGCTGGTG
>DAOMXN010000190.1:0-4847 GCA_035437025.1 Beijerinckiaceae bacterium | reverse complement strand
AAAATCCTGTCAAGGACTGACATCACGTGCGGGCGCCGGACGCATACGGTCGTGTTGCCTGCACTCCACCTGCGCGCCCTCCAGACCACGCCAGCGCCCGCTATCGTGCGATCGGGAGCCGCCATGCTCATCGCATCGTCCCGGTGTCGGCGCGGGCGATGAACAGACCGTTCGACTGCGGCACGATTGCTGAAACATCGCGCACGAGAGAAGGGGATGATGAAGCGCCCGGAGCATCATCCGACGCGCGTTTTTCCGGCGCGGGATCGGCAGTGGGCGTGCTTGCCCGTTGCGCGATGAACAGCGGCGCGCGGGTCCATGCGAAGGGATCGGCGGGAGCGATGACAGTCGTGCCGGAATCGCTGCCGCCGCCGAGCGCCGGTGAGACGGAGGCGACGTATGCGCGTGTCTCAGCAGGCAATGGCCGACCGGAAAGCGACGCCTCATAGCGTCCGGGACCCGCATTGTAGGCAGCGATCCAGCCGGGCGAGCCGTAGCGATCGAACAGCTCGCGGATATAGGCGGCGCCCGCGATGATGTTGTCGTGCGGATCGTAAGGGTCGCTGCCTAGCGACAAACGCATGCGCAGGTTCGCCCATGTGCCGGGCATGATCTGCATCAGCCCCATCGCACCTTTGGGGGAGATCGCGCGTGAATCTCCGGCGCTTTCGGCGCGCAGAACCGCCCTGATCCATGCTGCCGGCAACGCGAAGCGCTGCGCCGCCTCGACGATATGATCGGCGTAGGGAGTTCCCTGCGACGGTCTTGTGATCGACGCCGGCTGTGCGAGGACACCGACCGGCAGGAGAGCGGCGAAGGACAGGCCGGAAAGGAGGAAGAGGACGGTTCCACGCATGGGATCAGTCCTTCCCGTCGCGCTTGGCGGCGCGGGTCCAGTGCAGCGACCAGCCCCGCCCGGTATCGTCGTCGCGGAACAGGTTGGCGCGGATCGGCTGTGCGAAGCTCGGGTCGTCAAAGAGGATGGCGATGTATTCGCCAGCCTTTTCGCCGGTGCGTTTCCATCCCGCGCCGATTTCGGCGGCGGTCTCGTTGTTCATCGCGTCGAAGACGTGGACGCGATAGTCCGGGGCGTTCTCGGCGTCCGACGGTTCGGCGCCAATGATGATGACATCCCGGCTCAGGTTCAAGGTCGTCAGGTGCCCGACGAAGCCGCTTTCGTCGCGGATGAATGTGCCGATCTGTGGCATGGTGGTCTCCTTGGCGGTGGCGTTGGAAGCCCCATCGGCGAGCACCGCTCCCGCCGATGGGGATGCGGTCAGCGCGTGGCGGCGCGCCAGACGAAGCGACCGTCGCCGGCCTCGTCGGTGTAGAGCGGGGTGGCCCTGCCGATGACGGATCGCGCCGCGATCGGGCCAAAATAGCGGCCATCCAAGCTGTCCGGCACGGACGGATTCATGAGAAAGACCTGGCCGTCGCGGATGCGCAGGCAGCCCCGCCAGACGGGCAGCGGACGGCCGCGCCGGTCGCGGTCGAGCGCTTCGCCGAACGGCACGCCATCGACGGAGACGGAATTGCCGATCCGGCAAACTTCCTGTCCTGGAAGGGCCGCGACATGCTTCATCAGCGGCACGCCGCGGCCGATATAGCCGCGTGCGACCATGAAATCGGCGAGCGGTTCGTCCGGCGTCACGGCTACCAGATCGCCTTCGTGGAGAGGACCCGGGCGGTCGAGATCGTAGAGGCCGATCGGCACGCTGGCCGAGGCGTTCCAGATGAGGCGCAGCGGCACTGGAACGAAGGACGCGATGGCGACGCCCATGATCGAGAAATACGTCGCCATGACATAGCCGAAGCGGGTCATCCCTCGATCTCCCGCCGCTTGAGCCACGCTTGATGGCGTTCTTGCGTGTAGGCGCGCGGCTCATGGCCTGCGATGAGGCGATGATGGACGTGCCGCCAGTGATCGGCGGACACCTCGCAGACGTCGATCCCGGCGCTCTCCACCGCATCGATGTGGCAGAGCACCTGCTGCACCTTCGGCCAGCCTTCGATCTTGAGGAGGATGTCGCCGCCGGGCCGCACGAAGGGCAGTGTCTGATAGGCTTCACCGGGCTTGACCGCGCGCACGATGTCGATGCGCGAAATGATCGTGCCGAAGTCGTTGGAGGCCCAGCGAACGAAGGCGAAGATGCTGCCGGGCCGGAAGACCAGGACACGGCGGCGGCGGTCGAGGACGGTTTCTCGCGCCTCGCGGCCGAACCTGATCCAGTTTTCGATCTTCTTCTCCACCCAGGTCAGTTCGACATGGGTGAGGTTGTCGGAATGCTGCGCGATCGGCACGGGACCGCCGCGCACGCGGGGAGCCGCGTTGCCGGTCATGAGGGGTCTCCTTCGGTGGACCCCGCCTATTTCACGACGCAGCGCCGCATCGACGCCCTGGCCAGCCTGAAGGCGCGCGCCGCCGCCGGCACGCTGAAAGCCGCGAGCGAAGCCGAGAAGCACGGCACCGTTGGCGCCGTGGCGCGTGATCGCGCCGGCCATCTAGCGGCCGCCACCTCCACCGGAGGCTTCAACAACAAGCCCGTCGGTCGGGTCGGTGACAGTCCGATCATCGGAGCAGGCACCTATGCCCGCGATGGCGTCTGCGCCGTGTCCTGCACCGGGCAGGGCGAGATCTTCATCCGGCGCGTCGCGGCCTATGACATCGCGGCGCGCATGACCTATGCGGGGCAGACCCTGGAACAGGCCACGGACGAGGTGGTGCACAAGACGCTGCCGAGCCACGGCATCGGCGCGGGCCTGGTGGCGCTGGGTGCGACGGGAGATCCCGTGACGCCGTTCAACACCATCGGCATGTATCGCGGCTGGATCACCACCGGCGGCGCTCTCTTCGTGGCGACACACAAGGAGGTGCATGACCTCGGAAGGGCAGAGGCATGAGCGGCGCCAAGCCCATCCTGATCTGGGGCGCCGGCGCCATCGGCGGCACGCTCGGTGCGTATTGGGCGCGCGCCGGACAGCCGGTTCTGATGACCGACATCGTCGAGGCGCATGTGGAAGCTTGCCGCACGCAAGGCCTGCACATCAGCGGCCCGGTTGAGGATTTCACACAGGTCGTTCCCTCGGCTCGCATCGAGGACGTGAAGGGCGTCTTCAATGTCATCGTGCTGGCGGTCAAGGCGCCGGCGACCGAAGCCGCCTGCCGCCAGCTCCTGCCCCATCTCGCGCCGGACGGCTTCGTGCTTTCGGCCCAGAACGGACTCAACGAACTGGCGATCGCGCGGATTGTCGGTCCCGAACGCACCATGGGCTGCTTTGTCAATTTCGGCGCCGACTGGCTCGGTCCCGGCGAAATCCTGTTCGGCAATCGCGGCGCGGTCGTTGTCGGCGAGATCGATAGCACGATACGTGACCGGACCCGGCGCATGCATGAACTGCTGCGCCTGTTCGAGCCGTCCGCCGTGCTGACGGACAATATCTGGGGCTACCTCTGGGGCAAGCTGGCCTACGGCGCCATGCTATTCGCCACGGCGCTGACCACCGATTCCATGACCGCCAACTTCGAGGACCCACGCCGCTTCGTCGTGTTCGACCGTTTGGCCCGCGAAGTCATGGCCACGGCGGCGGCGCGGGGCATCCGCCCGGTGGGGTTCAACGGATTTGATCCGGCATGTTTCGCGCCCGGCGCGCCGGAAGCCGGCGCCCGCGCCTCCATTGCCGCGCTGGCCGAGTTCAACCGCCACACCGCCAAGACGCATACCGGCATCTACCGTGACCTCGCCGTGCGCCGGCGCAAGACCGAGGTCGATCCGCAGATCGGCGTCATCGCCGATCTCGCGCGCGAAGTCGGCATCGAGACCCCCGCAATCCGCCGGCTGGTGGCGCTGATCCACGACATCGAGGACGGTCGCCGACCCATGGCCTTCGAAACGTTCCAGAGCCTGATCGACACATGCACCTGCGCTTCGACAACCGCGTAGCCCTGGTCACCGGCGGCGCGCAGGGCATAGGCCGGGCCATCGCCGCAGCACTCCGGGATTCGGGCGCCACGGTGCATCTCGCCGACATCGACCCGGCGGTGCGCGACATCGCAAGCGGGATGCACATGCAGGCGCATGTCGCCGACATAGCGGACAGGTCCGCCTGCGGGGCGACTGTCGATGCCGTGCTTGCCCGGAGCGGTCGGCTTGACGTGCTGGTCAATGCGGCCGGCGGCGTGCGCGGGCAGGTCGGCGGACCGATCGAGGCCGTCACAGAGGACGGCTGGCGCGCGATCTTCGCCGCCAACGTCGACGGGGCCATGTGGCTGTCGCAGGCGGCGGCCGCGCCGATGCAGGCCGCGCGCTACGGCCGTATCGTCAACATCGCTTCAGGGGCGGGTCTGCGCCCGAGCCTGACTGGCATCCAGGCCTACACCGCGGCGAAACACGCGCTGGTTGGCCTCACCAAACAGCTCAGTCAGGATCTCGGCCCGCACGGCATCACCTGCAACGCGGTGGCGCCCGGCTTCGTGCGTTCGAACCCGACAACCGAGCGGCAATGGCAGGCCTACGGCCCTGAAGGCCAGGCGCGGCTCGTCGCGGGCATTCACACCCGGCGCCTCGGCAAGGCCGAGGACATCGCGAGCGCCGTGCTGTTCCTGGCAAGCGACCAGGCGGAATGGATCAGCGGACAGATTCTCTCGGTGGACGGTGGACGCTCCTGATCAGCGGCCGTGGAAAACTGCCTTGCGCTTCTCAAAAAAGGCCATGACCGCCTCCCGGCAGTCGGCGGTGCGCGTCAGCGCCTCCTGCTCCCTGGCTTCGAGCAGGATGGCCTCCTCGTAGCCAAGTGCACCGACCTGCCGCAGCACGCGCTTGGCGGCGGCCTGCGCCAGCGGCGCGCCC
>DAOMXN010000189.1:0-4858 GCA_035437025.1 Beijerinckiaceae bacterium | reverse complement strand
CGCCGATCAGCACGCCGCGCCCTCCGCGCGACTTCTCCAGCGCCGACGCTCCGGCATGCACGGCCATGCGACCGGCCACCTGGCTCATCGGCTTCAGGAGGGGCAGCCCGCCCGCGTCATCCGTGACGGTCTCGTAGGCGATGCAGACCGCGCCCGACTTGACGAGATCGGCGGTTTGCTCCGGATCGGGGGCCAGATGCAGGTAGGTGTAGAGAATCTGGCCCTTGCGCAGCATCTTGCGCTCGAAGTCCTGCGGCTCCTTGACCTTCACGATCATGTCGGCGCGGGCGAAAATCTCGGCGGCCGTGTCGATGACGATCGCGCCCGCCGCGCGGTAGGCCTTGTCCGTGGCGCCAATGCCGGCGCCGGCCCTGGTCTCGACGAGAACGGTGTGACCGTGGTGCGCCATTTCGGCGACGCTCTCGGGTGTCAGGCCGACGCGGTATTCGTGGTTCTTCACTTCCTTCGGAACGCCGACGAGCATGGCTACCTCCCCCAGTGCTGTTTCGCGCAGCCTAATGAGGAGCGTGCGGGAAAGGCTCCCGCACGGCATGGAAATTTTCTGTCGGATCAGGAGAAAATTCTGATAGTAATTCGATTGTCGGGAGATTTTTGCATGGATGCGATTGATCGTTCAATTCTGTCGCGTGTTCAAAGCGATTCCAGCAGGAGCCTCAGCGATCTCGCGGAAGCCGTGGGACTGTCGCCGTCAGCCTGTCACCGGCGGCTGAAGGCGCTGGAGGATGCCGGCACAATCGCAGGCTATTCGGCGCGGCTGGACCGGACCGCCATCGGCCTGAAGATCGAGCTGTTCGTATCGGTCTCGCTGATCTCGCAGTCGAACGAGTCGCTGGAAGCCTTCGAAAAGGCGGTGCAGGGCGTGCCGGAAATCCTCGCCTGTCATCTGCTGGCCGGGCGCGCCGACTATCTGATGCATCTGGCGGTGGCTGACATGGCGGATTTCGAACGCATCCACCGCAACAGACTGTCGCGGCTGCCCGGCGTCTCGACCATGACGACGAGCTTCTCGCTGCGCACGGTGAAGGAGTTCCGGGGGTATCCGGTGGCGGGGGGGCGGGGCTGAACGCGCGTTATCCAGCTGACCGGTCCTGGTCTGACGGCAGTGGGCCGAAGAACCCGACGACTAGCGCCAGTTTGCCGTTCATGGAAAGACGGCAGAAGTCCACGCAGTCAGGCCCCGTTCTGCCGTCGGCCAGTCTCATGCGCCAGCCAAAGCGGAGCATATCGTGGTGTGCGTCAGCCCGGCCAAGGCGTTCGAGCGCAAAGCCGGGCCGTTTGGCCAGAAGCGCGCCGATATGCGTCAGCAAGGCCTCGCTGCCTTCGACGCGCGCGGTCGGGTCCTCATAGAGGCAGTCCGGTTCGAGCGCGGCCTCGATCAGGCTGCGGCGCTCCGCCGGATCGGGGTGGTGCCAGGCGAGGCAGTAGGCGTCGATCAGCGCCTCGACACCCGGTTGCGAGGCTGCCACCGGCGCGCCCGATGGAGCACCGGCGCTGTCGGTCATGGGGTCTCCATCTCGCGGAACACTGCCTCCGCCTCCTTCACGGCGTGGTTCGCCTTGGGCACACCTGCATAGACCGCCGCCATCAGGATGACTTCCTTGATGTCGTCCCGGGTCAGGCCGTTGTTGAAAGCGGCGCGCAAGTGCAGCCGGAACTCGTCCCAGTTGCCGAGGGCGATCATCATGGACAACACGCAGCAGGAGCGCGTCTTGCGCTCCATCCCCGGGCGCGTCCAGATTTCTCCCCAGGCATAGCGCGTGATGAAATTCTGGAACTCGCCATTGAAATCGTTGAGCTTCGCGTTGGCGCGGTCCACCCAGGCGTCGCCGAGCACGGAGCGGCGTACCTTCATGCCGGCGTCGTAGCGGGTCTTGTCGTCGCTCATGCGAGGAAGTCCTGCACGGCCCTGGCGAAGGCCTGCGGTTGCTCGACGTTGGAAAGGTGGGCCGCGTCGAGCGTGACGAGTTTCGCCCCCTTGATGCGCTCGGCGATGGCCTGCGCCCTGGCGGGCGGCGTCGCCGGATCGGCCGAGCCGGCAATCACCAGAACCGGGTTGCGGACCGAGCGGATCGTCTCGCTCTGGTCCATGTCGCGGATGGCGGCGCAGCAGCCGGCATAGCCCTTCGGATTCTGGGCGCGCATGGTCTCGACGAACTTCGCCACGGTCTTGGGATGCGCGGCCTGGAACTTCCGGGTGAACCAGCGGTCGGCCAGCGCATCGGCGACCGGCCCCATGCCCCTGGACATCACGGTGCGGATGCGATCGTTCCAAAGGCCGGGCGGCCCCATGACGCAGGCCGTGTTGGCAAGCACCGCGCGGCCGATCCGCTCCGGCGCATGCGTCAGGAGCCACTGCCCGACCATGCCGCCCTTGGACAGCCCGCACCAATGCGTTTTCTTGACGCCAAGTTCCATCATGATGGCCAGCGCGTCCTGGCCGAGCCGGGCGATGGAATAGGGGCCGTCGCTGACAACGCTCCGACCGTGGCCGCGCGAATCGTAGCGCAGCACGCGGTAGGTCTTCGACCACGCCTCGACCTGCTGGTCCCACATGCCGAGGTCCGTGCCCAGCGAGTTGGACAGCATCAGGACGGGGGCGTTCTCAGGGCCGTCGAGTCGATAGTGGAAGGGTTCGCCGGCGATGTTCAGGATGGGCATGCGGCACACTCTCTCAGGTCATTGCCATCAGCGCGTCATCATAGGACCGGAACGGCAGGATTCGCCAGCGGCCGTTCCGCCGCATGCCGACGGCCTCACAGCTCCCGGCAGCGCGCGAGGACGCGGTCAATGATGGCGTGCGTCGCGCCGAGGTAGGTCGACGGGTCGAACATGGCGTCGAGACTTGCCGGGTCGATCTGGCCGGCGACGCGCGGGTCTTCGGCGAGAACGGCCCTGAGATGCAGACCGCGCGCGAGCGCCGAGCGACTGGCTTCGGCAAGCACGGCCTTCGCTTCCGCCCGGCCGATCCTTTCGCCAAGCGCCAGCGCCACGCGCTCAGAGAGCACGAGGCCCTGCGTCAGGTCGAGATTTGATCGCATCCGCGCGGCATCGATCTCCAGCCCTTCGATGAGCGGGATGGCATGGCTCAGGGCGGCGCCGGCGAGAATGCAGAGCTCGGGCAGCACTTCCCATTCCGCATGCCAGCCGCCGGCGGCGCGCTCGTGCTCCTGCACCATCGCGGATAGCAGGGTCGAGACCAGTCCGGGCGTGCGCAGGGCTATGGCCGAGATTGCCAGCGACTGCACCGGGTTGCGCTTGTGGGGCAGGGTGGACGAGCCCCCCTTGCCGGATGCGGCAGGCTCGAACGCTTCCCCGACCTCGGTTTGCATCAACAGCATGATGTCGCGCGCGATCTTGCCGAGCGTTCCTGTGAGCATGCCAAGTTCGCAGCCGATGCGTACGAAACTCTGGCGGCCGGTATGGAAAGGCACTGGCGCGGCGGCGCCAGTCAGGCGCTGCTGGAGGGCTGCGCCCTTGCCTGCGAGGGAAGCCAGCGTACCGGCCGCGCCGCCGAGCGGAACCGGGGATGTCGGGACGACGGCGCGCAGCGCTTCGACATGCCCGATCAGCGCATCGAGCCAGTACGCTGTCTTCAGGCCGAAGGTCATCGGCAGGGCGTGCTGCAAGAGCGTGCGCCCGGCCATCACCGTGTCGCGATCGGCCTGGGTTCTGGCGGCGAGCGCCCGGGTCAATCTGAGCGCACGACCCACGAGCAGTTCGAGCGCGGAGCGGACCTGCGCAGCGCGGCCGGAATCGATGGCGTCCTGACTGGTGGCGCCCCAGTGGACCCAGCGCGCGGCCTCCAGATCGCGCCGCGCCACCTCCTCGGTCAGCCGCTTCACCATCGGGATCGCAGGGTTGCCGGCAAGCGTCGCCTCGCGGCCGATCCCAGCGGTATCGTACAGTTCGGCACGGCATGCCGCGAGTATCGGCGCGAGGGCATTGTGCGGGATGATGACCTCGGCCGCCTGTGCGCTCGACAGCGCGGCTTCGAAGTCGAGCAAGCCCTGCAGCGTGGCATGGTCGCTGAACAGGGTCAGCATCTCATGGTCTTCGAACAACTCGCCATAGAGACTGCCACTGCCGGTCATTATCGATTCCCCTACGGCTTGCCTTTCGCCGATCTGTCGGCACAGTAGCGGCGATATGATCGGCCGCAATGGGCCGGCAGACCAGTGGAAGCGCCCCATGGCTATGACAATGAACGGCTCCTTCGACCTTCCGGCGTCCCGGGAGGTCGTCTGGCAGAAGCTGAACGATCCGGACGTGCTGAAAGCCTGCATTCCCGGCTGCCAGAGCCTCGAAAGGACGTCGGACAACGGCTTCGCCGCCGTGGCAAAGCTTAAGATCGGCCCGGTGAGTGCTACCTTCCGGGGCAAGGTTCAGCTCAGCGACATTGATCCGCCCAACGGCTATCGAATTGCTGGCGAAGGCGAAGGGGGAATCGCCGGCTTCGCCAAGGGCGGCGCGGGGGTGAAGCTCGACGCCATTCAGGACGGTACCCGCCTGACCTATGATGTCGAAGCCAATGTCGGCGGGAAACTGGCGCAGCTTGGCTCACGCCTGATCAACAGTGTGGCGAAGAAGCTGGCGGACCAGTTCTTCGCCAAGTTCGCTACGGCGGTGAAGGACCAGGTGTGAGCGGGCCAAAGCCTTCGGGCGGTCGTTCGCAGACGGAGCGGAACACGGGGCGTCAGTCCCGGGTGTGGCCGATGCGTCGGCGATAGCTGGCTGCTTCCTCCTCGATCATCGGCCCGACGCCGATACCCAAAGCAGATGCAGAAACCCCGCCGCTGGGGCGAGCGGCGGGGTTCTTTTCAGGTTCCGGCGGTGGGGC
>DAOMXN010000188.1:0-4883 GCA_035437025.1 Beijerinckiaceae bacterium | reverse complement strand
GGGGGCGCCGGATCGGCAGGCGTCACGGCTGCCCTCGGAGTGCCGGTCGCCAGGTCGCGCAACCGCGCTTCCTGGAGGGCGATGCGCGTCTCCGCTTCCTTGAGGCGCAGGTCGGCCTCGTCGACGCGGCGAGCAAGCGTCCGTCCCTTGAAGAACGCGATTGGGCCAAGCAGCGTGAAGGCGATGAAGCCGACAATCGCCAGGATGCCGAAGAAAATCTCTTCCATCGTCACTCTCCGCAGGGGCGCGAGACTCGAGCATGCGCCGTCACGCTATCCGATGAAGTGCGTTTTGTTCCAGCCGCAGAGGGTTGGAACTATCCGGCGGAAGGACGTTTCGGTCGGCCCGCGACGATGCTGGACAGTTCGCGCGTCGAGGGCAGGCGCCTTTCCCTGTCGGCACAGGCCAGTTCGTCTGCGGCCAGGTTCTCGATGATCGACAGCAGGGTACGGCGTGTCGTGGCCACATCGTCCGCCGGCACGCCACGCACCGCGATCTCGTTGATCTCCACGGCGAGCGGCACCAGCTTGTCCTTCAGCGCCCGGCCGGTCGCGGTGAGATGGACGTAGATGTTCTTGCGGTTGTCCTCGGTCTGGCGCCGCTCGACATAGCCGAGCTGTTCCATGGCCTTGAGCGCGGCGAACGTGGTCGGCTCCATGACTCCGGCGCGTTCGCTGAGCGCGCGCTGGGTGATGCCGTCGCCCTGCCAGAGCACGCGCAGGAAAGCCCAGTGCCCGAACGAGACGGCATGGTCCACCAGCCGGATCTGGAGCGCCCGCTGAAAGCTCCGCGTGGCGTCCTTGACCAGTTGCCCAAGCCTGTCGTCGGGCACATCCTCGCGCCAGTGCTTCAGTATGGCCGCAGTCTGCGCGGCGGCCTCGGGGCCGAGCGGTGCTTCGGACACAGGTGGTTTTCCAGCCTTCTTCAACACGCGCTCCCGGCAGACAACGGAGCCATAACGAAATTCACGTCGGTTTCAACCGTGTGGCGACGGGTTGCGTGGTTTCGCTTGCATCGGTCACAAGCGTTTTGCCACAGTGCGGTCGAGAATCCCGCCATGTGAAACGGAAGCGCCATGCCGACCGAACTTGTCCTGACCAACGGCGGCAGCAGCGCCGTACTCTCGAGTCGCGGCGCCGAACTGATGTCCTGGCGCGTGGCCGGTCGCGAGATGATCTGGAACGGCGATGCGCGCTGGTGGCCACGCCGGGCGCCGATCTTGTTCCCCTTCAACGGCTGGCTGAACGGCCATCGGTTCCGGGCGAAGGGAACCACCTACGAGACGCCTGTTCACGGGTTCGGTCCGGGTGCGGAATTCCGGCTGGACCGCGTGGATGACGCGGCCGCCATTCTGCGGCTGACCGATACGGAGCAGACCCATGCGGTTTTCCCATTCGCCTTCGAAGTGACCGTGAACGCTAGGCTTGATCCGGACGGCATGGATTTCCAGTTCGAGGTCCGCAATCCGGCGAGCGAAGTGCTACCCTTTTCCATCGGCTTCCATCCCGGATTCGTCTCGCCCTTCGACGGGGGTGATCCCGACGCCTATGAGATCGTCTTCGAAAAGGCGGAGGCGTTCGACATCCCACGGATTGCCCCCGGCGGGCTGTTCACGGATCAGCCACTCGATGGCGTGCCGATGCGTGGCGCGCGCCTGAACGTGGCTGCCGGCCTGGCTCGGCAGGAATCGCTCTGCTTTCGCCATACCGCCAGCCGCCGCCTCGAATTCGTGGCTCCGAGCGGGCGCAGGCTGGCTATCGAGAGCGAGGGCTTCGCGCATTGGGTGATCTGGCGCAGGCCTGGCGGTGCCTATCTCTGCATCGAGGGGTGGAGCGGGCACGGAGATCCCGTCGGATTTGTCTCGGATATCACCGAGAAGCCCGGCATGACCCTGCTACCGCCCGGCGATGTCAGGCGCTATCGCTTCCGCTTTCGTTTTGTCTGAATTTCCCGGCCCGGACCGGTCGCCAGGCCGGGCCATTGTGAAGGAGCGTCACACGTGAACATCCTTGTCATCGGCGCCGCCGGCATGGTCGGTCGCAAACTCCTTGAGCGCATCGTCAAGGACGGATCATTGAACCATCGGCCTGTGACGGCCATGACGCTGGCCGATGTGGTCGAGCCAGCCGTCCCCGCCGGCGCCGGCTGGCCCGTGACGACGCGCGCCGTCGATATTGCCGATCCGGCTGTCGGTCCACTGCTCGTCGCGGATCGGCCGGATGTGATCTTCCACCTCGCGGCGATCGTCTCCGGTGAGGCTGAGCAGAATTTTGACAAGGGCTACGCCATCAACCTGGATGGCACGCGCCACCTGCTCGATGCCATTCGCGCTGCCCATGCGGCTTCTGGCGGAACCTATCGGCCTCGCCTCGTCTTCACCTCGTCGATCGCCGTGTATGGCGCACCTTTCCCGGAGCCGATCGGCGACGAGTTCTTTCATACGCCGTTGACCAGCTACGGGACGCAGAAGGCCATCGCCGAACTGCTGCTGTCCGATTACACCCGCAAGGGCTTTCTGGACGGCGTCGGCATCCGTCTGCCGACCATCTGTGTGCGCCCGGGCAAGCCGAACCTCGCAGCGTCCGGCTTCTTTTCCAACATCATCCGGGAGCCGCTCGCCGGCAAGCCGGCGGTGCTCCCGGTGAGCGAGGACGTGTTGCACTGGCATGCCAGCCCGCGCGCCGCGGTCGGGTTCCTGATTCATGCGGCGCAGCTCTCCGGCGAGCTGCTTGGAGCGCGGCGCAACCTGACCATGCCGGGGCTGGCTGCAACCGTTGGTGGCCAGATTGCGGCGCTCGAACGGGTGGCCGGAATGAGTGCCGTGCGCCTGATCGAACGCCGCCCGGACCCGGCAATAGCCAGGATAGTTGCGGGTTGGCCACGAAGTTTTGATCCAACCCGCGCAATTTCCCTGGGTTTCGTAGCGGAAAGCACATTTGACGAGATCATTCAGGTGCATATCGAGGACGAACTTGGAGGCACGGTCGGCTGATCGTGTCTGTGCGCTAGCGCACATCCCGGGAGTTGACGCAAATGTAAGTTATATTAGACAAGCTGCGCCAAACAACGCAGCAGCGAGATACTGACTGACATGCGATCTCTGTTGAGTACCGTTTGTTTCCTCTTTTCATTAGGAAGCGAAGCATTTGCAGATGACTGTTTGCATATGCGTGGCGGTAGTTGGATTTCTCCCCCGGAATCCGCCGTTCGCGTGCGCGTATCGGTTGCAGTGTCTGGTGGCCTCAGTCTTGAGGTTGACGGACGGGCACTCAATGTTTCGCAGCGTCAGGTTTCTCCGGATCGCCAGACCACGCTGCTCTGGTGGCAAGGCGGGGAAGGCGTCCTGATATGCCAGGACGGCGACACGGTCAGCGCAAGTCTCTTCGACCGGACCATCCCGGTGCGCCAGCTGACGCTCATTCGGCCGGCGCCCTGACTGGCGTCAGCCGCCGGTTTCTTCGCGCAGCAGCTCCAGTTCCAGCCAGCGTTCCTCGGCCGCCGCCAGTTCTGCCTGCGCGGCACCGAGGCGGGTCGTCGCCCGCGTGAAGAGGGATGCATCCCTGGCATAAAGCGCCGGGTTGGCGATGGCGTCCTGAAGCATCGTGATTTCACGATTCAGCCGCTCCATGTCGTCCGGCAGGGTCTTCAGGGCCTGCATCTCGGCCATCGTCAGCCGCCGCTTCGCGCTGCGCGGCTCACTGGGCATGAACGTGGCGCCGACACTGGTGTTGCCACGCGGCGCCGCCGCCTTCACCGCTGGTCGCGACTGCACGCCAGCGCCGCGCTGCGCCACCATGTCGGAGTAGCCGCCGGCATACTCGACCCAGCGGCCATTGCCCTCCGCCATGACAACGGAGGTGACGACCCGATCGAGGAAATCGCGATCATGGCTGATCAGCAGCAGTGTGCCGGCATAGTCGCCGAGCCGTTCCTGCAGGAGATCGAGCGTTTCAAGGTCAAGATCGTTGGTCGGTTCGTCGAGCACGAGCAGGTTGGACGGGCGGGCGAGCGCGCGAGCGAGCATCAGCCTGCCGCGCTCGCCGCCGGACAGCGCGTCGAGCGGAGACCGCGCCTGATCCGCCGTGAACAGGAAATCCTTCATGTAGCTGACGACATGTCGGGCCTGCCCGTCGATGGTGACGAGGTCGCTTCGCCCGCCGGTGAGGGTCTCGGCGACCGTCGCCTTCGGATCGAGGCTTTCGCGGCGCTGATCCAGGGTCATCATCGCCACGGTGGCCCCGATGCTGACTGTCCCGGAATCCGGCGCGAGCTGCCCGGTGAGAAGGTTGAGCAGCGTCGTCTTGCCCGCTCCGTTCGGCCCGACAATCCCCACCCGGTCGCCGCGCGCGATGCGGATGGAAAAGTCCTTGACCAGCGGTGGGCCCTCGAAGGCCTTGGAAATGCCGGAGGCCTCGATCACCAGCTTGCCGGAGGCTTCCCCCGCCTGGACCGTCATCCTGACGTCGCCGGCCGGCCCGCGCCGGTCCCTGTGCGCCTTGCGCATGTCCTGAAGCAGGCCGAGGCGCCGGACGTTGCGCTTGCGTCGCGCGGTGACGCCATAGCGCAGCCAGTCCATCTCCATGGCGATCTTGCGCTCGAGCTTGTGATGCTCCAGTTCCTCCTGCTCGAGCAGCGCGTCGCGCCAGGATTCGAACCGGGCGAATCCGTCGTCGAGCCGGCGGGTGCGGCCGCGATCCAGCCAGATCGTGGTGCGCAAGAGGGTTTCGAGGAAGCGCCGGTCATGGCTGATCAGCACCAGGGCGGACCGGATGCGCTTCAGTTCGCCTTCCAGCCACTCGATCGCCGGCAGGTCGAGGTGGTTGGTCGGCTCGTCGAGCAGCAGCACGTCCGGCTCCGGCGCAAGCACCCGCGCCAGTGCCGCC
>DAOMXN010000187.1:0-4947 GCA_035437025.1 Beijerinckiaceae bacterium | reverse complement strand
GTCGCCGGGTTGCAGCGCCGCCACGCCGAAGCTCGCCGACACATTGATGTAGGCGCCCTTGTGCTCCAGCGCGCGGTTGGCGAAGGCGCCGCGCAGACGTTCGGCGAAGGCCGAGGCCCAGCCCTCGTCCGCCTGCGGCAGCAGCAGGATGAACTCGGCGCCGCCGTAGCGGGCCGCCAGGTCGACACCGGTCTGGATGTTCAGGTTCAGCAGTTCGGCCGCATGGGCCAGCACGGCATCGCCGAGGTCATAGCCGTGGGTCTGGTTGATCTGGTCGAGGTGGTCCACGTCGATCAGCACGGCGGAGAGCGGCTCGCTGCCCGCCTTCAGCCTGTCGAACATGGCCTTGCCGCTTTCCCTGAAGGCGGCGCGGTTGGGCAGGTGCGTGGTCGTGTCCATCTTTGCTAGGCCTTCCAGCGCCGTCAGCGTCTCATTGAGTTGCCGGCGGGAGTCGATGGCATGAAACGTCATCCAGGGGAGCACGGCGCAAGGTACGACGAGGCCGGTGATGGCCGCCGGCAGCACCAGGGAGGTGTCCAGCAGGAATCCGGCCAGAAGGCCCAGGCAGATGGCCGAGGCAATCGCGACGATGATGCTGATTTGCAAGGCGCGGTGCCACGCCTGCGTTGAGGTCTGAATTCCGGAAAACACGCAACGCCCCGTCATGTGAGGAGATCGGTTTCTTGTGATTGGGCGTGACCATAGGCAAGAGTGTCTCAGCTTCCGTTGCGTAACTGCGTTGAGTTTTAGTCAAAGCGCATGAGCGCTGGCTGAACATCCGCTTCAGGTTTCGTGAACGGGATTTAATGCGGCGATGGATTGACTTTCTTAATGAGTGACCCATTAAAAACGAACGTTCGTTCGTTTTGTTTCGTGGTGCCATGCCGAAACTGTCCCCCGAAATCCAGGTGCAGCGCCAGGAGCATATTCTCGACGCCGCCGAATTGTGCTTTGCCCGCACGGGCTTCCACCGCACGACCATGCAGGACATCTGCCGCGCGGCACGGGTCAGCGCCGGGGCGGTCTATGTCTATTTCGCCTCGAAGGAGGCGCTGATCGAAGGCATCGTGCAGCGCGACCGCGACTCCATCATGCAGAAGCTCAACGCGGTTGCCGATTCCCCGGATTTCCTGGAGGGGCTGCGCTGCGTGATGAAGGATTGCGTGCTGGAACAGCCCGCGCACAAGTCCGCCCTGTTTCTCGAGATTGGCGCGGAAGCGACGCGCAACCCGCTGGTGTCGCGGCTGCTGACGGAATTTGACCGCGCCCTGCGCCAGAAGCTCGAAAGCCTTCTGGCGCGTGCGCGCGGCGAGGGCCGCATCGCTGCCGACGTGGACCCGCGCTCCGCGACGCTGGTGATGGCCATGCTGGGCGATGCCATGATGCTGCGCCGCGCCACCGATCCGTCGTTCGATCCGGCCACCATCGGCCCGGTCATTCTCAATGTGGTCGCCAGGCTCCTGGGCTTGAGCGCGATCGCCCAACCCGTCCTTGCCGGCGATGTGCCGGCCCAGACTTTTGCCGGAGTCGCCGAATGATCCGCCTGTCCCGAACCTTTGGTGTCGCAAGCCTCGCGCTGTCTTTGACCGTCGCGGCACATGCCCTTGCCGAGGCACAGGCGCAGAACGCCCCGACTCCCGCCGGCCCGCGCGTCACCGTGACCAAGGCCGTGCGCGGCGAACTGGTCGAGACCGTGGCCGTCACCGGCACGCTCGTGGCGCGCGACGAAGTGCTCATCGGCTCGGAGATCGACGGGTTTCGCCTCGTCGAGATTCTCGCGGAGGAAGGCGACCGCATCGAAAAGGGGCAGGTGCTGGCGCGGCTGTCGCGCGAGACCCTGGATGCGCAGCTTGCGCAGAACGATGCGGCCATCGCCAAGACGGAGGCCGCCATCGCGCAGGCCCGCAATCAGATCGCGACCGCCGAGGCCTCGTTGCGCCAGTCCCGTCAGGCGCTGGAACGGACATCGGAACTGAAGAAGTCCGGCTTCGCCTCGCAGGCTGTGCTGGATCAGCAGACCAACGCCGAGCGGGCCGATGCCGGACGGCTGGCCGCGGCGCAGGACTGGCTCAAGGTCTCGCAGGCCGACCGCGCCTCGATGGAGGCGCATCGCCGGGAATTGCTGGTGCGTCTGGGGCGCACCGAGGTGAAAGCTCCTGCCGCCGGTCTCATCTCGCGCCGGGCGGCCAAGCTGGGCGCGGTCGCGTCCATGTCCGCCGAGCCGATGTTCCGGCTGATCGCCAACGGCCAGATCGAGCTTGAGGGCGAGGTTCCGGAACTGCGGATCGGCAAGGTCCAGGCCGGGCAGGCGGCGGTCGTCACCAGCGGCGCGACCAGCGTGCCGGGAACGGTGCGTCTGGTGTCGCCGGAAGTCGACCGCGTGACGCGTCAGGGCAAGGTTCGCATCGCCATTCCCGATCCTGCCGGCCAGCGCATCGGCTCGTTTGCCCGCGGACTGGTCGAGACGCGGCGGGTTCATGCCGTCAGCGTGCCGCAATCCGCCGTGCTCTATGGCGACCAGGGCCCGTTCGTTCAGGTCGTCGAGAAGGATAGGATTGTCTCGACGCCGGTGAAGCTCGGCATAGCGTCCGAACAGCGGGTGGAGGTGCTGTCCGGCCTCAAGGAGGACGCGGTCTACGTCATCAAGGCCGGGGCGTTCCTGCGCGACGGCGACGCGGTCTCGCCGGTTGAGCCGGGCAAGCCGCAGGCGGATGCCGGCCAGCGGATGCAGGTGCGCTGATGGCCATGAACATTTCCGCCTGGTCGATACGAAAGCCCCTGCCGGGCATCCTGCTGTTCGTCGTGCTGATGATCCTGGGGGCCTACAGCTTCCAGAGCCTGCCGGTCACGCGTTTTCCCAATATCGACGTGCCGTTCGTGAACGTGCGCGTCACCCAGTCCGGCGCGGCGCCTTCCGAACTGGAGACGCAGGTCACCAAGCGCATCGAGGACGCCGTCGCCAACCTCGCCGGCGTCAAGCATATCACCTCGGCGATCGGCGACGGCTCGTCCTCGACCACCATCGAGTTCCGGCTTGAGGTGAATACCGACCGTGCCGTCAACGACGTCAAGGATGCGGTGGCCCGCGTGCGCGCCGACCTGCCGCGCACCATCGACGAGCCGATCATCCAGCGTATCGACATCGAAGGGCTGCCGATCCTGTCCTTCGCCGTCTATGCGCCGGCCAAGACGCTGGAGGAGATTTCCTGGTTCGTGGACGACGTCGTCATCCGCAACCTGAAGTCCGTGCGCGGCGTGGGCGGCGTAGACCGTGTCGGCGGCGTGGAGCGCGAGATCCGCGTGCTGCTCGATCCGAACCGGCTGGCGGCGCTCGGCGTCACGGCGGGCGAGGTCAATCGCCAGTTGAGGGCCACCAATGTCGATCTGGCCGGCGGTCGCGGCGAGATCGCGGGGCAGGAGCAGTCCATCCGCACGCTGGCCGGCGCCACGAGGGTCGAGGATCTGGCGGCGACGCAGATCACCATCTCGGGGAACCGCAAGGTGCGCCTGTCCGATATCGGCGAGGTGGTGGACGGGGCGGCGGAGCAGCGCACGTTCGCGCGGCTTGACGGCAAGCCGGTGGTGGCGTTCTCCGTCACGCGCGGCAAGGGCGCGAGCGATGCCGAGGTGGCCGATCTGGTGAAGGTCGGCATCGCCAGGATTGCCGCCGACAATCCGGATTTCGATCTCAGGCTGATCGATTCCTCCGTGTCCTACACCATCGGCAACTACCGCTCGGCGATGAAGACGCTGATCGAGGGGGCGCTGCTGGCCGTGCTGGTGGTGCTGATCTTCCTCAGGGATTTCCGCGCCACGCTGATCGCGGCCTGCGCCATTCCCCTGTCGGTGTTTCCGACGTTCTGGGCGATGAGCCAGCTCGGCTTCTCGCTCAATCTGGTCAGCCTGCTGGCCATGACGCTGGCGACGGGCGTGCTGGTGGACGACGCGATCGTCGAGATCGAGAACATCGTGCGCCACATGCGCATGGGCAAGTCTGCCTACCGCGCCTCGCTGGAAGCGGCGGATGAGATTGGCCTTGCCGTGATCGCCATTTCCTTCACCATCGTCGCGGTGTTCGCGCCGGTGTCGTTCATGGGCGGCATCGCCGGGCAGTATTTCAAGCAGTTCGGACTGTCGGTGGCCATCGCGGTGTTCTTCTCGCTGTTGGTCGCGCGCCTGATCACGCCGATGATGGCGGCCTATTTCCTGAAGGATCACAAGCATATGGAGGAGGGCGAGGGACGCATCATGCGCGCCTATTCCTCCCTCGTCGAAACCTCGGTCCGCCATCGCTGGATCACCATTGTGATCGGCGCCGCGCTGTTCGCCGCCTCGATCTGGTCGAGCAAGCTGCTGCCCTCCGGCTTCCTGCCGGGCGAGGACGTGGCGCGCGCGCTGCTGGCGCTCGAACTGCCGCCCGGATCGCGCATCGAGGATACGATGCGGGTCAGCGACGACGTGATGCGCCGGCTGAAGGAGCGCCCCGAGGTCCGCAGCGTCTTCGTCGACGGCGGCAAGGTGATCAGCGCTGGAGCCGCCTCGCGCGAGGTCCGCAAGGCGCAGGTGGTGATCAACTTCGTGCACAAGAACGAGCGCAAGAAGTCGCAGAAGCAGCTCGAGCGCGAGATCAGCGACGATCTGAAGACCGTGCCGGACATCCGCTACTGGTTCATGAAGGACAACGGCATGCGCGGCGTGCAGATGGTTGTCCAGGGCGCGGACGGCGATCAGGTGTCGCGCTCGGCGGCGGCGCTGGCGTCGGAGATGAAGCGGGTTCCGGTGCTCAACAACGTCACGACCACCGCGTCGCTGGACCGGCCGGAAATCCGCATCCGTCCGCGCGCGGATGTCGCCGCCGACCTCGGCGTCTCGACCGATGCCATCTCGGAGGCGATCCGCGTCGGCACCATCGGCGACGTCGGGCCGAACCTGGCGCGCTTCAACGCC
>DAOMXN010000186.1:0-5060 GCA_035437025.1 Beijerinckiaceae bacterium | reverse complement strand
GTTCTGGCCTTCGAGCAGCACCGGCGCGTCGGCCGGCGGCGGCGTCTTGCGCCCGGACGGTTCGGCCGCCAGCAATTCGCGCGTGTACTCCTCGCGCGGACTGGCGAAAACCTCCCGGACCGGTCCACTTTCGACAATTCTCCCACGATGCATGACGCAGACCCGATCAGCGAACCGCTCGACCAGATTGAGATCGTGGCTGATGAAGGCGATGGCCATGCCCAGCCTGGACTTCAGGTCGCTCAGCAGATCGAGGATCTGCGCCTGGACGGTGACGTCCAGCGCCGTGGTCGGCTCGTCCGCGATCAGCAGCGTCGGATCGTTGGCGATCGCCATGGCGATCATCACGCGCTGGCGCTGTCCGCCGGACAGTTCGTGCGGGTAGGACTCGATGCGGTTCGCCGGATCGGGGATGCGCACGAGGCCCAGCAGGCGGATCGCCTCCTTGCGCGCCGCGCTGCCGGAAAGCCCGCGATGGCGCATGAGCGGCTCCACCATCTGCCGGCTGATGCGGTAGAGCGGATCGAGCGAGGTCATCGGCTCCTGGAAGATCATGCCGATCTTCGCGCCGCGGATGCGGTTGAGCGCCTTCGGCGGCAGGCCGAGGATTTCCGCGCCCTCGAACCGCACCGAACCGGAGGCCGCACCGTTGGCGGCGAGCAGGCCCATCACAGCATTCATGATCTGGCTCTTGCCGGAACCGGACTCGCCGACGATCGCCAGCGTCTCGCCCGGCGCGATGGCAAGATCGACGCCGCGCACGGCGTGCACCGTCCCGTCATGGGTGCGGAAATCGACGTTCAGTCCGCGGATGTCGAGCAGGGCGCCTTCCATCAGCGATCCTTCGGATCGAAGGCGTCGCGCAGGCCATCGCCGATGAAATTGAGCGCGAACAGCATGACGATCAGCACGGCGGCCGGAAAGATCAGGAGATAGGTGCCGCCCTGGATCGCCTTGGCCCCGTCCGAGATCAGCACGCCGAGACTGGTCATGGGCTCCTGCACGCCGAGCCCGAGGAAGGACAGGAAGCTTTCCAAGAGGATCACCTTCGGCACCAGCAGGGTCACGTAGACCACCACCGGGCCGATCAGGTTGGGGATGATGTGCCGCTTGAGGATGCCGCCGGCGCCGACGCCCAGCGCCTCGGCCGCCTGCACGAACTCCTGCCGCTTCAGCGACAGCGTCTGGCCGCGCACGATGCGGGCCATGTCGAGCCATTCCACCGCGCCGACCGCCAGGAACATCAGCAGGAAATTCCGCCCGAAGAACACCACGAGCAGAATGACGAAGAATATGAACGGCAGCGAATAGATGATGTCGACGATGCGCATCATCACCATGTCGACGCGCCCCCCGGCATAGCCCGCCGCCGCTCCGTAGGTGACGCCGATGATCAGCGCCACGCCGGACGCCAGCAGGCCGATGGCGAGCGAGATGCGCCCGGCATGCAGGATGCGGGTCAGAAGGTCGCGGCCGTTGGCGTCCGTGCCGAACAGGAAGCGGTTGCGCTCGATGGGCACCTCGACGGCAACCTCGCGGCCTTCCGCCCGCCGCTCCGTCACTTTCGCCGGCCCGAACAGGTCCGAGCGCTCGATGAAGGCGAGGTTGCGCTCGTCGATGGCGCGGGGCGAGGCAAACACCGCCCTCACGCTCACGGGGCCGATCTCCGCCTCCTTCAGGCTCATGCGCATGCGCGAGGCGACACGCTCCAGCGCCGGCCTGATCCGGTCCGCCGTGGGATGCACGGTCAGGCTGGCAGGTTCGCGCACATAGTCCTGATACACCCGGTCGTAGGCATGTCCGGTGAAAAACGGACCGGCGAGGCAGGCGAGCGCCAGCAGGATCAGCGCCACCAGGCTGGCCACCGCCGCCCGGTTGCCCTTGAGGCGCAGCCAGGCGGAAGCCCAGTAGCCACGTCCGGCGATCGCGACCGCGTCAGCCATGACGCACCCTCGGGTCGAGGACGGCATAGGCGATGTCGACGATCAGGTTGAAGATCAGCACGAAGACCGCGATCATCACCACCGTGCCCATCACCAGCGTGTAGTCGCGGTTGAGGGCGCCCTCGACGAAGTAGCGCCCGACGCCGGGCAGGCCGAAGATCGATTCGATCACCAACGAGCCGGTGAGCAGTTGCGCCGCCGCCGGCCCGAGATAGGACACCACCGGCAGCGCCGCGCTGCGCAGGGCGTGGCGGACGATGGTCGCCGTCGAAAGTCCCTGCGCGCGCAGCGTCCGGATGTGGTTGGCGCGCAGCGTCTCGATCATCGAGGCCCGGGTCATGCGCGCGATCACGGCGATCTGCGGCAGCGACAGCGTCAGCACCGGCAGGATGGTGTTGCGGATCGCCCCGTCGTTCCATCCGCCCACCGGCAGCCAGGCCAGCATCAGGCCGAACACGATCTGGAAGATCGGCGCGGTGACGAAGGTCGGCACCGTGATGCCGAGCGTCGCAAGCCCGACGACGGCATAATCCGCCGGCCGGTTCTGGCGGAAGGCGGCGATGACGCCGAGCGTCCCGCCGACGATGACCGCCACCAGCAGCGCCAGCAGGCCAAGGCGGATCGAGACCGGCAGGCCGCGTGCAAACACCTCGGCCACGCTGAAGTCGCGGATGACGAAGGATGGCCCGAGGTCGCCGCGCGCCAGCGACCACAAATACGTCAGGTATTGCTCGAACAGCGGCTTGTCGAGGCCGTAGACCCGCTTGAGGTTCTCCAGGACCTTGGGATCAAGCGGGCGTTCGAGATCGAACGGCCCGCCTGGCACGACCCTGATCAGGAAGAAGGCGATGGTGACGATCACGAACAGGGTCGGGATCGCCGCCAGCAGCCTTCGGAGAACGTAGAGCCCCATGGCTGTCCGCGCGGCAACGGCTGGACGCCGCCGCCGCGCCGCGTCCTGTCACTTCAGCGAGAGGAAGCGCGAGAGGTGGCGGTCCAGCACGTTCGGTTCCCAGCCCTGGATCTTCGGCGAGACCAGGTTCTTCGAGCCGTAATAGAGCAGCGAGAGATAGGGCTGCTCGCGCATGAAGATCGCCTCGGCCTTCTTCAGGATCTCGGCGCGCTTCTTCAGGTCCTGTTCCCTCGCCGCATCCTTCATCAACCCGTCGTATTCCGGGTTGATCCAGCTGGCGTAGTTGAGGCCCTGGTTGTTGCCTTCCGCCAGGAACAGGAAGTTCTGCGGGTCGGAATAGTCCGCGATCCAGCCGGCACGGGCGACGTCGTAGTCGCCCTTGTCGCGCAGCAGCGCGTAATGCGTCTTGATGTCGGCGTTGACCAGCTTCACCTCGACGTTCAGCGGCTTCCACATGTCCGCCATGGCGATGGACGTGTTCTTGTGGTTTTCCGAGGTGTTGTAGCGGATTTCGATCTCCAGCTTCTTGCCCCCCGGCCCGTAGCCCGCCTCCTTCAGCAGCGCCTTGGCCTTGTCCTCGCGCTCAATCGGCGACATGTCCTTGTAGTTGGCGAAAGCCGGTTCGGCGTAGTTGCCGATGCCCGGCGGCACGAAGGAATAGGCCGGCACCATCGTGCCGCCCCAGATCTGCTCGGCCAGGAACTCGCGATCGATCACCATCGACAGCGCCATCCGCACGCGCGCGTCGGAGAACGGCGCCTTCTTGGTGTTCACGGCGAAATAATAGGTGCCGAGGTAAGGCGCGACCTTGAACTGGTCCTTGAGCGTCTCGCGGATGAACTTGATCTGGTCCGTCGGCACATCGTTGTAGGTGTGGACTTCTCCGGCCTGGAAGCGCCTGAGGCCCGCCGACCGGTCCTCGATCGGATAGAAGATCACCTGATCCAGCTTGACCGAGGCGGCATCGCGGTAGTGCGGGTTCTTCACCACCACGATCTTGTCGTTCGGCGTGTTGGACTTCAGCATGAAGGCGCCGTTGGAGACCTTGTTCTCCGCCTTGACGAAATCCTTGCCGTGCTTGCCGACGCTGGCCGGGTGCACCGGCAGGCCGGTCTGGTGCGCGAGCTGCGCCACGAAATACGGGGCCGCGTTCTCAAGCGTCAGTTCCAGCGTGCGCTCATCCACCGCCTTGGCGCCGAGCTCCTCGAGCTTCGCCTGGCCCTTGTTGACCTTTTCGGCGTTCTTCAGCGTGTAGAGGATGTTGGCGTATTTCGCGCCGGTCGCCGGATCGAGCAGGCGGCGGAAGGAAAACACGAAATCGTCGGCCTTCACCGCCTCGCCGTTGGACCACTTGGCATTGGCGCGCAGCTTGAAGGTGTAGGTCAGGCCATCCGGGCTGGTGGACCAGCTTTCCGCCACGCCTGGCACGATATTGGCCTTGGCGTCATAGGTGACGAGGCCTTCGTAGAGGTCGAGCAGGATGTCGCTCTCGACAACCGTCGAGGTCTTGTGCGGGTCCAGCGACTCCGGGTCCCCCGGATTGCCCCGGTGATACGTCGCCTGCGCCAGAGCCGCTGCGGAGAACAGCAGACTTCCGGCCAATGTCGCTCCCGCCAGTTTCACTCGCCACTGCATGCCGGACATCGGTTCCTCCTATGACGTTGCACGGCCATGCGACGGGCCGTCGAAAGTCCAACACTAGGACCAATCCGCGGCTGCCGGCAACACCGCAGATGCCGGGACTATCAGGAAACCGTGATCACGCTCAGGTCGCCCGACCGCTGAGGCCAGGGTCGAACAGCAGGTGCAGCCGGTCCGCGGCGTGCCGCGCAAAGCGCGCCACCACTTCCTTGCGCGTCGCTCCGGGCAGGGGATGGTGCGGCGCCTCCCGCAGCAGCGAGGCGCCATAGCCGTCGGCGATCAGCAACCCGGCATCCGGCGGGAAGATGTGGTCCGGCACCTCCGGCGCCGTGGCGAAGAACAGCCGGTCGCAATGCAGCCGGTAATCGGGCCACTTGGCGTCGGCGCGCAGATCGTCGATGGAGGACTTGATTTCGACGATCCAGATTTCGGACCGGGCATTGACCGCCACCAGATCGGCGCGCCGCCCGCTGCGCAGCGGCAGTTCCGACACGCTCGAAAACCCCAGCGCGAACAAGTGCCGGCGCACGCCGCGCGCGATCCTGATCGCGGTCGGCGATTGC
>DAOMXN010000185.1:0-5079 GCA_035437025.1 Beijerinckiaceae bacterium | reverse complement strand
CCGTGCTCATGCCCATGGCTGGCTGCTCCCTTGGACCTGCGCGCGCTGCGCATGATCCGCAAAAGTGGGGACCGGTTTGGCGAAACAGATCATGCGCCCACCCATCACGCCGCGTTGCGAACGGGTTCGGCCCGCTCGTCGATCTGTCGCGACAGGATGGCCGAGAACTCGTCGGCGAAGCCTTCGAGCCGGTTCTGCGTCCGCGCCAGATCCTTGGAGAATTTGTTGTAGGCGATCACCGCGGGAATCGCCGCGATAAGGCCGATGGCGGTGGCGAACAGGGCCTCCGCGATGCCCGGCGCGACCACGGCGAGCGAGGTGTTCTTGGAGGCTGCAATCGACCGGAACGAGGTCATGATGCCCCAGACCGTGCCGAACAGGCCGATGAACGGTCCAGCCGCGCCCACCGTCGCCAGGATGAACAGCTTCGATTCCAGCTTTTCCACCTCGCGCTGGATGGACACGTCCATCACCTTGTCGATGCGGCTTTGAAGCGAGGCAAAGCCGCGGCCGGAGCCTTCGAAGGCGCGCTTCCACTCGCGCATCGCGGCGATGAACAGCGTGGCCATGCCGGATGTGGGGCGCTGCGACAGATTGCGGAACAACTCCTCCAGTGACTGACCGGACCAGAACACTTCCTCGAACCGGTCCATGCCTTTCGCCACACGGCGGAACAGCAGCATCTTGTCGACGATGATCGCCCACGTCCAGACCGAGGCCAGAAGCAGCCCCAGCATCACGGCCTTGACGACGAAATGGGCGGACCAGAACATGCCGAACAGGGTGAGTTCGGTGGCGGGTCCGCCGTCCATGGGATGCATATCGGTTCTCCTGACGCTGCGCGGCCAGCTTCCGCACAGCCATCTGAGGGGCGTGGCGGCATTCGCGCCCGCCGGTTTGCTCTTGACCGCTGTTTTCGTCCAAACTTGGGCACGGGCGGGCGAAAAGCAGCGCCGGGCCCACGTGCGCGGACCCGGTTCGATCAATCCGCCACGATGGTTAACGGGCGGTTTACAAATTGCCGCGCCAAACGCAAATGCGCAGGACGCAGACCAGCTTGGCGGAAATCAGTCAGCCGCCGCGGCCGCTCCTTCGAACAGCGCGCGCAGATTGTCCGGCATCCGCCTCGGCTTGCCGCCGACGAGATAGGCGACCTGCACGTCGGCCCGGCAAAGTTCCTCGCCGCCGCGCCAGAGCCGCTGGTCGATCTGCATGGTGGCGCCGGCGACCCTGGTCGTTGCCGAACGCACGCAGACGATGTCGTCCATCAGCGCCGGGCGCAGGAATTCGATGGCCATGCGCCGCACCACGAAGCTTTCCGGCCCGTCCGGATTGGCGAACATCGCCCGCTGGTCATGACCGAGCGCGCGCAGCATCTCGGTGCGGGCGCGCTCGAAGAAGTGGAGATAGCGCGCGTGATAGACGAAACCGGAGAAATCCGTGTCCTCGTAATAGACGCGCAGGGTCAGTTCGTGGGGCGCATGCGGTTCGCTCATGGGGCGAAGACTTGCCGCAAGGCGGCGGCCGTGTCCACTCAGCGACCGAGGAAACGGTCCATCAGCGGCAGGGCGAGCAACGCCGCCCCGCCGATGACGAAATAGGCGGCGCGCCGGTAGTTGCGATCGCTGACGGCGCGAAAGGCGAGCGTGCCGGCGTAGACTCCAAGACCGTAGGGCAGGGCCAGCAGCAGCCCGAGGCGCAGCGCCGGCCAGGTCAGGATGCCGTAGGCCGGCAGCAGCACCGCGTTGACCACCGTCGTGAGCAGGAAGAACACGTTCAGGTTGTCGCGCACGTTGGTGGCCGTCGCCATGGCCGCGGCGAGCCAGAGCATGACGATGGGCGGACCGGACAGGCCGGCCAGTCCGCCGGTGATGCCGGCGACGAGCCCCGTCGCGATCGCCAGGGCAAGGCTTGGCCTGCCTCTGTAGCTCCAGCCGCCGATCAGCAGCGTCATGGCGCAAAGGATGAGGATGCAGACTGCCCAGCGCACGGTAAGCGGATCGAGACGCGTCAGCAGCCAGAGTCCGACGGGCGTGGAGACCAGCCAGCCGGCAAACAGCCAGAGCGATTCGCGCCAGTCGGCCCGCCGCGCCGAGCCGAAGGCGACCGGCACCATGTTGGGGGCGTCCATGGTCCAGATCAGCGCGACCGCCTGCTGCGGCCCCACGAGGCCGCCGGCGAGCGGCACGAAGATCATGCCCGCGCCAAAACCCGTCAGTCCGCGGCTGATGCCGGCAGCCAGCGCGAACAGGCTGAGCAGGGCTACGGTCGCCGGCGGTGCCGGGCCGGCCATCCAGAGGAAAAAATCGGCAAGCATGTCCGGGAATCGATAGGATGGCGCCACCCTATCCGCGCGATTCGCAGGTCGCCACCGCAAATGAATGCACCCGTTCGCATCCTCGGCATCGATCCCGGCCTGCGCAGGACCGGGTGGGGCGTGATCGACTGCGAGGGCGCACGGGTGTCGTTCGTCGCCTGCGGGTCCGTCGATCCCGATCCGAAGCTTGACCTCGGCCCGCGCCTGGCTCTGCTGCATGAGGGCCTGACGCGGCTGATTGCGGATTTCTCGCCGGACGAGGCGGCGGTGGAGGAGACATTCGTCAACGCCGACTCCCGCTCCGCCCTCAAGCTTGGCGCGGCGCGCGGCGTGGCGATGCTCGTGCCGGCGCAGGCCGGCCTCGTGATCGGCGAATACGCGCCGAACCACGTGAAGAAGACGGTCGTTGGCGCAGGTCACGCCGAGAAGCAGCAGATCCGGCTGATGGTCAAAGTGCTGCTGCCCAAGGCCGTCATCTCCTCCGACGATGCGGGCGATGCCCTTGCGATCGCCCTGTGCCACGCGCAAAATCGCGGCATGCGCGCCCTGAAGCAGCGCCTTGCCTGAACGGGACCCCTGATGCGCAAGCCCGCAGCCATTCTCGCCCTTCTGGCATCGGCCGCGTCCGTCTCCGCCGTCGCGTCACCGGTGCTGTCGCCAGCCGGGGAGTATGCGCTCAATGCCAGCGACTGCAGGGCCCGCCGCATCTTCGTGACCATCGCCGACGACAGCGTCACCTTCCCGGTGTTTTCCTGCAAGGGCGTGAGCTTCGATTTCGCCTCGCAGGACAGCGCCGGTGCAACGTACAAGGGGCTGGCGAAGGCCTGTATCGCGGAAGGGCAGACGCAGGCCTCGCCCCGCACGTTCCGGGTGGTCAGGAGCGGATCGACCGCCCAGTTCTTCTGGGCGGACGGCACGCGCAGCGGCAGGCTCCAGCATTGCGCGGAAAGGAAACGGCGATGATCGGCAAGCTGAAGGGCTTCATCGACAGCTATGGGGAGGATTGCGTCATCCTCGACGTGCATGGCGTCGGCTATGTGGTGTTCTGCTCCACCCGCACGTTGCAGAATCTGCCGCAGCCCGGCGACGCCGCGACGCTTGCCATCGAGACGCAGGTGCGCGAGGACGCGATCCGTCTGTTCGGCTTCAGGTCGGATGCCGAGCGTGACTGGTTCCGCCTGCTCCAGAGCGTGCAGGGCGTTGGCTCCAAGGTCGCGCTCTCGATCCTCTCGATCATGGCGCCCGGCGAACTCGCCACCGCAATCGCCACGCAGGACAAGGCCATGATCGGGCGGGCCTCCGGCGTCGGGCCAAAACTCGCCGCCCGCATCATCGCCGAACTCAAGGACAAGGCCCCCGCCTTCGGCTCGGTCGATCCGGCGCTGGTCAAGCTTACCGGCGATGTGGACGATAAGAAGGCGCCCGGCCCTGCGCGCGATGCGGTCTCGGCGCTGACCAACCTGGGCTATGGCCAGCCGCAGGCAGCAGCCGCCGTCGCCGCCGCGCTCAAGGCACTGGGCGAGGGAGCGGACGCCTCCGCCCTGATCCGGCGGGGATTGAAGGAGTTGGCGAGTTGAGCGAGGCGACGGATCGCATGGACCTGGCCTTTCGCGCCATCGTGGACAAGGCGCCCCTGGTCGATTTCGTCATGCGGCGCTGGGGCACTTCGGGGATGCTCATCGGCATGCATCGCTATGACGTCAAGGATCTCGAGGCAACCGGGCTCTATCTGGGTGACGAACTCGTGGCTTTCGCAAACTGGACCCAGCGGGACCGGATGATCCTGATCTGCGCCGTGCACTCCCTGCGGTCAGGTGAGGGGTTCGCCCGGCAGCTTCTGGAGGAACTGAAACGGCTTGCCCGCGCCCGCGGCGCGACGGTGCTGCGCGCCATGGCATCCAACGACAATCTGCCGGCTCTGGCGTTCTTCCAACTGAATGGTTTCCGTCTCACCACGCTCTACGTCGGTGCCATCGATGCCTTTCGCGGGGCCATGCCCGGGCTGATCTCCAAAGGCTACCGGGGCATCGACGTTCGCGACGCAATCGAACTGGAGTTCCTGTTGTGAGCCGAGCCGCTTCCAAGCCCGGTCTGGTTTCGGGGGACAAGCGGGACGACGACATCGATGCGTCGATCCGTCCCAAGCTGCTGGCCGATTTCACCGGACAGGCCGGTGCGCGCCAGAATCTCAAGGTGTTCATAGAGGCGGCGAAGACGCGCGGCGAAGCGCTGGACCATGTGCTGTTCGTCGGTCCGCCGGGCCTCGGCAAGACGACGCTGGCGCAGATCGTGGCGCGTGAACTCGGTGTCAATTTCCGTTCCACCTCAGGCCCTGTGATCGCCAAGGCCGGCGACCTTGCGGGCCAGCTCACGGCACTGGAAGAGCGGGACGTTCTGTTCATTGACGAGATCCACCGGCTCAATCCGGCGGTGGAGGAAATCCTCTATCCCGCGATGGAGGACTACCAGCTCGACCTGATGATCGGCGAGGGGCCGGCAGCGCGCTCGGTGAAGATCGACCTGCCGAAGTTCACGCTGGTCGGCGCCACCACGCGGCAGGGGCTGTTGACGACCCCGTTGCGTGACCGCTTTGGCATCCCGATCCGGCTGAATTTCTACACGGTCGAGGAGCTTGAAAGCATCGTCAGGCGCGCTGCGCGCGTGATGGGCATCGGCATCGTAGACGAAGGCGCCAACGAGATTGCGCGGCGCGCGCGCGGTACGCCGCGCATAGCCGGCCGGCTGCTGCGGCGCGTGCGCGA
>DAOMXN010000184.1:0-5105 GCA_035437025.1 Beijerinckiaceae bacterium | reverse complement strand
AGCGCCCGGCCGGCGAGACCAAGGCACCCGCCGCCGACCTCACCGGCAAGGGCACGATCATGCTGGTGGAGGACGAGGAGGCGGTGCGCAACTTCGCCGCCCGCGCGCTCTCCTCGCGCGGCTACACCGTGTTGCAGGCGCCCTCCGGCCTCGACGGGCTGGAACTCGCCAAGGACCGGCTGAAGGACATCGATCTCGTGGTTTCCGACGTGGTGATGCCGGAAATGGACGGGCCGACCATGCTGGGCGAATTGCGCAAGCTCGCGCCGGACCTGAAAGTGATCTTCGTCTCGGGCTATGCCGAGGAAGCCTTCCGCAAGAACCTGCCGGAAGGCCAGCAGTTCGATTTCCTGCCCAAGCCGTTCTCGCTCAAGCAGCTGATCGAGAAGGTGAAGACGGTGATGGAGGGGTGATCGCCCCGGACACCCGGAACTCCCGGGAGTCCGAAGCAATGACCACAGCGCTTACGGCGCGTTCTGATTGACGCAGTCCGTCATGCGAATCATCGCTTGTTTCGTCCCGCTCACGCGCCACTTCATTTGCCGGCGGTTGACCCCGACCTCGATCGAGCGCGCCTTCTCGAGGTGCAAACCCATTTCCCACGGGATCGCTGTCCAGGCGCGCAGCTTGTTGGCTGCGAACGTGAAATACTCCGGTTGCATGCCGTCGGAACCAATGGTGCCCTGACCGCCGTTCGGAATGCCCATGGCCGGCACCGACAGGGACAGATCCGTGCTCTTCGCGCCGCCGGCAATCCGTAGCATCTGGCCACCCTGGGTGGTTTCGATGAGGCAGCGGTTGAAGCTGTTGTCCGGATTGAGGTTGAGTATGACGCGCCAGCTGCCGACCGTCGACAGCACGCGTTCGCCTGCGGAAGCAACCCCGCTCGACACTGCGAACCCCATGGCGACACATCCTGCCATTGCAAAACGACCAAAACGCATGCCCCTCTCCAATGTTGATTACAACCTCTGACGTCTAGGAGGAAGAAACGCAGGAATCAATTCCCGCTTTGGGAGTACATTCGACAATTCCGGCCGAGCAGGGATTTCGCCGCCTTGACGCAGGCGCAGCCGTCCTGAACCGGCTCGTGACCCGAGTTCGAAACCCTGCTCGTCAGCCAGCTGTCCGATGCGACCGCGGCCGGTCTCGTCAAGACGCCGGGCGAGGATCAGGCCGGCATCGATGGCCAGAACAAATTATGTCAACAAGAACAAAAAAAGAACTTTTCTTTAAGAACAAATCATGCACATATTCCCCATTGAACGGCGCGCCTGCGCCCGGCATAAGGGGACGACACCATGACTCAGCCCGCGCTGCGACTCGTTGAAGGATCCTCGATGGACAAGACCAAGGCGCTTGACGCCGCCCTCAGCCAGATCGAACGCGCCTTCGGCAAGGGCTCGATCATGCGGCTGGGCAAGAACCAGAAGGCCATCGAGATCGAGACGGTGTCGACGGGGTCGCTCGGCCTCGACATCGCGCTCGGCGTCGGCGGGTTGCCACGCGGCCGCGTGATCGAGATCTACGGGCCGGAATCGTCGGGCAAGACCACGCTGGCGCTGCACACCATCGCGGAAGCCCAGAAGAAGGGCGGCATCTGCGGCTTCATCGACGCGGAGCATGCGCTCGATCCGGTCTATGCCCGCAAGCTCGGCGTGGACCTTGAAAACCTGCTGATTTCGCAGCCGGACACCGGCGAGCAGGCACTGGAGATCACCGATACGCTGGTGCGCTCCGGCGCGGTCGACGTGCTCGTGGTCGATTCGGTCGCGGCGCTGACGCCGAAGGCCGAGATCGAGGGCGAGATGGGCGAGAGCCAGCCGGGCCTGCAGGCGCGGCTGATGAGCCAGGCCCTGCGCAAGCTGACCGCCTCGATCTCGCGCTCCAACACGATGGTGATCTTCATCAACCAGATCCGCATGAAGATCGGCGTGATGTATGGCAGCCCGGAGACGACGACGGGCGGCAACGCGCTGAAATTCTATGCCTCGGTTCGCCTCGACATCCGCCGCATCGGCGCGATCAAGGAGCGCGAGGAGGTCGTCGGCAACACCACGCGCGTCAAGGTGGTGAAGAACAAGGTGGCGCCGCCGTTCAAGCAGGTCGAGTTCGACATCATGTATGGCGAGGGCGTCTCCAAGATGGGTGAGCTGGTCGATCTCGGGGTCAAGGCCGGCATCGTCGAGAAGTCCGGGGCGTGGTTCTCTTTCGACAGCCAGCGTTTGGGGCAGGGGCGGGAGAACGCCAAGGCGTTCCTGCGGCAGAACGCCGAGATCGCCGGGCGCATCGAGCAGATGATCAGGCAGAACGCGGGGCTGATCGCCGAGCGCATCCTGGAGAATGGCGGTGCGGAGCCGGAGGACGATGGTCCGCCCGAGCACTGAGGCGGCGGAAGATCGGGCGTCGCGCCGGCCGGATGCTGAATTCCGGGTTTGCCTTTCGGCGCTCAGGCTCTACAAGGGCTGCGGTTCCATTCGGGGCGGCGGGCGGAGCAGGATGCATCAGGCCGGCGGCCCCCTGCTTTCAGGGTCGCACGGTCGTTCATCATGAGTGGCGTCAACGAAATCCGCTCCACCTTTCTCGATTTCTTCGCGAAGAACGGACACGAGGTCGTTGCCTCGTCGCCGCTGGTTCCGCGCAACGATCCCACGCTGATGTTCACCAACGCGGGGATGGTGCAGTTCAAGAATGTCTTCACCGGTCAGGAGCACCGACCCTACAGCCGGGCCGTGACATCGCAGAAATGCGTGCGGGCCGGCGGCAAGCACAACGACCTGGACAACGTCGGCTACACCGCGCGGCACCATACGTTCTTCGAGATGCTGGGGAACTTCTCGTTCGGTGACTATTTCAAGGACCGGGCAATCGAACTCGCTTGGACGCTGGTGACGCGAGAGTATGGCCTGCCGAAGGACAAGCTCATGGTCACGGTCTACCATGAGGACGACGAGGCCTTCGGTCTGTGGAAGAAGATCGCAGGCCTGCCGGACGAGCGCATCATCCGCATCCCGACGTCGGACAATTTCTGGGCCATGGGTGACACCGGGCCTTGTGGGCCATGCTCGGAAATTTTCTACGACCACGGACCGCATATTCCCGGCGGGCCTCCGGGTTCGGCCGATGCCGACGGCGACCGGTTCATCGAGGTCTGGAACCTCGTGTTCATGCAGTTCGAGCAGCTGCCCGGCGGAGAGCGTGTGCGCCTGCCCAAGCCGTCGATCGACACCGGCATGGGACTGGAGCGCATATCCGCAGTCTTGCAGGGCACGCATGACAATTACGAGACCGACATGATGCGGTCGATCATCCGCACCGTCGCCGATCTGGTGTCGGTGGACGCGGAGGGGCCGCAGAAGGCGAGCCACCGCGTGATCGCGGACCATCTGCGGGCCTCTGCCTTTCTGGTCGCGGACGGCGTGCTGCCGTCCAACGAGGGGCGTGGCTATGTGCTGCGCCGAATCATGCGCCGCGCCATGCGGCATGCGCAGCTCCTGGGCGCGCGTGAGCCGCTGATGCACCGTCTGGTGCACACGCTGGTGCGCGAGATGGGACAGGCGTATCCCGAGTTGCACCGGGCGGAGGCGCTGATCGCCGAGACGCTGAAGCTTGAGGAGGGGCGGTTCCGGCGGACGCTGGAGCGCGGCCTGTCGCTGCTCGAGGATGAGGCGGCCGGCCTCACCAGCGGCGCGACGCTGAAGGGCGAGACGGCGTTCCGCCTTTATGACACTTATGGATTTCCGCTCGATCTGACGCAGGATGCGCTGCGGGCGCGCGGCATCGGCGTTGATGTCGATGGGTTCAACGCGGCCATGGCGCGGCAGAAGGCCGAGGCGCGCGCGGCCTGGGCGGGATCGGGCGAGGCGGCGACGGAAGCGGTCTGGTTCGCGATCAAGGAGCGGGCCGGCGCGACGGAGTTCCTGGGCTACGACACGGAGGCGGCCGAGGGCGTCGTCACGGCGCTGATCCGGGATGGTGCCGAAGTTAGCGCTTTGAAGGCCGGCGAGACCGGCTTTGTCGTGCTGAACCAGACGCCATTTTATGGCGAGTCCGGCGGCCAGGTTGGCGATGCCGGCGCCATGACGGGCGAGGGCGTGCGGTTGTCGGTGAACGACACGCAGAAGCGGCTGGGAGAGGTTTTCGCGCATGCCGTCCGGGTCGAGGAAGGGGTGCTCAAGGTTGGCGCGGCGCTAAACCTTGCGGTCGACACGCGGCGCCGGTCCGCCATCCGCGCCAACCACTCGGCGACGCACTTGCTGCACGAGGCGTTGCGGCATGTGCTTGGCGATCACGTGGCGCAGAAGGGGTCTCTGGTCAGCCCGGAACGGCTGCGCTTCGACATCAGCCATCCCAAGCCGGTCAACGATGACGAAATCGGACAGGTGGAAGATCTGGCAAACGCGCTGGTGTTGCAGAATGCGCCGGTGGTGACGCGGTTGATGGCCGTGGACGAGGCGATTGCCAGCGGCGCGCGCGCCCTGTTCGGCGAAAAGTACGGCGATGAGGTGCGCGTGGTGTCGATGGGCCGATATGAAGAGGGCGAGCCTGCGGGCAAGGCCTATTCGGTCGAGCTGTGCGGCGGCACCCACGTGCAGCGTACCGGTGACATCGGGCTGATCGCCATCGTGGCGGAAGGCGCGGTGAGCGCCGGCGTGCGCCGCATCGAGGCGCTCACGGGTTCGGCCGCGCGGCGCCACCTGAATGGCGAAAGCCGGCGGTTGCAGGCGGTGTCGGCGGCGCTGCGCGCTCCGGCTGTCGAGGCGGCCGAACGCGTGATCCAGCTCATGGATGAGCGGCGCAAGCTGGAACGTGAGCTTGCCGACGCGCGCAAGAAGCTCGCCATGGGAGGGGGCGCCGCCGCAGCGGGCGACGATGTGCGCGAAGTCGGCGGGGTGAAGCTGCTGGCGCGCGTGCTGGACGGCATCGACGCGCGCGACCTGAAGAGCCTCGCCGATGAGGGAAAGAAGCGGCTCGGATCGGGCGTGGTGGCGCTGGCCGGCGTCTCCGCCGATGGCAAGGCGGGGCTGGTGGTGGCCGTCACGGATGATCTGACGGCGCGGTTCAGCGCGGTGGACCTGGTGCGCAAGGCCGTCGGGCCGCTTGGC
>DAOMXN010000183.1:0-5153 GCA_035437025.1 Beijerinckiaceae bacterium | reverse complement strand
CTCAAGGTCACCTCGATCTACGTCACGCACGATCAGGTCGAGGCGATGACCCTCGCCGACATGATCGTGGTGATGAACGGCGGGCAGGTCGAGCAGATCGGCACGCCGAGCGAGGTCTATACCCGGCCGGAAAGCACGTTCGTCGCCACGTTCATCGGTTCTCCGGCGATGAACATGCTGAAGGGCAGCATCGCCGGTAAGGGCATGGTCGACGTCGGGGGCGTGAAGCTGGCCTGCGACACCGGCGCGGCTGCCGCCGGGACTTCGGTGCTCGTCGGCATCAGGCCTGACGAAACCAGCCCCTCGCCGGGCGGAGCCATTGGCGTGGACGTGGATTTCGTCGAGGAGCTGGGACCGTCGCGCCTCTATCACGGCACCTTCGGCGGCCAGGACTTCACCCTGCAGCTGTCGCCACACGCGGCGGATGCCCAGGCCAAAAGCGTCAGCGTCGACGTGCCGGCGAGGGCGGTGCATTTGTTTGATGCTGCGAGCGGGCGGAGGATCTGATGGCAAGCATTGGTGCCGCAGTACCAACCCTTGGTGCACTGATGCTGGCTATGCTTATTCAGCCGGTATCTGCGCAGTCCCTGCCGGAAGGCATGACGGCCTGCTCGATTTCCGGCTATTCGCTCGACAGAAGCCGTGCAGGCACGCCAGTGCGTGCCGAGCCCAATGCCAAGGCCAAGATCGTCGGCCGCATTGCGCCGCCGCAAAAGGCGACCGCAAGGGATCTGGAAGACATCTCCGTGCCTACAGACGAGGTCTGGCGGGCCGGGTTCCAGATTCTCGGCATCAAGGATGGCTGGGTGCTGATAGAAAAGGCGCTACACCCCTACAACGATCCCTACTACTTCGGCACACTGGGCCGGCGCTCAACCGGCGGCATCAAGACCTATTCAGGGCGCGGCTGGCTGCCGCTGAGTCAGATCGGCGGCAAGGTGACCTACTATCGCAAGATGCCGCTTGGCGCCTTGTACGCGGAGCCAAGGGAGGACGCTCCGCTCTTGCCGGCAAAAAACGCCATGGAGGGCCCGCTGAGCGGCGGAAACCAGCCGAAACGGATCCTCGCCTGCTCTGGCGAATGGGTGCAGGTGGAAAGCCCCGACGGCGTCATTGGCTGGTGGCGGGGCCTGTGTGGTGCCCCGGTCAGCGACTGCGAACCCTTGAGCGGCTGACGCGACCGGCGCAGGGGAGACCTACCATAAGCGCAGACGCGGTCGCTTGAGGTTGCCAGCCTGCACCTTTATGGCAAGCTTCTTGATCGAGCTGGGCCGATCTTGCCAAGAACACTGACAAGGGAAACACGCATGTCCGAGATGGAGCCGCTGAAGCGGCGCAGCCGCCCGAACATCACGGATCAGGAGGCGCTTGATTTCCACTCGCGCGGCAAGCCTGGCAAGCTCGAGATCGTGCCGACCAAGCCGATGGCGACGCAGCGCGATCTGTCGCTGGCCTATTCGCCGGGTGTCGCAGTCCCCGTGAAGGCAATCGCGCAGGATCCGGCCACGGCCTTCGACTACACAGCGCGCGGCAACATCGTCGCCGTGATTTCCAACGGCACGGCCATCCTCGGTCTCGGCAATCTCGGCGCGCTCGCCTCCAAGCCGGTGATGGAAGGCAAGTCGGTGCTGTTCAAGCGTTTCGCCGACATCGATTCCATCGATCTGGAAGTCGACACCGAAGACCCGGACGCCTTCATCAACGCGGTGCGCTACCTCGGCCCCTCCTTCGGCGGCATCAACCTGGAGGACATCAAGGCCCCGGAATGCTTCATCATCGAGGAGCGGCTGCGCGAACTCATGGACATCCCGGTGTTCCATGACGACCAGCACGGCACGGCCATCATCGCCGCAGCCGGCCTGCTCAATGCCCTGCAGATCACAGGGCGCGACGTCAAGTCGACGAAACTCGTGGTCAACGGCGCGGGCGCGGCGGGCATCGCCTCGGTGGAACTGCTCAAGGCCATGGGCTTTGCGCCCAACAACGTCATCCTGTGCGACACCAAAGGCGTCGTCTATCGCGGGCGCAAGGAAGGCATGAACCAGTGGAAGAGCGCGCACGCGGCGGAAACCAAGGCGCGCACGCTCTCGGACGCCATGACCGGCGCCGACTGCTTCTTCGGCCTTTCCGCCAAGGGCGCCCTGACGCCCGACATGGTGCGCTCCATGGCGCCCAATCCCATCATCTTCGCCATGGCCAATCCTGATCCGGAAATCCTTCCGGAAGAGGTCGCGGACATTCGCGATGACGCCATCATGGCGACGGGCCGTTCGGATTACCCGAACCAGGTCAACAACGTGCTGGGCTTTCCCTACATCTTCCGCGGCGCGCTCGACGTTCGGGCGACGACCATCAACATGGAAATGAAGATCGCCGCCTCCTACGCGCTCGCCGATCTGGCGCGCGAGGACGTGCCGGACGAGGTCGCCGCGGCCTATGGCGGCGTTCGCCCGCGCTTCGGGCGCGACTACATCATCCCGGTGCCCTTCGATCCGCGCCTGATGTCGAAAATTCCTGCTGCCGTGGCGCGCGCCGCGATGGACACCGGTGTTGCTCGCAAGCCGCTCACCAGTCTTGCCAAGTACGAAGCGGCGCTGTCGGCGCGCCGCGATCCGGTCGCCGGCGTGCTGTCGCGCGTCTTCGAGCAGGTCAGGCGCAATCCCAAGCGCGTCGTCTTCGCGGAAGGCGAGGAAGAAGCGGTGATCCGCGCCGCCGTGTCCTTCGTCAATCAGGGTTTGGGCCATGCCATCCTGGTCGGCCGTGAGGACCGGGTGAAGGCGATGGCCAGCCAGGCCGGCATCGAGATCAAGGACGGGCTCGAAATCCACAACGCGCGCCTGTCGACGCGCAATGCCGTTTACGCCCAGTTCCTCTACGCGCGCATGCAGCGCAAGGGCCTTTTGTTCCGTGACTGCCAGCGGCTGATCAATCAGGACCGCAACTACTTCGCCGCCTCCATGGTGGCCATGGGCGACGCGGATGCGATGGTGACTGGCCTGACGCGCAACTTCTCGGTCACGCTCGCCGATGTGCGCAGGGTCGTTGACGTCAAGCCCGGTCACAGCGTGATCGGCGTGTCCATGATCCTGTCGCGCGGACGTCCGGTGATCGTCGCGGATACGGCGGTGCATGACATGCCGACGGCGGAGGAATTGTGCGCCATCGCCGTCGAGGCCGCCGGATTCGCCCGCCGGCTCGGGTATGTTCCACGCGTGGCGCTCTTGGCCTTCTCGACCTTCGGCTATCCCGAGAGCGAGCGTTCTCAGCGCGTGCGTGAGGCGGTCCAGCTTCTCGACAGACGCAAGGTTGATTTCGAATACGACGGCGAGATGGGGGCGGACGTCGCTCTCAACCCCGACATGATGGCCGCCTATCCGTTCTGTCGCCTGTCCGGCCCGGCGAACGTGCTGATCATGCCGGCCTTCCATTCCGCCGCCATCGCCACGAAAATGCTGCAGGAACTGGGTGGTTCCACCGTGATCGGACCGCTGCTCGTGGGTCTCGACAAGCCCGTGCAGATCGTCTCCATCAATTCGAAGGACAGCGATATCGTCAACGCGGCGGCGCTTGCGGCGTCGGGTGTAGGCGGCTAGAGCGGGCTTCCAGAAAGGAACCCTGTCATGAATATCGCAATGATCGGCTCGGGATACGTTGGGCTGGTGTCCGGCGCCTGCCTGGCCGACTTCGGCCATGTGGTGACCTGCGTCGACAAGGATTCGGCCAAGATCGATCGGATCAAGGCCGGCGACATGCCGATCTATGAGCCGGGTCTGGCCGAGCTCGTGCAGTCGAATGTCGAGGAAAGCCGGCTGTCGTTCACCACGGACCTGGCGGCTGCGGTTTCGGATGCGGAAGCTGTGTTCATCGCGGTCGGCACGCCGTCGCGCCGCGGCGACGGCCAGGCGGATCTCACCTTCGTCTACGCTGCCGCCCGGGAGATCGCCGCGGCCATCAAGGGCTTCACCGTGGTCGTCACGAAGTCCACGGTCCCGGTCGGAACGGGCGATGAAGTCGAACGGATCATCCGCGAGGCGCGGCCGGACGCCGAGTTCGCCGTGGTGTCCAATCCCGAATTCCTGCGCGAAGGCGCCGCGATCTCGGACTTCAAGCGGCCTGACCGCATCGTCGTCGGCACGCTGGACGAACGCGCCCGTTCGGTCATGAGCGAAATCTATCGTCCGCTCTATCTGAACCAGGCGCCGATCGTCTTCACCTCCCGCCGCACATCCGAGCTGATCAAGTATGCCGGAAATGCCTTCCTCGCCATGAAGATCACCTTCATCAACGAGATGGCGGACCTGTGCGAGAAGGTGGGCGCCAACGTTCAGGAAGTCGCCCGCGGCATCGGCCTCGACAATCGCATCGGTTCGAAGTTCCTGCATGCCGGCCCGGGCTATGGCGGCTCCTGCTTTCCCAAGGACACACTTGCCCTTGTGCAGACGGCGCAGGCCTATGGCAGCCCGGTGCGCATCGTGGAGACCGTGGTTGAAGTCAACGATGCCCGCAAGGCCGCATTGGCCGAACGCGTGGTCGCGGCCTGCGGCGGAAGCGTTCGCGGCAAGCGCATCGCCGTGCTTGGTCTGACCTTCAAGCCGAACACCGACGATATGCGCGAGGCGCCGTCGCTGACGCTCGTTCCCGCGCTGATCGCGGCGGGCGCCAGCGTGAGCGCCTATGATCCCGAGGGCATGGAACTGGCAGCGCCGATGCTGCCGGGCGTGACCTTCGCCAGGAACGCCTACGATTGCTGCGAAGGCGCGGACGCGCTGGTCATCGTGACGGAATGGGACGCGTTCCGCGCGCTGAATCTGACGCGCGTCAAGGCGGCGCTGAAGTCGCCCACCGTCATTGACCTGCGCAACATCTATCGTCCGGAAGACATGGTGGCGCGCGGTTTCGCCTACACCAGCATCGGCCGCCCGCAGGCCAGCTAGCACGGCATGCGCTTCGGTTCGGCGCTGCCCATCGACGAGGTCCTCGATCTTCTGGACCGGACGCTGTCGAGCCAGGTTGCGGCGGTTCTTGTCGCGCCTCCGGGAGCGGGGAAGACGACCCGAGTACCGCTGGCCCTGCTTGAGGCGCCCTGGCTCGGCGATCGCCGCATCGTCATGCTGGAGCCACGGCGTCTGGCGGCGCGGGGCGCCGCCTCCCGC
>DAOMXN010000182.1:0-5191 GCA_035437025.1 Beijerinckiaceae bacterium | reverse complement strand
GCTGATCGCGGCGCAGGACGGGCCGCGCGTCGCCGCGCTCGCCTTCGACGGTTGGGATACGCACGCCAACGAGGGGGGCGCGAAAGGCCGGCTCGCGACGCTGCTCGGCGGTCTCGATGGCGCGTTCGCCGCGTTCGAATCCGTGCTTCAGCCGATCTGGAAGGATACGGCGGTTCTGGTGATCACCGAGTTCGGCCGCACCGCGCGCATCAACGGCACGGAAGGCACCGATCACGGCACCGCGACCGTTGCGTTCCTCGCGGGCGGCGCGATCAGGGGCGGTCGCGTCATCGCGGACTGGCCGGGCCTGAAGACAGCGCAACTGCACGAAGGCCGCGACCTCAAGGCGACCACGGACCTGCGCGCCGTGATGAAGGGGCTGCTCGCCGATCATCTCGGCCTCGGCGCCAACATCCTGGCGGCCAGCGTCTTCCCGGAATCCGGCGCGGTGAAACCGATGTCCGGGCTGGTGGTTTAGCGTCTCGCGCCCAAGCGTTTGCCCTCAGGCGTGCCTCGGAGGCGGCGCAGTGGAGCGTCGCGGGATAAGGGACGGCGTGGCGACGCGCACGCGATCCTTCTCGTGGCCCGCTCCTGCGCCGAGGAGATCGAGGGCGGCAAGGGCTATCTGATCAAAGGGAACGCGTACGGAGGTCAGCGGCGTCGGCAGAAGGCTGACAAGCGGGATGTCGTTATAGCCGACCAGCGAGACGTCATCAGGCACAGACAGCCCCCGCCTTGTCAGTGTCGACATTGCGCCGATCGCCGTATTGTCGTTGACCGCAAAAATGGCCGTTGGCGCAGGCTTCAGGTCCATAAGGCGCGCGGCAGCCTCGACGCCGGATTCGATGCTGAAGCTCGAGGGCCGGATCCAGGCCGGATCGATCCCCAGCCCGGCTTCGTCCATCGCCTGCCTGTAGCCGTTCACGCGCTCGCGGCTGCTGGAGGCATAGTCGGGCCCGGCGATGATTGCGATCCTGCGGTGGCCCAGATCGACCAGATGCCGGGTCGCGAGGTAGCCGCCCAGCCTGTCGTCCCCGATCGATGAGAGGCTCTTCCCGTCAGTGCGCAGGGCAAGCACGAAAGGCACGTCGCGTTCGGCCAGTTCGGCGGCAAGCCTGTCATCCGCACGCGCTGTCGACAGGATCAGCCCGTCGACACCGCGCTGCATCAGGGTGCGGGCAGCGGCGCGGTCCGCCTCCGGCTCATCGTCGGTGGTGGCGACGATCGCAAACTGTCCAGAGCGGGCGCAGGCACGGGCCACCGATTCGTACAGCATGGCCATGACCGTATCGGTCAGGCGCGGCACGATGACGCCGATGGTGCCGGTTCTTCCGCGCCGCAGACTGGCCGCAGAGACATCGCGGACATAGCCCAGGGCGGCCGCAACCTTTCGGACGTGGCGAGCCACCTCGCTGTCGGAGGGCGGCAGCCGCTCGTCCAGGAAGCGCGAGACGCTCGATTTCGACACGCCTGCGGCGCGCGCCACGTCGAGAATGGTCACCCGACCGGTTGGAAGTGGGGAGTTGGGCATCTGTGGTCACAGATCCAAATTTTGGGAAGCATCACGACACAGTGACTCTAGCCTTGACAGGGAACGTTTGCAATGCAAGAAAGGGAACGTTCCCAATAACGTTCCCCGACGGATTGCGCGGGAGCATCGACCCACAGGAGATATGTCATGACGCCGATGGACATGCGTGGCCTCAGCCCCGCCCCGGTGACAGCCTTTACCCGCGACGGCGAAGTCGACCACGCCGCGAATGCCCGCATTGCCAAGTGGCTGGTTTCGGTGAAGGGCGTGAAGAGCCTTGTCATCCTCGGCCATGCCGGCGAAGGCACGTTCCTGACCGAGGACGAGCGGCTGGCGTTGATCCGCACCTATGTGGAAGCCGTAGACGGCGCGGTGCCGATCATCGCGGGCATCACGGGCGAGGGTACACGCGTCGCCGCCGCAGAAGCCCGCAAGTGCAAGGCCGCCGGCGCAACTGGCGCGCTTGTCTATCCCAACCACGGCTGGCTGCGCTTTGGCTATCAGAAGGGCGCGCCGCAGTCCCGGTACAAGGCAATCTGGGAAGAGTCCGGTCTGCAGTGCATCCTGTTCCAGTATCCGGACGTCACCAAGGCCTGCTACGATCTCGACACGCAGCTTGCGATCGCCACCCAGGATGGGGTGGTCGCCACCAAGAACGGCGTGCGCAACATGAAGCGCTGGTACGTTGAAATTCCGGAGCTGAAGAAGGCCAATCCGAAGTTGCAGATCCTTTCCTGCCATGACGAGTGGCTGCTGCCGACAATGTTCGATGTCGATGGCTTGCTCGTCGGTTACGGCAACATCGCTCCGGAACTGCTGGTTCAACTGATCGAGGCCGGGAAAGCCCAGAACTATCCGGAAGCGCGCAAGGTGTTCGAGCGCCTCCTGCCGGTCACGCGTGCGGTCTATCATCGTGGCTCGCACATGGAGGGCACCGTGGCGCTCAAGCTCGGCCTTGTCCATCGCGGGATTCTTGACCATGCCACGATCCGCGAGCCGCTGAAGAACCTCGGCGAGAAAGCCGAGAAAGAGATTTTCGCCGCCTTTGATGCGGCCGGGATCGGGCAGGTCGAGCGCGCCCTTCTCGCGGCCTGATCGACGTCTCACTCGCCTGCGACGCCGCACACGCCCGCGCCGCAGGCCCTGTCTTCATGGGAGGAACCGATGATTGACCGTCGTCGCATGATGGCGCTGGGTGCCGGTGCACTGAGTGCCGCAGTCCTGACGCAGCCAGCCTCTGCGCAGACCGCTTACCCCGCCAAGACCATCAAGATTGTTGTGCCGTTCGCTGCCGGTGGTGGCGTCGACGTGTTCGCGCGGCTGATCGCCGAAAAGTTGCGCGCGTCGCATAACCACCAGGTTATCGTCGAGAACAGGCCCGGGGCTTCCGGTACAATCGGCGGCAACGCAGTGCGTTCGTCCGATCCGGACGGCTACACGCTGCTGTTTTCGGCCGGCACGCATGTGATGGCCCAGCTTGTGCTGAAGTCAGCGCCCTACGATCCGATCCGGGATTTCACGTCGATCGCCCGAGTCGGCGAGGCGCCCATGATCCTCATCATGGCGAACCAGCGGCCGCAGAAAACGGTCCCCGAGGTCGTGGCGGCGTTCAAGGCCGATCCGAAGTCCTGGACTTTCGCCACGGCGGCTCTCGGCGCGCCGGGTCACGTGGCAACCATCCAGTTCAACACGCTGGCGGGGACGGATATTCCGATCGTCACCTATCCCGGTACCGGGCCGGCGCTCAACGACGTCGCGGGCGGTCATGTGCAGTTGCTGATCGATCCGCTGCTGGCCCTGTTGCCGCAGGTCCGCGGCGGCAAGGTGAAGGGCGTCGCCGTCACGACCGCCCAGCGCACCAAGCTAGCGCCGGACATCCCGACCATGGAGGAAGTCGGCCTCAAGGGCATGGATCAATCCTCCTGGTACGGGCTCTGGGGCCCAAAAGGCATGCCGGCCGCACTGGTCACGCACCTCAACCGGACAGTGAACGACGCGGTGAAGGATCTCGACAAGGAGGGCAAGCTCGAAAAGCTTGGCATTGTCTCGACATCCGAAACGCCGGAAGCCTTTGTTGCGTTCGCTGAAGCGTACCGGGACAAGAGCGCGCAGTTGCTCAAGCTCGGCAAGTTCGAGCCGCAATAACGCGCGGAGCGATGTGCGGGCGTCAACAGTCCGGCAGGGCGACACCAAGGGCCATGCCGTGGTTCGTCTGCCGGTCATAGGCATTCTGCAGGTCCTGCGTGCGGCGGATTTCGGCCTTGGCGGTGTCGTCAGCCGCCTTGGCCACCGCATCGCAGGACGCCTGCGGCGCGATTGCCAGCAAGGCGACATGGATGCGCTCCCTGGTGCCGCGCCAGCGGCTGACGTGCCCCTGTTCGTGGTCCGAGAGCCGGGTGAGCATCCGTTCCCAGGCCTCCCGCAGGCATGCCTTGCCCGCGTCGCGGTTCGACCACGACGGAAGCGTCACCTGGATGCGTTCGGTAACCGTGGCCGAAGCAATGCGGCAGCGCCCGCCGGATTGGTCGTAGCGGTACGTCCAGGCATAGTCCGCCTGCGTCCAGCCCCAGAATCCTCTGGGACCGAGCTGTCTCATTTGCTGGATGAGGTCAGCGGCGCTGTCACCGCGCACCACATAGGTGCGAATTTCGGCAGCCTGTGCGGTCGCCTGCGCAGCAAACAGCGCCACAAGAAGAACGGCGGCTCTCATGCCGCCGTTGGTTCCGCGCCGCAGGACGGGTGTCAAGACCCCGAACAGGTTTTTCAGAAGCTGACGGCGATCTTGAACTTGGCGATGTGCTGGGGCTGCGTCACCAGGTTCAGGTCGCTCGAAAGCAGGTTGAGGGCGGTGGTGGCGGGAACGGCGAATTTCGCCTTGCCGGCGACCTGCACGCCCCAGGTGCCCGAGGCCGAGATGTTCTTCGTCACCTGCCAGTAGGCTGTCGGGCCGACGAACAGCGCGTCGCCGGTGGTGGTGTTGAAGAACAGGCCGTTGTGGGTGCGTACGTAGCGCGTCTCAGCGCCGACGAAGAAGCCGTCCAGCGCCTGCCAGGCCAGCGCCGCCGACAGCGTAAGCACGGAATTGCGAGCATAGTCGCTGGTGCCGGCGACCGGGTTCACCAGGCCGGGGCGTTCCGTCCAGATCTGGTCCCACTGGACATTGACCGCACCGAACAGCTTGCCGGCGATCAGTTCCTTGTCGAGCAGCACCTTGTAGGTGGAGGTCAGCATGTCGCCGGACCAGCGCAGGTTCGGCGTGACCTGGGTGTTGGTCGAGCGGAAGGACTGGTAGTTCGGATCGAACACCAGGGTCAGGCCGACGCCGTGCGTCGCGCGGCCAAGCAGCTTGTACTTGTTCTCGACGCCGAAACCGTAGGTCGTGGTCTCGAGATCGCCGATGACGCCGCGGTTCGTGCCCACGGCGGTCGTCGCGAGGAAATATGGCCCAACTTCCCAGCAGGGCACGAAGGAAGTCGAGAGCTGCACCTTGCCGAGATGGCTGGCGAAGGTTCCTGGCTTGAAGCCATTGCCGGTGAAGGCGCCGTTGTATTCGAGACCCATCGCCCAGGCGCCGAGGTCCGACACATCGGAGCCGGTGGAAAAGCCGAAGGCGTCGGCGGGCAGGGCGGTCTTCTCCGTCTCCTTGCAGGAAGTGGAGGC
>DAOMXN010000181.1:0-5192 GCA_035437025.1 Beijerinckiaceae bacterium | reverse complement strand
CCCCGCCCCGGCCGTCATCACGCCCGGCAGGGTCCAGCCCGGCACGGGGAAAGGCCGTTCGAGAGCACCGGTCGCGATCAGCACGCAACGCGCGGCGCAGAGCTGCGCCGTGCCTGTCGTCGCGCAGGAGAGTCCGGCGAGAGCACCGCCGCCGGGCCGCGGCTCCAGCATGAATACCGTGGTGCGCCTCAGATACTCGACCGGAGCCGACGAGAACGGCGCGGCCAGCGCGCGGCCCTTCTGGTAATCCCCGCCCAGGACGCCGTTGATCGCCTCGCTCTGGCCAAGGCAGTTGCGATAGATCTGACCGCCCGGGCCCGCCCCCTCGTCCGCCACGATGACGGAGAGACCGGCCTCGACCGCCACAAGGGCGGCGGCCATGCCGGCCGGCCCCGCGCCGACGATGAGCAGATCACAGACCTTGCCCCGGGCCTTGCCGGGGAGAGAAGGGACGTTCATGGCGCGCGCCGGGTGACGGGATCGGGCACGGCCTGACCCGTGATGATCGCCATGCCTGCGGCAACCGGAATAAGGCAGGCCTGCTGGTTGGGGATGCCGTCGACCGTCACCAGACACTCGAAGCATACGCCCATGCCGCAATAGGCGCCCCGTGCCGCGCCGGATTTCGCCGTGCGCCGGAAGGTCGAAACGCCTGCCGCAAGGAGGGCCGCGGCGACGCTGTCGCCCGCCTGTGCCTCGACCGCTCGGCCATCGATCGAGACCGTCACGGGCGTTCCGCCCCTATGCAACCGCAGAAACACCGCTGAACCTCCGGGCTGAGAACACGGCGAGGCCGGCCGGCAACCGCCCTTCGGCGATTGCCGGCGCAATCACGTCGGCATGGGCCGCCGCCAGGGTGATGCCGCTGTGACAGGTCACCAGGAAGGCGCCGGGACAGGTTTCCGACTGATCGTAGATCGGCATGCCATCCGGACTCATGACCCGGAGCGCGCCCCAGCTGCGCACCACACGGGCCCGCCCCAGCAGCGGAAACGTCCGGATGGCGCGCGCTGCGATGGCGGCCAGCACCGCATGATGGCTGGCGCTGTCGAAGCCGACTTCCTCCTTGGAGTCGCCGATCATGACGCCGCCCTCGTCGGTCTGGCGCACGGTGAGGCAGGGATAGCGCAGGAAGGGTGCGAGCTTTTCCGTCACCATCACCTGCCCGCGCTGCGGGCGCACCGGCGCGTCGAGACCGACCATGGGCGCAAGGCGCGCGTTGCCGAGCCCCGCCGCGAGCACGACCTTGCCTGCGTGCACCTCGCTCTGCGCGGTGACGATCCGAAAGCCGCCGCCGCGCGCTTCCACCGTCTCCACCGGAGCGTTGGGCCGATACCGCGCCCCGCCGGAAATCGTCGCCTGATGCAGCGCAGAGAACAGCCGCAGCGAATTGACGTGGCCATCGGCCGGGCAATAGGTGCCGCCGACAACCTCCGGGCCGATTTCGGGCAGCATGGCCTTCATGCCGGCGCGATCCACCTGCTCGAACCGCGCCGCCTCGGGTGACCGGTTGTGCAACCTCGACAGATCCGAAACGCGCGTGTCCAGTTCCTGGTCCGACAGCGCCGTCATGAAGCCGCCCGGACGCGAATAGGCGAGCGACTCGCCGGTTCTCCGCTCCAGTTCCCCGGCAAAGCCGGCCCAGAGATCGGCGGACTTCAGGGTCCAGACCGCGTAGTCGGGCAGGTTCAGACCCTTGCCCTGCACCCATATCAGCGCGAAATTGCCGCGCGAGGCGCGATGCGCCACGTCACCCTCGTCGAGGACGATGACGCGCTGTCCCATCCGGCCAAGACCGTAGGCGATCGACATGCCGACCACGCCGCCGCCGATGACGGCGACATCGGCGTCGGGACCATGGGACACGGCGCCAGCGCCGGAAGGATCTCGGGAGGTCACGCGGCGCTCTCGCCGGCATAGGGCCGCCGAAGCCATGGGGCGCAATCGGTCACCCGCGTCAGCATGGCCGTGAACGGGAACAGCGATGCCTGCACCGGGGAGATCGGCGGATCGAGGCAATCCCGCATGGCGTTGAACATCCGCACCGGAAACATCAGGGTCGTGGGTGAGGCGATGAAAGCCGTCATCGTCACTTCACCAAAGCTCCGGACGAAGGACAAGGCAAGTCCACGCACCAGGCCCGGCAGGATGATCAGTCAAGAAAACGCGCCCGGCGGCGTTTCCGAGCGCGTCTTGGGAAAATGGCTCCCCGAGTAGGATTCGAACCTACGACCATTCGATTAACAGTCGAATGCTCTACCGCTGAGCTATCGGGGAAAGCAGAGGCGGCCCCTATAGCAAGCTCGCCGGGGAATGCAAATGGGGTGGCGAGAAAATTAGCCAGCGCCGGCCGTGGCGGAATCGGCACGCCGGCAGGCATGGGCGCCTGGCGGCGAAGGAGAATAATTTACGAGAAACGCCATTCGCGGTTGCCGAATCCGCGGCGGCGTTGCTATAGGGGGCCAACCGCGATTGGCCTCGTGGCGGAATGGTTACGCAGAGGACTGCAAATCCTTGTATCCCAGTTCGATTCTGGGCGAGGCCTCCACTTTCCCGCTTGACGTGATGCCGGTGTGACCCGCGACAAGGGTCCAACTTGCTTTTCGCGCGCCGCTGCCGCAGAAGCGGTTCATCAAGAAGCCAGTCCGGTCCCTGCCATGATTGATTACGCCGCCGCCCGTCGCACCATGGTCGAAAACCAGTTGCGCACCTACGACGTGACCGACCAGCGCGTGCTTGCCGCCTTCGAGTCGGTTCCGCGCGAGGCCTTCGTCTCCGACCGGCAGCGCGCCATCGCCTATCTCGACCGCGAGCTGACCGCGCGCGACGACAGGTCAATCCTTCTGACGCCCATGGTGCTGGCGCGGATGCTGCAGGTGCTTGATGTCCAGCCCGGCGAAACAGTGCTGGATGTCGGCGGGGCGGGGTATGGCGCGGCGCTGCTGCGCGATCTCGGCGCCGAGGTGACAACGGTGGTGGCCGACGAGTCCGCCGCGCGGGCCGGTCTGGCCGAATCCGGCGTGGCCGGCGTCACCGTGATCCAGGGATCGCTGGCGGCCGGTGCGCCGAACGCGCCGCACTTCGACGCGATTCTCGTCCACGGCGCGGCCGATGCCGAACCCGATGCGCTGATTCGCCAACTCAAGGACGGCGGCCGCCTGATGATCGTGCTCGGACGCGGACGCTCGGGGCGGGCGACTCTGTTCCGCCGCATCGGCGAGCATGTGAGCCGCCACGCGTCTTTTGACGCCGCCGCGCCTGTAGCGGCGGATTTTCGGGCCAAACCGGCCTTCCAGTTCTAGAACTGGCGCTTTTGCGCGACGCCGCAACGAACATTACGGATCGGTAATCCCTGTCGCTTTTTTGCGCCACTGACCGCGTGCCGCACTCACATCTGCGCTCAGGCCATTTACACCACGCGCCTCCCGGGTAAGAAGGTAAACGATCCGTTAATTTTCTGGAGCGTGTCGTTGTGGCGTGGGGCTTGAGACTCCGGTTGCGGAGCACGGCAGCGGCGCTCGCCGTGTTCGCGGCGATTGGCATGGCGCCGTCGCTGCGCGCTGAGACCATTCATGGCGCGCTGTCCCGTGCCTATCACGCCAACCCGGACCTCAACGCTCAACGCGCCACCACACGCGCGACGGACGAGGCCGTGCCACAGGCGCTCTCGGGCTACCGGCCTAGGGTGACGGGCACGGTTGACACCGGCGTGGTGGACCAGACGACCCGCACACGCCGCTCGACCACGGTGACGAACCAGTTCACGGGCCAGCGCGCGTTCAGCGTCAACCATGCCTCGGTAACCGACGACATCTACGGCCCGCGCGGCGTCAGCGTCGCGCTCGATCAGGTCATCTACAACGGCGGGCGCACCGGCAACCAGGTGCGCGGCGCCGAATCGCGCGTTCTCGCGGCGCGCGAGACGCTGCGCAACAAGGAGCAGGCGGTGCTCCTGAACGCCGCCACCGCCTACATGAACGTGCTGCGCGACACCGCCATCCTCAATCTGCGGCGCAACAGCATCGAGGTTCTTTCGACGCAGCTGCGCCAGACGCAGGACCGCTTCAAGGTCGGCGAGTTGACGCGCACCGACGTCGCTTTGTCGGAGGCCAGTCTGGCCAAGGCGCGGGGCGATGCCTATCTCGCCGAGTCGAACCTGAAGACTTCGATCGCCACCTATCGCCAGCATGTCGGCGACGAGCCGAAGAAGCTGTCGCCGGCCCAGCCGGTGGAAAAGGTGCTGCCGAAGTCGAAGGAAGCGGCCGTTGCGATGTCGCAGAAGGAGCACCCCGCCATCATCGCGGCGCTGCATGGCGTGGACCAGCAGCAGTTGCAGGTGAAGGTGATCGAGGGTGAACTCTATCCGACGCTGTCGGTGCGCGCGCTTGCCAGCCGTCGCCTGGACTCCACCGGCAACCAGCAGGAATCGATCGTGGCCTCGGTGGTCGGCACCCTGTCGGTTCCGATCTACGAGGGCGGCGCGGTCTATTCCCGCGTGCGCGAGGCCAAGGAGACGCTCACGACGCAGCGCATGACCGTGGACCTGCAGCGCGAAGCGGTGCGTCAGGCCGTGGTCAGTTCCTGGGGCGCGCTGGAGACATCCCGCGCGCAGATCGAGGCGGCGCAGGCGCAGGTTCGGGCCGCCGAGATCGCCTTGGCCGGCGTGCGCGAGGAGGCCAAGGTCGGCCAGCGCACGACGCTTGATGTGCTCACCTCGCAGCAGTCGCTGCTCGATGCGCGCGTGGCGCTGGTTTCCGTGCAGCGCGACCGGGTTGTCGCCTCCTACAACGTGCTGTCGGCCATTGGCCGGCTGTCGTTGCGCACGCTGGGCATCCAGGTCGCGGCCTATGATCCCAAGGTGCACTACGAACAGGTGCGCGACAAATGGATCGGCGTGCGCACGCCCGACGGGCAATAGCGCAACAGGTCCTGCTCCGACGCATCGTCACCCGCTTTCATCCACTGCGAAATTCAGCGCTAATCTTGCGTCATCGATTCGCATTTGAATACTGATGCTTGTGTCGTGCGGTCCCTGCCGCCCGCTCGGGTTCTGGAGTTTTCGATGAGCACGTCTTCCGCAGCCGCGCAGCCCGCCAACCGTTCGGCCGAACCGTCGATGGAGGAGATTCTCGCCTCCATCCGCAAGATCATCGCGGATGACCAGAAAGCGCTCGACTCCCGGGCGGCGGCGC
>DAOMXN010000180.1:0-5220 GCA_035437025.1 Beijerinckiaceae bacterium | reverse complement strand
CAGCGCGCCAGATGCAGGGCGGCTTCGGCGGGATGCTGTCCATCCGCCTGCGCGGCGGCGAGGCGGCCGCCATCGGCGCCGCCGCCCGCGTGCAGTTGTGGAAACGCGCAACCTCGCTCGGCGGCGTCGAAAGCCTGATCGAGCATCGCGCCTCGGTCGAGGGACCGGGCACGCCCTGTCCGCCGGATTTGCTGCGCCTGTCAACCGGCGCCGAGGATGTCGATGATCTGTTCGCCGACCTCGATGCGGCGATCCGGGCGACCTAACCGACCTCAGGCGCCCTGGAACGGGCCAAGCGGCATGTGCCGGTTGACGTCCTTGTAGAGCAGGTAGCGAAAACGGCCCGGCCCGCCGGCATAGCAGGCCTGCGGGCAGAAGGCGCGCAGCCACATGTAGTCACCGGCCTCGACCTCGACCCAGTCCTGATTGAGCCGGTAGACAGCCTTGCCTTCCAGCACGTAAAGCCCGTGCTCCATTACATGGGTCTCGGCGAACGGGATCAGCCCGCCCGGCTCGAAATTGACGATGTTTACGTGGAAATCATGTCGAAGGTCGGTCGGGTCGACGAAGCGCGTCGTCGACCAGGCGCCATTCGTGTCCGGCATGGCGATCGGCTTTGTCGCCTGATCCGAGGTGACGAAAGCTTCCGGCGCGGCCAGTCCCTCGACGGCCTGATAGCGCTTGCGAATCCAGTGGAACCGTACCGGAGCGGCATGCGGGTTCGCCAGGGTCCAGCGGGTGCCGGCCGGCAGGTAGGCGTAACCGCCGGTCGCCAGGTCGTGATCCTTGCCCGCAATGGTCAGGCGCAGGGCGCCCTCGACCACGAAAATGACGCCTTGCGCGCCGGCATCGGCTTCCGGCCGCTGCGAGCCGCCGCCCGCAGACACCTCCACGATGTAGTGCGAGAAGGTCTCGGCGAACCCCGACATCGGCCTGGCGATGACCCATAGGCGCGTCTTGTCCCAGAACGGCAAATACGAGGTGACGATATCGCTGAACGTGCCGCGCGGAATGACGCCATACCAGGGCGTGAACATGGCGCGATCCGTGAGAAGCTGGGTCTGCGGCGGCAGGCCACCCTTCGGGGCGAAATAGCTGGGCATGCTGGTGTCGATTCCTCAAAGCACGACGGTCAGATGGCGATCCTCGGGCAGGAACCGCTCTTCGAGATTGTTGCCCGGCCCCTTGCGGTCGACAACCAGGAAACGGTCGCCATCCACGAAGGTGATGAGCGGGAAATGCCAGGTGTTCACGGCGTAGTTGACGCCCTGCGTGCCAGTGCAGGCAAAGGCGCGGTAGCTGGAACGATCGTCCGGATCCGTGCAGACCACGGCAAGCCATGGCCGCTCCTGCAGCGGCATGAAGGCCTGCGACCCCAATGGGTGGCGCTCCATCATGGTGATGCTCAAGGGCAGGATGCGCGCGCGGGCGACGAAAACGCTGACGTTGGTCTCACCGCCGCCGGCGGCGACATCGACCGTGCACCGGTCGTTGTAACGGCGCGCGAAGCCGGCGTTGATGGTGATCGGCTCGCCGCCCGTCTCGATGACCTGGCCGAAGGGTGCAAAAGCCTCCGGGGTCAGAGGAACGCACGCGAGGGGTTTCATCCGCTGCTCCTTGAAGGTCGACGCGAGGCTCCGAGCCGGGGGTCACGACCCCCGATAGGTCGAGAAGCTCCAGGGCGATACCAGAAGCGGCACGTGATAATGCGCCGTGGCATCGGCGATGACGAAACGGATCGGCACGACATCGAGGAACGGGCAGGCGCCTGTCTGGCCGGCACGCCGTTCAAAATACTCACGCACATGAAAGGTCAGCATGTAGGTTCCGGGACGGAACGTGTCACCGGCCAGCATCGGAGCGTCGGTCCGGCCATCCGCATTCGTCACCATGCTGCCGACCGCGATCGGCGCGTCGCCTTCGATGCGCGCCAGATCAATACGAACGCCGCGCGCCGGCACGCCGTTGGCCGTATCAAGAACATGTGTCGTCAGTCGTCCCATCGGTTCCCATCCCTGTCGTGCGGGGGCACGCTAGCATCGATCCGCCGCCCATATTTCAAAATACTTTTTGGAATGATCGCGAATTTCATAACTTATCAAGGGCTCGCGCGCGGCAGACACTTAAGAAAGGCATAACCAAGACCGGAGCGCGCAGCGTTGCCGGCATTTCCGGGGGAGGCGACAATGGCCAATGCGGTGCATCCTGTCGACGAAATTCTGCCTGCGCCGAAATTGACGGCGCTGGGCCTTCAGCATGTTCTGGTGATGTATGCCGGCGCGGTGGCGGTGCCGCTCATCGTCGGCCGGGCCCTGGGGCTGACTCCCGAGCAGATCGCCTTCCTGATCAACGCGGACCTGTTCGCCTGCGGCGTCGTGACCCTGATCCAGTCCTTCGGATTCCCCGGCGTCGGCATCCGCCTGCCGGTGATGATGGGCGTGACCTTCGCGTCCGTCGGTCCGATGCTGGCGATGATCGCGTCCGGCAAGGCGGCGAACGCACCGAACGAGCAAATCCTCAACACCATCTACGGCTCGGTCATTGCCGCAGGCGTTTTCGGCGTGGTGATCTCGCCCTTCGTGTCGCGGATGATCCGGTTCTTCCCGCCAGTCGTCACCGGCACGATCATCCTGATCATCGGCATCTCGCTGATGCGCATCGGCGTCAACTGGGCGGCAGGCGCGCCGGTCGATACAATCCCGAGCTATGGCGATCCGATCCATCTCGGTGTCGCGACCTTTGTCCTGCTGACCATCCTTGCCCTGACGAAATACGGCAAGGGTTTCGTGTCCAACGTTGCCGTCCTGCTCGGCATCATCGCCGGATCGGTCCTCGCCTTTGCCATTGGCAAGATGAGCTTCGCCAAGGTGGCGACCGCGCCTTGGTTCGGCCTCGTGCTGCCCTTCCAGTTCGGCATGCCGGTGTTCGACATCGTCTCGATCATCACGATGTGCCTCGTCATGATCGTGGTGATGATCGAATCCACCGGCATGTTCCTGGCGCTCGGGTCGATGACCGGTCGCAAACTGTCACAGGATGACCTGACACGCGGCCTGAGGGCCGATGGCGTGGGCACCATCGTCGGCGGCGTGTTCAATACCTTCCCCTACACCTCGTTCTCGCAGAACGTCGGCCTCGTCGGCGTGACCGGCGTGCGTTCGCGCTGGGTCTGCGTCGCCGGCGGCGTCATCCTGCTGCTGCTCGGACTGACCCCGAAGCTGGCGCAGCTTGTCGAGTCCGTCCCGACCTTCGTGCTGGGCGGCGCCGGTATCGTGATGTTCGGCATGGTGGCCGCCACCGGCATCCGCATTCTCGCGGCGGTCGACTACAGCACCAACCGCAACAACCTCTACATCGTCGCGATCTCGGTCGGGTTCGGCATGATCCCGCTCGTCGCGCCGAAGTTCTTCCAGCACATGCCCAAGGCGCTTGGCCCGCTGTTGCACTCCGGAATCCTGCTGGCGGCCATTATCGCGGTCGTGCTCAACCTCTACTTCAATGGGGTGAAGTCTCAGGCGGATGCCGAGGCCGACGCGGCCGCCAGCTCGCACGGAACGGAGTGAAACCGGCAGGCGGGAGCGTCCAAATTCCGCCTACTGTTCTCCGATACGCGCCAGTTCCCGTGCCACATGGGCGCGGGAACTGTCGTGAATGATGTCGACGAGATCGCGGACCTGGCGGGGCATCATCCGCCGGGTCGGATAGAGCACCGCAAGCGTGACCGGTTCGGGCGGGCAATCCGGCAGGACCGGCACGAGCCGACCGGCCTCCAGATGCGCCGCCACCTCGAAGCGCGGCTTCAGCACGAGGCCTTGGCCGGCAACCGCCCAGTCCGTCAGCACGTCGCCGTCGTCCGCGTCGACCGGGCCAGAGACCGGTATCGTCAGTGACCGGCTACCGGCGGTGAGCGTCCAGCGGAACTGCCGTGATCCGGGAAACCGCAGCAGGAGGCAATCGTGCTGCAGCAGGTCATCGGGCGCACGCGGATGGCCACGGCGGTCGAGATAGGCCGGAGCGGCGCATATCACGCGGCGCACCTCGGCGATCTTGCGCTGCGTGAAGGTCGAATCATCAAGCACCGCCATGCGCAGCGCGACGTCGATCGCCTCCTGAACCAGATCGAGCAGGTGGTCCGACAGACGCAGGCGCACTTCGCTCTGCGGATGCCTGTCGCGGAACTGTCCGACGATCGGCGCAATGACCTTGCGCCCGAGCCCAAGCGGGGCCGTCAGCTTGATCGCCCCCTTCGGCGCGCCGCCCTCGTCCGCCACGCTCGCCTCGGCGCGCTCCATCGCTTCGACGACATCAAGGCATCGCTCGTAGAAGATGCGTCCGGCCTCCGTGAGGTTCATGCGCCGTGTGGTGCGCGTCAGCAGCCGGCAGCCCAGATGTTCTTCCAGCACCCGGATGCGATAGCTGGCGACGGCGGAAGAGATGCGCAGCACACGGCCGGCTTCGGAAAAGCTGCCGCTTTCGACCGCTCGCATGAAGACGCGGATATTCTCCAGCATGCCGCTCATCGCGCCCTCCTTTTCGAAAACCTGTTTGAAGATAAGCGCAGAAAAGCGGAAGCTGCAATCCACAGCACAGTCCGCTCCTGATGGAGAAGGCCCTGGCCGGGTGAATGCGGTTGCAATCGGCGCGGTGCGCGGCAAGCTGTATCCATGCGCTTTCCTTCCGTGCTCTGCATCGGCGCCGCCGCCATCGACCGCATCGCCACGACCGAGGCCCGGCCTGCGCGGCTTTCCACATCGAATCCGGGTCGAATCCGCGCCTATCCGGGAGGCGCCGCCCGCAACATGGCGGAAGCGCTGGCGCGCCTCGGCGTGCCGGCAAGTCTCGCCGCCATGATCGGCGCCGACAGCGACGGAGATGCCATCCTTGCCTCGCTGCGCGGCACCGGCGTCGATGTCACAAGCGTCCAGCGCAGCTCCGTTCATGCCACGCCGGGCTATCTGGCGATCCATGACGGCGGCGGCGACATCGTGCTCGGCGTTGCCGACATGGTTGCCGCTGAAACCGCCCCGGCGGCCCTGGTCTTGGATGCCCTGGCGCGCCTGCCCGATGCCCTGGTGCTGGCCGACGCCAATCTCGGCACGCCGGCACTGGAAACGCTGGCGCGGTCCGGACGGCGGCTGGCGGCCTGCGCCATATCGGTCGAAAAGTCGCAGCGGCTCCGGCCATTGCTCGGCCACATCGAGACCCTGTTCCTCAACCGCC
>DAOMXN010000179.1:0-5311 GCA_035437025.1 Beijerinckiaceae bacterium | reverse complement strand
CCAGGTCGACCAGGCCACCGGCGCGCGGGAGAAGCTCGACGGGTTCCTGCGCCAGGCCACCGGCGGCAAGGGCACGGCCGATGTATTCTCGCAACTGCAACAGATGGTCGGACAGAATCAGGGCGCGGCCGGCGCCATTCTCGGCGGAATCGGCGGCCTGCTGCTCGGCACCGAGAAGGGCCGCTCGATCGCGGTGGATGCGGCCAAGCTGGGCGGGCTCGTGCTGATCGGCGGCCTCGCCTACAAGGCCTACAAGAATTACATGGAAGGCAAGCCGCTGGTCGCTTTCGGCGAGCCGGTGGCGCCGGCCCCTGCCAACTCGCTGTTCAATGCCGAGGCCGGCGATGGCCAGCAGAACGCCATCCTCATGCTGCGGGCGATGATCGCCTCGGCCGCAGCCGACGGTCTGATCGACGAGACGGAGCGCGCCGCGATCCTGGGCAACGTTCAGGCGCTCGGCCTTGACCAGGAAACGCTCGACTTTCTTGAGGCGGAAACCGCCAATCCGGCCACCGCCGAAACCCTCGCGTCCGAGGTCCAGGGTCCGGAGCAGGCGGCGCAGCTCTACACGGCGGCGCGACTCGCGGTCGATCTCGACAACGAGTATGAGCAGCAGTTCATGGCCGATCTTGCCGCGCACCTCGGCTTCGACGCGCAGCTCGTCGCCCAGCTCGAGGCGGCCGCCGCCAGCGTCAAGGTGTGAGACCAAGGGTCACGGAAATTGACCCGCGGTTCCTGTTTGAATTTTCATTTCCCTTTGAAAAGTAATGAAAATTCAAAGGCCTTCATCGGTCACTCGTCGTGACCGATGGTGTGGCGTCGTCGCGGGCGGGCGCCGGTCGCCCCGCCCGCGCGTCGCTTGCGGTCAGTCCTTGGACTTGCGGTTGTCCGCCAGGAAGCCGCCGATCCGTGCCAGCGCCTTCTCGATGTTGTCGAGGGAATTGGCATAGGACAGGCGGATGTAGCCCTCCCCATGCACCCCGAAGTCGGGGCCGCCGATGGTGGCGACCCCGGCCTGTTCCAGCAGCGCGGACGCCAGCGGCTTGGCCTTCCAGCCGGTCGCGGCGATGTTGGGAAAGGCGTAGAACGCACCTTTCGGCACGATGCAGGACACGCCCGGGAGCCGGTTGAGCCCGGCGACCACCGCCTTGCGGCGCCGGTCGAACTCGGCGACCATGGCGCCGACGGCGTCCTGCGGGCCGGTCAACGCCTCCAGCCCGGCCCATTGCGCGGCGGCGTTGACGCAGGAATAGGAATTGACCGCGAGCTTGCGCGCCGCCTCGTGGTAGGCCGCCGGCCAGACGGAATAGCCCATGCGCCAGCCGGTCATGGCGTAGGTCTTGGACCAGCCGTTGAGCAGGATCAGCCGGTCGGCGATCTCGGGATAAGACAGCAGGCAGACATGGCTTTCGCCATCGTAGGTCATCTGGTCGTAGATCTCGTCCGACATGATCGCCACGCGCGGGTAGCGGGCAAGCCCGGCGACCAGCCTGTCCACCTCCGCCTTCGGCGTGACGCCGCCGGTCGGATTGGCCGGCGAATTGACGATCAGCAACCGGGTGCGCGGCGTGATCAGCGACAATGTCTCCTCGGCGGAGAAGGCGAAGCCGTTCGCCTCGCGGATCGGCACCGGCACGGGCGTCGCGCCGGTGAATTCGATCATCGAGCGATAGATGGGAAAACCCGGGTCTGGATAGAGGATCTCCACGCCGGGCTGCCCGAACATCAGGATGGCCATGAACATCGTGACCTTGCCGCCGGGCACGATCATCACCCGGTCGGGATCGACGGCGACGGAGAAGCGCCGGTGCAGGTCAGCGGCGACCGCCTCGCGCAGCGGCAGGATGCCGGTCGCCGGCGTGTAGCCGTGGTGTCCGTCGCGCAAGGCCCTGATCGCCGCCTCGACGATGTTCTGCGGGGTCGGGAAGTCGGGCTGGCCGATGCCCAGATTGATGATGTCCTTGCCCTGGCGCATGAGTTCGGTGGCGCGGGCCAGCACGGCAAAGGCGTTTTCCTCGCCGATTCGGCCAAAGGCGGGAACGATGTCGAGCATGAAAGATCTCCGGCAGGGAGCAAAGGGAGGCAGGTTGTCTGATATCAGACAAAATCCGTCTGACCAGTTGCAATCCCGCGCGCGGTGGGGTGAACCTATCATCCAGACAAATCAGGATGAAGCGCCTGGCGCGCGGGGGGATGAGATGGCTGAGAGGAAACCGGGTTCGCGGCCGACGGCGGCGAAGATCAGGAAGCTGCGCTCGCGCGCCTGGTTCGACAATCCCCAGAACATCGACATGACGGCGCTTTACATCGAGCGGATGCTGAATTTCGGCATGACGGTCGAGGAGCTCCAGTCGGGCAAGCCGATCATCGGCATCGCCCAGTCCGGCTCGGACATCACGCCCTGCAACCGGCATCACATCCAGCTGGCGCAGCGCACGAAAGAGGGCATCCGGGAGGCCGGCGGCATCGCCTTCGAGTTCCCGGTGCATCCGATCCAGGAAACCGGCAAGCGCCCCACCGCCAGCCTCGACCGCAACCTGCAGTATCTCGGCCTGGTCGAGACGCTCTACGGATATCCGCTCGATGCCGTGGTGCTGACCACGGGCTGCGACAAGACGACGCCGGCCCAGATCATGGCGGCGGCCACCGTCGACATTCCGGCCATCGTCCTTTCCGGCGGTCCCATGCTGAACGGCTGGCACAATGGCCAGCGCACCGGTTCCGGTACCGTGCTGTGGAAGGCCCGCGAGATGCTGGCCAAGGGCGAGATCGGCCATCGCGAGTTCATCGAGCTGGTGGGTTCGTCCGCGCCCTCGCCCGGCCATTGCAACACCATGGGCACGGCCTCGACCATGAACTCGATCGCCGAAGCGCTCGGCATGTCGCTGCCGGGCTGCGCCGCGATTCCGGCGCCGCACCGCGACCGCCAGCAGATGGCCTACTGGACCGGCAAGCGGATCGTCGAGATGGTGTGGGAGGACCTGCGCCCGTCCAAGATCCTGACGCGCGCCGCCTTCGAGAACGCCATCGTCGTCAATTCCGCCATCGGCGGTTCGACCAATGCGCCGATCCACGTCAACGCCATCGCGCGGCACATCGGCGTCGAGCTGACGAACGATGACTGGGAGGCCATCGGCTATGACGTGCCGCTGCTGGTGAACCTGCAACCGGCCGGGGAATATCTGGGCGAGGAATATTATCGCGCCGGCGGCGTGCCGGCGGTGGTGGCCGAACTCATCGAGATGGGCAGGATCCGCAGGGAGGCCATCACGGTGAACGGGCGCTCGTTGCACGAGAACTGCGCCGGCAGGCGGTCGGCCGACCGGGAGGTCATCAAGGCGCACGACAAGCCGATGAAGAAGGCGGCCGGATTCCTCAACATGAAGGGAAACCTGTTCGATTCCGCCATCATGAAGACGAGCGTGATCTCGCAGGATTTCCGCGCGCGCTACCTGTCCAACAAGGCCGATCCCGACGCTTTCGAGGGCGTTGTCGCGGTGTTCGACGGGCCGGAGGATTACCACAAGCGCATCGACGATCCGAAGCTGAAGCTCGATGAGCACAGCGTCCTGATCATGCGCGGCACCGGGCCGATCGGCTATCCCGGCGCGGCCGAGGTCGTGAACATGCGCCCGCCTGCCTACCTCCTGAAGAAGGGCATCCAGGCGCTGCCCTGCATCGGCGACGGGCGGCAGTCCGGCACATCGGGATCGCCCTCGATCCTCAACGCCTCGCCCGAGGCCGCCACCGGCGGTGGCCTGGCGCTGGCGCGCAGCGGCGACAGGATTCGCGTGGATCTGAAGAAGCGCCGCGTCGACCTGCTGATTCCGGACGCCGAGATGGCGGCGCGGCGCGCCGAGCTGAAGGAGAAGCCGTACCGGTTCCCGGCCTCGCAGACGCCGTGGCAGGACATCCAGCGACGCTTCGTCGACGAATTGTCCCACGGCATGGTGCTGAAGCCGGCGGTGAAGTACCAGAAGATCGACAAGCGCAAGGGCATTCCGCGCGACAACCATTGAGGGTTTGATGGCCAAGGACCTGAGCAGCTGGAAGGGTGCCGCCGCGCCGCCGGGAGTGCCGCTCGCCGGTCGCTACGCGCGGCTGGAGCGTCTCGATGCATCCAGGCATGGCGGCGATCTGTGGCAGGCCATCGCCGGGCATGACGACCTGTGGGCGTACATGGCCTATGGGCCGTGGCGGGCCGAAGCGGAGTTCGTGGCCTGGCTGAAGGAGCGTCAGGTCCTCGCCGATCCCCTGTATTACACGGTGATCGACGGCACCTCCGGCAAGGCGATTGGCGCGATCACGCTCATGGAGATCCGCCCGGCGGCGGGCGTGATCGAGGTCGGGAACATCTTCTTCGCGCCGGCCCTTCAGCGCACCCGGGCGGCCACCGAGGTGATCCACCTTGCGGCGCGCCATGTCTTCGACGATCTGGGCTACCGGCGCTTCGAGTGGAAGTGCAACAACGGCAACGAGCGGTCGAAACGGGCGGCGCTGCGCTTCGGGTTCGTGCCGGAAGGCCTGTTCCGCCAGCACATGGTGGTCAAGGGCCGGAACCGCGACACGGCGTGGTTCTCCATCATCGACAGCGAATGGCCGCTGGTGCGGCGGGCGTTCGAACATTGGCTCGCGCCGGCGAATTTCGATCGCCACGGCGCCCAGAAACTGTCGCTGTCCGCCATCAACGCGCGCGAGATGGATGTCGGGTCCATGGTCCTCAGCCGCGCCAGCGTGCTGCAGCAGGCCGAGATCGAAGCCTTCCAGGAGGAGGCCTATGCCCGCAACCGGCCGATCCTCGGGGTCGAGCCGCTGCCTCTGAAGTGGGACTATGCCACGATCTTCTCCGAGACCGAGGTCTGGGAAGCACGCCAGAAGGGAAGGCTCGTCGGCGTGCTGATCCTGCGGCCGATGGACGACCATCTCGTGCTGGAGAGCGTCGCCACGCTTCCCGAGGTGCAGGGCGCGGGCTATGGCAACGCCTTGCTGAACGCCACCGAGTTCAGGGCGCGCGACTGGGGCTTTTCAACCATCCGCCTGCTGACCGGCGAAGCGCTGACCCAGAACGTCGACTGGTACCGGCGCAAGGGCTTCCATGTGGAAGACGTCGAGGCGATCGCCGACCGCAACATCGTGCACATGGTGAAGCGGCTGGTGCCGTGAGCGGCGCGGGCTGGCCTAGGCCCCGGCGATGAGGCCCAGCGTCTGGTCGGCGATGACCCGCTCCTCGTCGGTCGGCAGCACGAGCACCGTCACCTTGCTGCGCGCGCCGGAGATGCGGCGCGCGTTGGCCGCATTGGCGGCCGCGTCC
>DAOMXN010000178.1:0-5335 GCA_035437025.1 Beijerinckiaceae bacterium | reverse complement strand
GGCCGGAAGCTTGGAGGCGTCCACGCGCGCGAAGTCGCGCGGGCCGCGCACCCGGCCGGCCTCACCGCGATAGATGCGCATGCCGTCGGTGGACATCACATAATCGCCGCTGCGCAGCGTGAAATCGTCCATCAGGGAATAGTTGCGCTGCTTGCCCGGTCCCGTACAGCGGCAGGCGCTGTCAGACTGCATGCGATGGCTGAAAGCGGTGCGCAGGGTCTCGTAGCGCTCGCCACGGCGGTTGACCGCATCGTCGATGCCCCGGCTGCCGGCCGGCGCGACGTAGACGGCGGTGTCGGAAGCGGGGCAGGCGCGTGCGCAGGACTCGTCATGGGCTGCGAGGTCACCCGCGTCCGGATTGCCCAGCGGGAAAAAGTATCCGTCGCAGGTGCGCACGCAGTAGGACGTGCCGTCATCAATCGTGCCGCGCGCGATATCCTTGGACTTCGCCTTGGGGGACACCGAAACGCCACGGGGCGATCCTGGCGGCACGGCGCGCTTCTGGTCACCGCGCGCCTGATGCGGCGCGAGGGCACCGAATATCGGAGCGTAACTCAGCGCGGTCTGCACGACCGGCCGCGGCTCGCTTCTGAAGATCTGTGGCAACACGGCCGGCCGCGCCGCGCGGGCGGAATTGTAAGTCTTGTTGACTTCATAGACACCGGCGGAATCGTTCGCCTGAACGATAATCGCGCCGAAAGCCAGGATGCTCGCTGCAGCGGCGCCGGCGATCACCGGTTTGCGCCATCCCGGTGCGCGGCGCCCTGCGCCAGTGGAACGGTCTCGGTAGGCACGCACGATATCCGAGCCACTCATCACGCATACTCCCCCAACCACACGGCGCAGAGTTAATCAAAAGTAAACGCTGCGCGAGGAGGGATGTATCACAATGACACCGGGACCTCAATTGTCCTGAGGTCCCGGTTGGCTGGAAAGGTTACTGCGCCGAAATTAACGCGTCGCCGGCGCCGCGGCAGAGGTCTTCGGCGCGACGCCCGCGCCGGGCTGTGCAGCATCCTGGTCGACAACCGGCGTTTCAATCACGGTTAGGGCCGGGGCGAATTCAGCTCCGGCGCCCTCGGTTTCCCTGCCGGCAAAGAAGCTGTCGATCTTGTCCAGATAGAAATAGACGACCGGCGTGATGTAGAGCGTCATGATCTGTGAAACGGCCAGACCGCCGACCACCGCGATGCCCAGCGGTTGCCGCAGTTCCGCGCCGGCGCCGATACCCATGGCGATGGGCAGGGCGCCAAGGGCCGCCGCCAGCGTCGTCATGATGATCGGACGGAAACGGATCAGGCAAGCCTCGCGGATGGCGGTCAGGGCGTCGGTCCCATCCCGTCGGCGCTCGATGGCGAAGTCCACCATCATGATGGCGTTCTTCTTGACGATGCCGATCAGCATGAGGATGCCGATCAGGGCGATCACACTGAGGTCCATGCTGTAGTAGTTGAGGAAGATCAGCGCGCCGAGACCGGCCGACGGCAGACCCGAGAGGATGGTGATCGGGTGGATGAAGCTCTCGTAGAGAATACCGAGCAGGATATAGATCACCAGCACGGCTGCCAGGATCAGCATCGCCTGACCTGCCTTGGCCTCCTCGAACAGCTGCGCCGACCCGGCAAAGCGTGTTGAAACCGTCGCCGGCAGGTTCGCTTCGCGTTCCACGCGCTTGATGGCGTCCACCGCCTCGCCCAGGGATACGCCCGGCGCGGTGTTGAACGAGATCGTCACCGCCGGCAGCTGCTGCGAACGCGTCACGGCGAGCGGGCCGACGTTCGACGATGTCTTCACCAGGGCGTCGAGCGGAATGTTGGCGACAGCAAAATTCTGCGTCGCCGCGCTTGTGCCGCCTTGCGTCGCTGTGCCCTGTGCCGGCGCGACTTGCGCATTCTGGCTGCGCACGTAGAGGCGCGACAGCGCATCCGGGCTGGACTGGAAGGCGCGATCCGCCTCCATGATCACCGGGAAGTCGTTCGCCTGCGAATAGATGGTCGAGATCTGGCGCGATCCGAAGGAATTGTAGAGCGTCTGCCGGATCTGATCCATCGAGACGCCCATGCGCTGGGCCTGCTCGCGGTCGATGTCCATACGGATCTGCGGGTTGCGCAGTTGCAGGTCGAGCGAGACGTCGCGCAGTTGGGGCAAGGCGCGCAGCTTCGTCACATGGCCTGGTGACAGATCCACCAGTTCCTGGAAGTTCGGGCCTGTCAGCGTATACTGGTACATTGAGCGCGAGGAGCGCCCGCCGTTCAGATTGAGGTTCTGGACCGGAGCCGCGATGAAGGTGATGCCGGGGATCTGAGACGTTGCCTGCCGCAGGCGTCCGATGACCTGCTGGACGCTGTCACGCTCCGCTCTTGGCTTCAGCGAAATGAACATGAAGCCCTGGTTGACGCTGCTGAAACCGCCGACACCGGCATTGAAGAACGAGACCGCCGGGTCATTCTTGACGATTTCGATCAACTTGAGTTGCCGTTCCGCCATCGCCTCGAAGGATGTGTCTGCCGGCCCCTCGGTGCTGGCCCGGATCAGGCCGGTGTCTTCCAGCGGGAAGAAGCCCTGCGGAATGGTTCGGTAGAGGTGCAACGCATACCAGGCGGAAAGGAAGGTGAGCGCCAAAGTGGCCAGGCGATACTTTAGGGCGATGTCGAGCGTCACCCGGTAGAGCCACAGCAGCCCATTGAACCCGGCATCGAGGCCGCGCGAGATCAGGCCGGGTTTCTTCGAATGGTCCTCTTCCTTCAGGAAGCGGGCGCAGAGCATGGGCGTCAGTGTCAGCGACACGAAGCCGGAAACGAGGATCGAGACCGAGATTACAACCGCGAACTCGCGGAACACGCGCCCCACCACGCCGCTCATGAAGAACACCGGTATGAACACGGCGACCAGCGAGAAGGTGATGGAAAGGATGGTGAAGCCGATCTCCCTGGCGCCTTTCAGGGCAGCCTCGAATGGCTTCATGCCCTTTTCTACGTGTCGGACGATGTTCTCCAGCATGACGATGGCGTCGTCGACGACGAAGCCGACCGCCAGCGTCAGCGCCAAGAGGGAGATGTTGTCGAGCGAATACCCGAACAGGTACATGAAGGCGAAGGTGCCGATCAGCGACACCGGCAGCGCCAGGGTCGGGATCACCGTCGCGGACAGGCGCTTCAGGAACATGAAGATGACGAGGATGACCAGCACCACCGAGAAGGCGAGGGTGAGCTGGACGTCATGCACCGCTTCCTTGATCGGCAGCGAAGAATCGTTGGCGACGATCAGTTCGACCGAGGCCGGAAGCTGCGCGCGCAGGGCCGGCAGTTTGTCGCGAATGCGCTGCACCGTCTCGACCGTGTTCGCATCGGACTGCCGGAACACCGCCAGCGGAAGGGACCGCTCGCCATTGCTCCACGCCGCTGTCTGGTCGTTCTCGACCGAATCCTCGATGCGCGCCACATCCGACAGGCGGACCGCCTGCGTGCCGCCGCCGCGCCAGGAGACGATGACATTGGCGTAGTCCCGGGCCTTCTCCATCTGGCCCGTCGCTTCGAGCGTGATCCTCTGCGGGCCGGACCGGAGTTGGCCGACCGGCAGGTTGGAGTTGGCATTGGCGACCGCGTTGCGGATGTCCTGAGGGCTCAGGCCGCGGGCAGCCAGCGCGTCCGGATCGAAGAAGATGCGCACGGCATATTTCTGCGCGCCGAAAATGCTGACCTGCGCCACGCCGGTGATCTGCGCGATCTGCTGCTGAAGGATCGTCTCGGCATACTCGTGCACCTGCGACAACGGGAGCGTCGGCGAGCGCAGGACCATGAACAGGATGGGCTGATCCGCCGGGTTCACCTTGCGGAAGCTGGGCGGGGCCGGCAGGTCCGGCGGCAACCGGCGCAGCACTGCGCTGATGGCGGACTGCACGTCGAGCGCGGCACCGTCGATGGACCGGTCCAGGTCGAACTGGATGGTGATGTTGGTGGCGCCGAGGCGCGACACCGAGGTCATCGAGGTGATGCCGGAGATGGTCGCGAACTGGCGTTCCAGCGGCGCCGCGACGGACGCCGCCATGGTTTCGGGGCTCGCGCCGGGCAATTGCGCGGAAACGTCGATGGTGGGGAAGTCGACCCTGGGCAGCGCGGCCACCGGCAGCTTCATGTAGGCGAAGACGCCGAAGATCACAAACGAGAGCGTGATCAAAGTGGCCATAACCGGCCGGCGGATCGAAAGCTCGGAAAGTGTCATCCCTTCCCCCCTTCAGCTCTTCTCACAAGTTGCCGGCCGGCCGGCCCGGCAACGCCGACGACGCACCCTGACGAGGCGTGACGCGCGCCCCCTCGATCAGCTGCAGCTGTCCGTCGATCACGACAGTCTCGGTGCCGTTCAGCCCCGAGGCGATGATCGTTTCACGATCCATGGATCGTTGCACCTGGACCGGTCGCATGCGCGCCATTCCGTCGACGACGGTGAACACGAAAGTGCCGCGCTGGCCCATCTGCACGGCTTCACGCGGCACAACGGTCACGTCCTTGTCTTCGCGCAACGTGATCTTGAGGTTCGTGATCGCGCCAGGCCAGAGCGCTTCGTCCTTGTTCTCGAAGACAGCCCGTACACCGATCGTGCCGGTGGCGCTGTCCATGGCGTTCTCCACCAGCGCCAGCTTGCCGGTCGCTCGCTTGCCCGCGCCCTGAATCACCGCCTCGACAGAACTGTCGCCTCGCTCCAGTGACTTGCGCACTTCGTCGAAATATCGCTGTGACAGCGCGAAACTGACATAGATCGGTGACATCTGGTTTATGGTTGTCAGGGCGACGGCACCGTCGCTCTGTCGCGCCATGTTGCCTGGCTTTAGATTGGCGAGCCCGGCCTTGCCGCTGATCGGGGCGCGTATCGTGTAGTAGCTGAATTGCGTCTTGAGGTGTTCCACCTGCGCTTCGTCAGCGCGCACCAGCGCTTCAAGCGCGTTGGCGTTGGCGCGGTTCTCGTCGAGACGCTGCTGTGTGGCGAAATTCTGGTTGGCAAGGTCGAGCCCGCGTTTCAGCGTGCGCTGCGCCAGATCAAGATTGACGCGGTTTCGCGCTAGATTGGCTTCGGCCTGCCGCAACTGCGCCTCTATCGCGCGGGAATCGAGCCGCGCGAGCACATCGCCCGCCGTCACATGCGCGCCGTCCTGAAACAGGATCTGTTCAATCTGGCTGTCGACCCGTGAGCGTATCGTGACCGAAGCTATGGCTTGGGCCGTGCCTACAGCCTCGACCCGGAACGGCATCGTCTTTTTCTGAACCGCTGCCACCGCCACCGGAATGGGAGCGCCGCCGCCCGGCCCGCGCCCCGCTCCCGGTCCGCCTGGGCGTTGACC
>DAOMXN010000177.1:0-5407 GCA_035437025.1 Beijerinckiaceae bacterium | reverse complement strand
TCTTCGCCTTCTATTTCGGCCAGTTGCGCTACCGCCGGCATCTGGTGGCGCGGCCCGACCTGCCGAAGGATCGGGACGCCGCGCTCTTTTCCTCGCTGATGGAGACGGTCGGGCGTCCCATCAACCAGTATGCCTTCGGCGACGTGCCGAAGCTGATCCGCAGCATCGATGCGGTGCTGGCCCATGATCTGAAGTCGCCTGACAGGGTCACGCCGAAGGCGCAGTTCCCGCAGGCGCACGATTCGGTCCGTGCCGGCCTTCAGACCATGAAGCGCGAGATCGCCGCGCGCCGCGCCTACATCCGCGAGGAGCGCGCCAAGAACGGCCTGCCGAACCGGAGCTGACATGAAGGACGCGGCGCTCATCTTCCTCGGCGGCGGAGCCGGCTCGGTGTTGCGCTGGCTGACCGGCCTGTTGATGCTCCGCAGCTTCGGGCCGTACTTTCCGCTCGGAACCCTGGCCGTGAATGTCGTCGGCTGCTTCGTGATGGGGGTGTTGTTCCGTGTTCTGCCGGTCGGCAGCGGAGATGCGCGGCTGCTGCTGATGACCGGACTGCTTGGCGGCTATACCACGTTCTCCGCCTTTGCGCTTGACACGGCGGCGCTGTGGATGCGCAACGAACCCGGACTGGCGGCTCTGTATGTGGCCGCGTCGGTGATCGCGTCGCTCGGCGGGGTCGCCCTGGGCCTGGTTCTTGGCAAGTGGATGGTGGGATGAGCGCGGTCACGACCCGCACGGTGAAGGCTGACGAGGCGGGGATGCGGCTCGATCGCTGGTTCAAGACGCATTTCGTCGCGCTGCCGTTCGGCCATCTGCAGAAGCTTCTGCGCACCGGGCAGGTGCGCGTCGATGGCAAGCGGGCCAAGTCCGACACCCGGCTGGAGCCCGGGCAGGCGATCCGCATTCCGCCTCTCGGCGGCGGCGCAGGCGAGGCTCCATCCGCTGCCGGTCCGGTTACAACGCGTGGCGAGGCGGTGGGGCGCACAGGTCGGGCCGGTGCGCCGGACAATGTGCGACCGCAATCCCTGAAGGTGGCCAAGCGCGGCGACGACGACGCGAAGTTCCTGAAGTCCATCACGCTGTACGAAGACCGCGAGATGATGGTGCTGAACAAGCCGGCGGGGCTGGCTGTGCAGGGCGGCTCCGGCACGGTGCGCCATGTGGACGGCATGCTGGCGGCGCTGACCGACAAGGATGGGCAGAAGCCCCGCCTCGTTCACCGGCTCGACAAGGATACCGCCGGCTGCCTGATCATCGCCAGGACGCGCCTGGCGGCGTCCACGCTGGCGAAGACGTTTCGCTCGCGTTCGGCGCGCAAGATCTACTGGTCGGTGGTGGTGGGCGTGCCGCGCGTCAAGCAGGGGCGGGTCTCGACCTATCTCGCCAAGGGTGAGGACGAACACGGCGATGCCAGGATGAAGGTGGCGCAACATGGTGACGAGGGGGCTGATCACGCGCTGACCTATTACGCCGTGGTGGAGACGGCGGCGCAGAAGCTGGCTTGGCTGTCGATGAAGCCGGTGACCGGCCGCACGCACCAGCTGCGCGCGCATGCCGCCCATATCGGACACCCGATCGTCGGCGATCCGAAGTATTTCGACATCCAGAACTGGGAATTGCCCGGCGGGATGCAGAACCGGCTGCATCTGCTCGCCCGTCGCATTGTCATTCCCCATCCCAGGACCGGCGAGCCGGTCGACGTGACCGCCCCGCTGCCGCCGCATATGCAGCAGACCTTCAACCTGCTCGGCTTCGACTCCACGCGGTTCGATCCCATCGAGAACGCGCCGGAGAAGTGAGCGACGATGCGTGATCTGCTGTATCCCGAAGACCATGCCTGGCGCGGCGGCGATGAGGCCGTGGACCGCGCGCGCGCCTCGCAGAAGCGGCCGCTGCCCAAGCGGTTCTACAAGGATGTCGCCGTCGAGGCCGGTGAGGGCGGGCATCTGGTCACGCTCGACGGGCGCAAGGCACGAACGCCGGGCAAGTCCCTGCTCAAGCTGCCGACGCGGGCGGCAGCCAACGTGGTGGCGGCGGAGTGGGCGGCGCAGGGCGAGGTGATCGATCCGGCCGAGATGCATGCGACACGCATCGCGAATGTCGGCATCGACCGCGTGGAGGCGGTGCGCGCTGAGGTGATCGCCGAGATCGTGCGCTATGCCGGGTCCGATCTGGTTTGCTATCGCGCGGATGGCCCGGAAGGGTTGATCGAGCGGGAGAGTACAGCCTGGGATCCGGTGCTGCGCCACGCCCGGGACGTTCATGGCGCACGTTTCGTACTGTCGCAGGGCATCGGCCACGCCGAACAGCCCGAAGCGGCGTTGGCGGCGGTGGAGGCGGCGTTCGCCGCTGTCGCCGATCCTGTCGCGCTGGCGGCCCTGCATACGCTGACCACGCTCTCCGGTTCGGCGCTGATCGTACTGATGCTCAGGGATGGCGCGCTTGCAGCCGAAGCCGCGTTCTTGGCCTCCTCGGTGGAGGAGGACTGGAACGTGCATCTCTGGGGCGAGGACGGCGAGGCAACGCTGCGCCGCGCGCGGCGGCGGCAGGAGTTTCTCGCGGCAGCGGCGCTGCTGAAAGCGCTGTAGCCTTTATTCACACCCGAACGACGGCGCGATCGAGCGTGTAGAGGTGTTTCGGGTCGGCGACGCCGCGCAGGGCGTAGCGGCCGACCGAGACCAGCCGGTCGTCGCCGGGCGGCAGGACTTCCTTGAAATCGTCGGATACCAGCAGCTTCTGGTCCAGCGTCTTGGCCAGCGAGCAGATGCGGCTGGCTTCGTTCACGGCCGAACCCAGAGCCGTGAAATCCAGCCGGTCCTGCGAGCCGAAATTGCCGAACAGCACATCGCCGCGATGCAGCGAGATGATGATTTCCGCCGAGGGCTTGTCCTGCTCACGCCGCTGGTTGGCCATGATCTTCGCGGCGACCTGCACGCGGATGGCGGCATCAAGGGCCTGTGAGGCCGCCCAGCTTTGCGCGTTGGCGCGCGGGAAGACCGCCAGGATGCCGTCGCCGATGAATTTCAGCACTTCACCGCCATGGGCCTCGATGGCATCGGAGACGATCTCGGCATGGGCGTTGAGGAATTCGAGGATGTCCTCGCGGGGCAGGGCGTCGGCGGTCTTGGTGAATCCGGAGAGGTCCGACATCCAGACGATGGCGTCCACCGTCTGGCCTTGGCCGCGCGTTATTTCGCCCTTCAGTACGCGTTCGGCCGGCGTCTTGCCGAGATAGGTCGACAGCGCCCGCGCCAGGATGCGGGTGTTGAGCCGGGCAAGGAAGGCCAGGGCGAAGGCCGGCAGCACGGCATCCAGAAAGGCCAGATGCTCATCGGAGAAACCGGCCGGATCACGGGAAGTGAATGTCGCCATCAGGCCGCGTGCGCCCGAGGCCTGCGCGCGCTCGCCATAGGCTTCGAGTCGCGCGTAGTAGTCGGTGTAGCCACGCTCGCGGAAGCTGACGAGAAGGGGAAAGTCATTCGCGCGCGCCGAATCGAGCGGCACGCGCAGGCGGCTCTGCTCATTGGACATCATCCAGTAGAGCGTGCTCTTCAGCCAGTTTTCCGACTGCCGGAGCCCACGCTCGAAGCGCATCGGCTCCGTGCCGGTCTCAGCTGTCCAGACGTAGGAGCGCGACTGGAGCACCGGATCGAGCACGTTCGAGCCCATCGAGATGCGATGCACCGGAATGCCGGCCTCGACCAGCAGGTTCGCCAGCCCTTCGGTGAGTCCGCGTTCGGAACGGCCGACGTTTCCGGCGGCGACGATCCAGCGGACGATGTCGATAAGCTGCGGAAGCCGCTCGGGGGCGATTGCGGGGACCATGTCCGGGAAGATGGCGGTCAACTCCCGGCGTTGCAAGGGGCGTCAGTCAACCGTGCGGCGTGGCGTGATCAGCCCAAGGACGACATAGGCGCCGATGGCCGCTCCGGCCGCGCCGACCACCCAGATGATCACGCTCAGCAGCCAGTCCACCGGACCGCCGCCATCACTCATGCGCGAATTCGTCAGCCAGAGCATGAACCAGATGCCGAAGGCGCCGCCGGCAAGTCCGACGACCTGTGACCAGACGAAGCGACGGGCGACGATGCCGCGCTCGCGGACCAGCACGAACAGCAGGCCCAGCGCGCCCAGCACGATGACCGCCACCAGCGGCCAGAACAATGGACCAAGGATTTCCTGGAAAACAGCGAGGAAAACGGCGGGATCGAGGTCTTTCATGGTGTCCTCCTCAGGCCTGGCCGCGCAGCATGGCGATGTAGGTGGGCTTGAGCGCCACCTTCTTCATCACCCAGGAAATCCAAAGCTCTTCCAGCGGCGCGATCACTCCGGGGAAAGAGGGCACGAGATTGTTCTCGTAGTCGAATTCGATCAGCATGGCCTGGCCGATGCGCGTGATCAGCGGGCAGGAGGTGTAGCCGTTGTAGGTCTCGGTCGAGGTCGTCTTGCCGATCGCGGCGACGATGTGGCTGACCGCGACAGGCGTCTGCCACTTCACGCTGGCCGCCGTCTTGCCCTTTGGCACGCCGGCAATGTCGCCGATGCCGAAGACGTTGGGGTAGCGCTTGTGGCGCAGCGTCTTCATGTCGACCTCCATCCAGCCGTCGGCGGCCCAGGGGCCTTCGCGCCAGGCCAGCGGGCTCTTGCGCACGGCGTCGGGCGCGCGCATCGGCGGCACGACGTTGATGAAGTCGTACTTCACCTGCTGATCACCGGCAGGCGTCTTGAAGGTCGCCACCTTACGGCCAGGGTCGATGGCGGACAGGACGTGGTCGTAGACTGTCTTCACGCCACGCTCCTGGTAGAGCATGCGCACCTTCTCCGCGACGATCGGCACGGAGAACAGCGCCTTGTTGTTGGCGGCGTAGATCAGCTCCGCTTTGCCGCGATTGCCCCGGCGACGCAGGGTATCATCGGTGATGAAGGTGTATTTCAGCGGCGCGCCCGCGCATTTCATCTCGGTGTTGGGGCGCAGAAACAGGCCGACGCCTCCCCTGTCGGCAAAGGCTGACATCTCCCGCCAGGTCGCGGCGGCGGCTTCCGGGCCGGCATAGATCGAGCCGATGCCGTCCTTGCCGATCAGTGCCGCGTCCATGCCGGCGATCGCGCCGTAGTCGAGCCTGAGGCCAGTGGCCACGATGAGAAAGTCATAGGAGATGCGCTTGCCAGCGCCCGTGACCACGGCATTGCCGTCAGGATCGAACTCGGCGACGGTGTCCTCGATCAGCTCCACGCCGCGCGCCACATAGTCCCGCGTGGCGGATACCGCATAGCTCGGCGGGACGATGCCGGAAGCGATCAGGGTGAAGCCCGGCTGATAGTAGTGCGGCTTGCGCGCGTCGATGAGCGTGATCTTCGCGCCCTCCAGCGCGTCCGAGAGTCGGGAGGCGGCGGCGAGGCCTGCCGC
>DAOMXN010000176.1:0-5606 GCA_035437025.1 Beijerinckiaceae bacterium | reverse complement strand
GCAGGCGATCGGCCGCCAGCGCGGTCACGCCCGCCGCCGCCATGATGACGAGGTCACCGCGGCCCTTGGCCATGCCCGCCCCCAGCGCCGTGCAGAAGGCGATCAGGAAGAAGTCCAGGCCAAGCACGGCGGGATTGGTGATCAGCACACCCAGCGCGCCGCCAGCGATGGTGCCGAGCAACCAGGGCGCTGCCATGATCAGTCCGGATCCGAACAGATACCCGGCATCGTTCTCGCCATCCGCATTGGCCTGCATGGCCATGACCCAGTTGGCATCGCCCATGAAGAACAGCGTGGGGTAGGCCTTCCGCGCCGGCAATCCGCCAAGCCACGGGCGCAGGGCCGCGCCGTACAGCAGGTAACGCGCGTTGACGATCATGATCGTCGCCATGATCATCAGCAGCCCCGCGCCGGTCGTCAGCAGGAGCAGCGTTGCCAACTGGGCGGAGCCGGAAAACACAACGAGGCTCATGGCGGCAGCTTGCCAGATCTCAAGATTGGCCTCGCGCGCCAGCATGCCGAAGGCGGCGCCATAGACGAAGATGCCGGGCAAGAGCGGCACCGAGCGGATCATGCCGCGGCGCATGCCGGCGAAGGTGAGGAGGACAGGCGAGGACACGAAGAAATCTTTGATTGCTAAGATTGAAGGGCAATCCGATTATGCGGTCCGAGTCAATCCAGCGCGGAGGCAGGTTGGACGGCCCGCGCTTCTGATGAGGGGAATTAAAGCACCATGTTGACCATCTACGGCGTCTACCGGTCGCGCGCGGCGCGCAACATCTGGCTCGCCAACGAACTCGGCGTTCCGTTCAAGCATGTGCCGGTCATCCAGGTGAACCGGCTGCCGAATCCGAACGCCGCGGATGCGCCGCTGCATACGAAGTCGCCGGCGTTCCTCAAGGTGAACCCGAACGGTCACGTGCCCTGCATCGACGACAACGGGTTGGTGCTGTGCGAATCCATGGCGATCAACCTGTATCTGGCACGAAAGCATGGTGGCCCGCTGGCGCCAGCGAATATCGCCGAGGAAGGGTTGATGACCCAGTGGTCCTTCTGGGCCGCCTGCGAGATGGATCCGCTGGTCATCCAGAGCCTCTACAACCGCGTGATGAAGCCGGAGGCCGAACGCGATCTCAAGGCGGCGGAAATGGCGGAAGCCGCGCTGAAGGTGCCGCTCAAGGTGCTGAACCGCTATGTCGGCGCGTCGGACTATCTGGTCGGCGGGCGCTTCACGGTGGCCGACCTCAACGTCTCGGAAGTGGTCCGCACCATGACCGTCAGCGCGCCGCAGTTGCTCGATGACGTGCCGAACGTGAAGGCATGGCTCGCGACCTGCCACGCGCGCCCGCATTTCAAGGCGATGATGGAGATCAGAAACGCGGAGTAGGTCACGCTGCTTGCGTCGAATTCACGGTGGGGCCCCTAGGCTTCGTCAGCCGCATCTGAGACAGTCGGGACGGCGGCTTGTCCGCCGGTTCGTTCGCTCGGGAGGCAACCGATGTGGCAGGCGATCATCGGACCCAAACCGGTTTGGTACTGGATCGTCACGGCGCTGGTCGGTCTGGCGGCCCTTGGCATGTATCTCGTCAATGATCGCGAGCGGAAGGATATCCGCTGGTCAATCGCCGGTCTGCCTTCAGGTGCCGGGGCCAGTGGCACGGGGTATGGCGAGCCGGAGCTTTGGGTGCCGCCGCGGTACGATGCGGCGCAGTTGAACGCGTTCAAGAAGAAGGCGGGGGACGCGCCGCTGCGGTCCTACACGCTGGGGCGGGCCGGACAGAAATCGGCGCTTCAGCATTATGTCCGGCCGGTCCTCATCTACAACGACATCTCTTATGCCGTGCTGCTGGGCGGCTTCGCTTTCCTGGTCAATCTTGGCCTTGCCGGCCTTTGGCCAAGGCCCATGGCCGGGATCGCCGCGCTGTGGGCCCTGTGCGCGCTGGTCTACGCGATCGCCGACATCCGGGAAGATCAGGCGCTGGCCTCGATGTTCGCGCAGCCCTCCGCCATAACCGAAGAGCAGGCCGCAACGGCGCGAAACTGGAGTTCGATCAAGTACTGGGCGGCCCTCGCTTCCGTGTCCGGGGGGCTGAGCCATCTGGCCTTCGGGGTGGTCGGGTCCGTCGTGAATGGCCCCGATCCGAAGTAGCGCCGGCTTGCCTCACCTGCTCCCCTGACGCATAAGCGGCGCGCCTGGGATCGATCGGGGGACTGGACAGGGTGTCGTTTTTCGCCGGACCGACGCTGGAAGAGCGGCTTGTCGCAGCGGGAAACCGGCCGGCGGGCTTTGATTATCTGCGTCTGGTGCTGTCCACCCTCGTCATCGTCACGCACAGCATCAACGTCAGCTACGGCCTCGTCTACACGCTGAATTTCTGGACGGCGCCGATCCGGCCGTTCGCCGCAGCGATCCTGCTGATGTTCTTCGCGCTCTCCGGCTTTCTCGTGGCGGCGAGCCTGGAACGGTGCCGCACCGTGGGGGGCTTCCTGGCGCTGCGCGTGCTGCGCATCGTGCCGGCGCTGGCGGTTGAAACGACGCTGGCGGCGCTGCTGATCGGCGTGGCCTTCACCACTCTACCGTTGGCGCAGTATTTTTCCGATCCGCAGTTCGCGCGCTACTTCCTGAACATCGTCGGCAACGTGAACTTCTTCCTGCCCGGCGTCTTCGCCGACACGCCCTGGCCGCGCTACGTCAACAGCCAGCTCTGGACGCTTCCCTACGAGCTCTATTGCTATGTAGCCCTTGCGGCGCTGGCGCTGTTTGGCCTGGTTCGGCGCGATGCACGGTTCGTGATCGTGCTGGTGATCGTCAACATCGGCATCTTCGTCGTCTACTGGTGGATCAAGAAGTCGAAGATGGGCGTCACGGTTTCCGGCCCTGTTCTGGTGCTCGGGTTCCTCTATGGGCTGGCACTCTACGTGTTCCGCGATCGTGTGCGCTGGAACCTGCCGCTGTTCGCGCTGGCGGCGCTGGCGACCTATGCTTGCCTCAGGTTCGAGATCGGCGACTATCTCGCGCCGCTCCCCGCCGCCTATGTGACGGTCTACCTCGGTCTCCTCCAGCCCCGGCGTGTGTGGATCGTCTCGTCCGGGGATTATTCCTACGGCCTGTTCCTCTACGGATTCCCGATCCAGCAGGCGGTTGTCGCCACCATGGGGCCAGCCGGCCAGCACTGGTGGATCAACACGGTGATTGCCTGGCCGATTACCTTCGTCCTGGCTTTCCTTTCGTGGCGCTTTGTGGAAAGCCGGCTCTTGCATTTCAAACCGGCCATCACTCGGGCCGAAAGCGCGTGGCTCGAAGGGAATGGTGCCGGGGTGACGTCAGGGCAGGGAGTGTCGACGCTCTGGGCGCGGTATCGCGCGTTGCCGTATCTGGCGCGCATCGGCTTGCCGGCGGGGCTGATGTTTTTGATCGGCTCGGGCATCCTGGCTCTGGTCAAGCGCCCTCAGGAGGACTTCCCGCTGTTGGCGCGCCTCGGCGTCATCAACGCCCACATCGCCGAGGCAACGCCCGGCTACATCCTCGTTGCGGGCGATTCCAACGCGGAGATGATCAACCCGGCGATACGCATGTGTGGGCGTGAACTGGTCAACGCCGGCATTTCCGGGTCGAAGATCAAGGATTTCGTCGTACGCTGGCGTGGCTTGAACTTCGGCAATCCGCCAGCCGCCGTCCTCATTTCCATCGGCACCAACGATCTGCATCGCAAGCGCAATCCCCTGCAGGCCAAATATCTCGCCGAGTTTGAAAAGCAGGCGGAAATCCTGGCGCGGCAGGCGATGGCCGCCAGCAAGGCGGTGTTCGTCATGGCGGTGCCGCCGGCCGAACGGTCGATGACGGCCTACGAGCCGGGCGCGGTGGTCGCCTTTTCCGAACGGCTCAAGGGCGTGTGCGAGAGGCTCGGATGCAGCTTCATCGACCCCTTCGCCGATGCCCGCGATGGCGCCAGCGGCCTGGCCAAGGCCGGGGGCACGCGTGACGGCATTCATGCTACGTCGTATCGCAAGGCGGTCACCGTCATGGAACCGGCGGTCTGCGGCAAGCTGTGAGGACAGTCGTGGGAGAGAAGAAGAACGTCCTGTTTATCATGTGCGACCAGCTCCGGTACGACTACCTGAGCTGCTATGGCCATCCGCACCTTGAGACGCCGCACATCGATTCGCTGGCGCGGCGCGGCGTCCGTTTCACGCGCGCCTATGTGCAGTCGCCGGTCTGCGGGCCGTCGCGCATGAGCTTCTACACCGGCCGCTACATGCGCTCGCACGGTTCCAACTGGAACCGGTTTCCGCTGCGCGTCGGCGAACCGACCCTCGGCGATGCGCTCAAGGACGTCGGCGTTCGCAACGTGCTGGTCGGCAAGACGCACATGGCGGCCGATGTCGAGGGCATGAAGAGGCTTGGGATCGATCCGAAATCGAGCCTTGGCGTGCAGGTTTCGGAGTGCGGTTTCGAACCGTATGAACGGGATGACGGCCTGCATCCCGATCCGGCGCCGCGCCCGCTCTACGACCGGTATCTGAAGGACAAGGGCTACGACCGGCCGAACCCCTGGGAGCGTCACGCCAATTCCGGCACGGACGAGGATGGTGCGTTCCGCAACGGCTGGCTGCTCGCCAATTCCGGAGTGGCCGCCGACGTCGCGGAAGAGGATTCCGAAACGCCGTACATGACGCGCCGCGCAATGGCGTTCATCCGCGAGGCCCAGAACGATCCGCGCCCCTGGTGCCTGCATCTGTCCTACATCAAGCCGCACTGGCCCTATGTCGCGCCTGCGCCCTACAACGCGATGTATGGTCGCCAGCACGTGCTGCGCGCCGTGCGCAGCGAGGCGGAGCGGGAGGACCCGCATCCGGTCTACGCCGCCTTCATGGAGCAGCGGGTCGGGCGCAATTTCTCGCGGGATGACGTGCGCGAGGCGGTGATTCCGGCCTACATGGGGCTGATCAAGCAGATCGACGATCAGCTCGGCCGACTGTTTGCCTTCCTTGAGGACCAGGGGCTGTCCGACACCACCATGATCGTCTTCACGTCGGATCATGGCGATTACCTCGGCGACCACTGGCTGGGCGAGAAGGACCTTTTCCACGATTGCTCGGCCAGGGTGCCGCTGCTGATCTTCGACCCTTCCGCCGATGCCGATGCGACGCGCGGCACGGTTTGCGACCGGCTGGTCGAGGCGATCGACCTCGCTCCGACATTCCTGGAGTATTTCGGCGGCAAGCCCAGGTCGAACGTCATGGAAGGGCGCTCGCTGCTGCCGCTCCTGCACGGCCGCCCCCCCGAAGACTGGCGCACCTACGCCTTCTCCGAATACGATTACTCAATGCTCGATGCCCGCCGCATCGCCGGACGGGGCGTCAACGAGTGCCGGCTGTTCATGGTCTTCGATGGGCGTTTCAAGCTCATCCATTCGCCGGGCCTGCGGCCGATGCTCTACGACCTCCAGGCCGATCCGGAAGAACTGACCGACCTCGGCGCCGACCCGGCGCTGGAGACCGAGCGGGCGCGCCTGATGCAGGCGCTGACCGACTGGGCGCTGAAGGACCACAACCGGATCACCATGAGCGACGAGGCCATCGCGGCCTATTCCGCCGCCAGGCAA
>DAOMXN010000175.1:0-5651 GCA_035437025.1 Beijerinckiaceae bacterium | reverse complement strand
CTCGAACGCGCTGCTGCTGGCGGCTGGCGGCATCGCTGACGGGCGCGGACTCGCCGCAGCCCTCATGCTCGGCGCCGATGGCGTTCTCATCGGCACGCGGCTTTGGGCAACGCGCGAGGCGCTGGTCGCCCCCCGGCATCACCAGGCGATCCTCGATACCGGCGGCGATGGTACGCTGCGGACCGGCATCGCCGACATCGCCCGGCAGCTGAACTGGCCGAAAGGGTTTACCGCACGCATCCGGCAGAACGCCTTCACGCAGCGCTGGCATGGGCGCGAGGAGGCTCTGGCTTCGGCGATTGCCACCGAAGGCCCGCGCTACCGGCAGGCCTTCGCCGAGGGCGATCCGGACAACACCGGCGTCTGGTTCGGCGAGGCGGCCGGCCTCATCCACGACATTCCCGACGCCGCCACGGCGATCGAGCGCATCGTGGCGCACGCCGCCGGCCTGTTGGCCGGCGGACCGGCGAGGGTGCGATCCTGATGGGTCAATGCGGAGCGCGCGGGGCGTGCGCCTGATGCCATCTTTTTTATTTCATATCATAGGCTTAGATCAACTCCGGGATCGCGCCTCGCGCACTCGGAGTGCCATCGTCGGCCGCAGGACAAGCGCCTACTTCTTTTCCACCGGACAGGTGGAAACGCCGAGGATGGAATAGAGCGGGCAATTGCCCAGGAAGGCTGTCGCCAGCGGGATCACGCCGATCCAGCCGATCCAGTTCCAGCCGGTCTTGGCAAAGCCCAACGGGATGGCATAGGCGATCAGCACCAGACCGATGACGATGCGCAGAATCTTGTCCACCGAACCCACATTCTTGGTCATTGCACCCTCCTGTTTCAGAATATTCGCATATCCTTATATAAAGGAACGGAGCGCCGACGCTATTGATATCGATCATACCCGCGGCACCAGAGGCGCAAGCGACCGCTTTCAACTTTGCACACGAAAGCCTAGTAGAAAACGAGTTCCTCGCCACCGAAATGATTCGAACATGCGCGCGAAATCGATTGCTCTGGTGCTCGCCGTCTGCGCCGCCGCTGGCACCGCCGAGGCGCGCCCAATGCCGGGGCCGACCGTGACCTTCGGACCGAACTGCCACGCCATCAGCCGAGCGACGGGCCAGTCCAGCCTGTTCGTGGGGACGGTGCTGGGCGGGCGCACGACCGGACATCGCTGGGGTGACGGCACCATGATGGACTACCGCACCTTCCAGGGGTGCTTCGTCACGGAAGCGGCCTGTACCGCCTGGGCCGCCAGGCACGCCAGCCGCTACCCCGGCGCCCCGGCCTACTCGCGGTGCACGCCTGTCTATGTCGGGTTGCGGCCGAGGGGCTGAGACGCCCGCCAGTCGGCGACTGGGCCTCCATGAACGATCATGGCGGACGTTGCGCCGTTCGCGAACGAACGCGGCGAGTCAGCCGCCGAGCTTCCCGATGATCCGCGCCCAGCTGCGCATGCCCTTGTGAAACGCCGCAAGGTCATATTTCTCGTTCGGCGAATGCACGCGGTCATCTTCCAGCGCGAAGCCGACCAGCACGCAGTCGAGTCCCAGCACATGCCTGAACTCATGCATGATCGGGATCGAGCCGCCAAGGCCGATGGTGACCGCGGCCTTGCCCCATTCCTCCCTCAAGGCGGCCCGCGCCGCATCGAAGGGCGCTGATGTCGTATCGAATGCCACTGCCGACGAGCCGACATAGCTCCTGAACTCGACGCTCGCCTGCTTTGGCACGCGATCCTTCACATAGGCGCGGAACGCCTTGCGGATCGCATCCGGGTCCTGCCCGGCGACGAGGCGGAACGAGACTTTGGCCCCGGCTTCGGCCGGGATCACCGTCTTCGATCCCGCGCCGGCATAACCGCCCCAGATACCGTTGACGTCGCAGGTCGGGCGCGACTGGATGTGCTCTATCAGCATGCGGTCGTCTTCGCCGATGGTGCTTTTCAGGCCGACGGGGCCGAGAAACGCCTTCTCTGTCAGCTTGAGGCTCTTCCATTGCTGCAACTGTTTCTCGGAGGGCGCCTTCACCCCCTTGTAGAACCCGGGAATGCGGATGCGCCCGTTCTTGCCGTGGAAGGAGCCGCAGATTTCCGCCACCACATGGTTCGGGTTCAGCGCCGCGCCGCCATAGACGCCGGAATGCAGGTCGCGGTTCGCCGCGCGCACCACGAATTCCTCATAGACCATGCCACGCAGGGTGGACGTGACCGCCGGGGTCTTCGCGTCCCACATGCCGGTGTCGCAGACGAGGCCGAAATCCGCCTTCAGTTCCTTCGCGTTCGCCTTGACGAAGGCCGGCAGCGAGGGCGAACCGCACTCCTCCTCGCCCTCCAGCAGCACCGTGACGCCGATGGGAAGGTCTCCGGTCGCCGTTATCCAGGCGCGGCAGGCCTCGATGAAGGTCATGACCTGGCCCTTGTCGTCGCAGGCGCCGCGCGCGACGATGGCTTTCCGGCCCTTCTCGATCTCGACGACCTTCGGTTCGAAGGGCGGGTTGTGCCAGAGGTTCAGGGGATCGACCGGCTGCACGTCATAGTGGCCGTAGAACAGCACATGCGGCGCGCCTTTCTTCGGGCGATGCCCCAGCACGACGGGATGTCCTGCCGTCTTGCGCACCTCGGCCTTGAAGCCCAGAGATTTCAAATCCTTCGCATGCCACTCCGCCGCCTCGGCACAGTGTTTCGCATAGGCCGGATCGGTCGAGATCGAGGGAATGCGCAAGAGCGCGAACAGCCGGTCGAGCGCGGGCTGGAGGTTGGAGTCGACGGCGGCGAGAACTTTGTCTGGCGACGGCATGGAAAGCTCCGGGAGGGCAATATTCCGTGGAGCCTAAGCCATTGGGCAACAGGCGCAACCCACTCGCGATCACATCCTGACTGTACCCGGTCGAGGCTCACGTCCAGCGCCTCTGCCCCGGGCAGGAGTACGCAAAGGCCGCTGATCCTTACGAGTTGCCGCCCTGACGCTGCCGGGAAACGACGAACCGCATGACCTTGGCGCAGCCGACGACCCAGGGCAGGGCGTGAAACGCCAGGTCGAATACATCGATTGGCCGCGTGAGAGTTCCGGCAGCGAGCATCTTCAGCTTTTCGACAATGTGCGGCTCGGGCGTGAAAGGAGCAAGACCGAGGGATACGATGGCGAACAGCACCATCCAGACCGGAATTCGATCGAGCAGGATCAACACCAGAGCAATCCCCTCACGCGAGCTGGAACGACAGCCTGCATGGCGGCGCCCAAGATCATGTTCGCGCCTACCTCCCGCCCTTCAGCAAGCTGCCCAGCACGCCGCGCACGATGGCATTGGCCACCTGCCGGCCCACCGAGGACGCGGCGGAGCGCATGGCGGAAGTCGCGGCCTTCTCGATGATCGAAGGCGGGGCTTTCTTGCCCTTGGCCGTGGTTCCGCCGCCGAGCACGCCGCCCAGCATGTCGTTGATCGTGCCGATGACACCGCCCTGGGTGGGGCCGGCGGCGGCCTCGGCCCGCTTCTTCAGCAGTTCGAAGGCGCTTTCGTTATCGATGGTCTCGTCATAGGCGCCCTTCATCGGGCTCTTGTTGATGACGGCCTGCCGCTCTTCCGGCGTCACCGGTCCGACGCGCGCGGACGGCGGCTTGATGTAGGTGCGCTCCACCATCGAGGGCGTGCCCTTGCCTTCCAGCATCGAGACCAGCGCCTCGCCAACCGCGAGCTGCGTGATCGCCTCGTCGGTCCTGAACTTCGGGTTCTGGCGGAAGGTCTCGGCGGCGGCCTTCACCGCCTTCTGGTCACGCGGGGTGAAGGCGCGGAGCGCGTGCTGCACGCGGTTGCCAAGCTGCGCCAGCACCGTCTCCGGCACATCGAGCGGGTTCTGCGTGACGAAATAGACGCCGACGCCCTTGGAGCGGATCAGGCGCACCACCTGCTCGATCGAGGTGAGCAGGGCCTTGGGTGCATCGGTGAACAGCAGATGCGCTTCATCGAAAAAGAAGACGAGCTTCGGTTTCTCGAGATCGCCGACCTCCGGCAGTTCCTGGAACAGTTCCGACAGCAGCCAGAGCAGGAAGGTGGCGTAAAGCTGCGGGGAGTTCATCAGCTTGTCGGCGGCGAGGATGTTGATGACACCGCGCCGGTCGCGGTCGGTCTTCAGGAAATCGCGGATGTCGAGGGCCGGCTCGCCGAAGAATTTCGCGCCGCCCTGGTTCTCCAGCACCAGCAGCTGGCGCTGGATTGCGCCGACCGACTGGGGCGAGATGTTGCCGTAGGTCGCCTGAAGTTCCTGCTGCAATTCCTTGTTGGAGCCGAACTCGGCCAGCATGGCGCGCAGGTCTTTCAGGTCCAGCAGCAGCAGCTTGTGCTCGTCGGCGTATTTGAACAGGATGTTCAGGACGCCTTCCTGCACCTCGTTGAGCTGGAGCAGGCGCGAGAGCAGCAGCGGCCCCATTTCCGAAACCGTGGTGCGGATCGGATGGCCCTGCTCGCCGAAGAGGTCCCAGAACACCACGGAGAACTTCTGCGCGTGGTAGTCCAGGCCCATTTCCTGGCAACGCTTGACGAAATGCGGCTCGCCCCTGCCCTCGGCCGCGATGCCGGAGAGATCGCCCTTGATGTCGGCGGCGAAGACGGGAACGCCTTCCTCCGCGAAAGCCTCGGCCAGCGTCTGCAGCGTCACGGTCTTGCCCGTGCCGGTGGCACCCGTGATCAGCCCGTGGCGATTGGCGAGCTTGAGCGTCAGGACCTCCGGCTTCGAGCTCTTGCCGATGAGAATGGTGCCGTCTGGGATCTGGATCGTATTCGCCATCGTCGATGCTCGGGTCCTGAAGAAAGGCGCGCGAAAGCCGGCGCGCCGCCTATATAGGCAAAGCGTCGCGCCAGCGCCAATAGCATTGCAGGGGGCCGGCCAAGGTGTGCTAGCACTGCTCCATCGGAATCCTCCGCCAGAAAAGGACTGTCCCCATGGAAGCATTCCTCCAGCGCATCGCCGACGCCGCCGGGATCGACACAGAGACCGCCAGGAAGGCGGTCGGCATCATCTTCGCCTTCCTGAAGAAGGAAGCGCCGGCCGAGTCCGAGGCCCTGCTCAACGCCACGCCCGGCGCGGCGGAGCTCGCCGCCGAGCATGGTGGCGGGGGCGGCGGCATGATGGGAGGCCTCATGGGCATGATGCCCGGCGGCGGGATCATGGCGCTGGGCGGCCAGCTGATGGGCGCCGGCCTCTCCATGGGCCAGATCCAGACCGTTTCCAAGGAGCTGTTCGCCATCGGCCGCGAAACGGCGGGCGAGGATGCGATGGGCGCCATCGTCGGCGCCGTTCCGGGCCTCAGCCAGTTCGTCTGAGGCTGATCGGCGGTCGGCAGCCGAAGCTGTCATTTTCGGATTGGCGAAGCCAAGTCCGGAATCCATCGTTCCGGTCGGTCGCAAAGAGATGGATTCCGGGCGCGCTTCCGCGAAGCGCCCCGGAATGACACCGATGCGCCCTTTCCCTGCTCCCTACGCACGACTGCCGCCTTCCTGCATCCGGCGTTCATGTCCAATTCAACTCAAAATGAGCATAAGCCCCCGGCAAGCGCCGTGATGGGCGGCGCGGCGCCCGGCGCGTCGGACTTGACCTGGCGCCGGGGCACTCCTTCCCATCGTCCCAAGGGAGTTCCCTCCATGACGACGAAGAC
>DAOMXN010000174.1:0-5683 GCA_035437025.1 Beijerinckiaceae bacterium | reverse complement strand
GAGGCCCCTTGAGCTTGGCCCGAAGGAAGGCCTTGCGCTGCTCAACGGCACGCAGTTTTCGACCGCCAACGCGCTCGCGGGCCTTTTCGCCGCCGAGGACCTGTTCCGCACTGCGCTGGTGGCCGGCGCCCTGTCCACCGACGCGGCGCGGGGGTCCGATGCGCCGTTTGATCCGCGTATCCATCTGTTGCGCCGCCATCGCGGCCAGATGGAGACGGCCGCGACGCTGCGCGCCCTCATGGCCGGCTCCGCCATCCGCGCCTCGCATCTTGTCGGTGACGAGCGTGTGCAGGATCCGTACTGCCTGCGCTGCCAGCCGCAGGTAATGGGCGCCGTGCTCGACCTGCTGCGGCAGGCCGCCGAAACACTCGCCACCGAGGCGAATGGCGTTTCCGACAATCCGCTGATCCTGTCAGACACCGGCGAAGCCCTGTCCGGGGGTAATTTCCACGCCGAGCCGGTGGCCTTTGCCGCCGACATGATCGCCATGGCGGTCTGCGAGATCGGTTCACTGTCGGAACGGCGCATCGCCATGCTGGTCGATCCGGCGCTCTCTGGGCTTCCGGCCTTCCTGACGCCGAAGCCGGGTCTGAATTCCGGCTTCATGATTCCGCAGGTCACGGCGGCGGCGCTGGTCGCCGAGAATCGGCAGATGGCCTTCCCGGCGAGCGTCGATTCCATTCCGACCTCCGCCAATCAGGAGGACCATGTCTCCATGGCGGCGCATGGCGCGCGCCGGTTGGCACGAATGGTGGAAAATGCCAGGGCCATCGTGGCGATCGAGCTGCTGGCGGCGGCGCAGGCCTGCGACTTTCACGCGCCCCTGCGCTCCAGCCACCGGCTGGAAGCGGTGCGCATGGTGCTGCGCGCCCATGTCGATCACCTCGATGATGACCGTCATTTCCACCCGGATATCGAAGCCGCGCTGGCGCTGGTGCGTCGCGGCGATCTGGTCCGCACGGCCGGCGAGGATATCTTCCCGAAACTGGGAGCGGATGCATGAGCGCGATCCCCGACTGGCTCACCGTGCGGCGCGGGCAGGCGCCGCTGATTGTCAGCCTTCCACACACCGGAACCAGCATCCCGCCGGATATCGAGGCGCGGCTGGTGTCGCCGTGGCTCGCGCGCAAGGACGCCGACTGGTGGATCGACCGGCTCTATGACTTCGCTGCCGATCTAGACGCGACGGTTGTTCACACGGCGGTGTCGCGCACGGTCATCGACGTCAACCGCGATCCCTCCGGTGTTTCGCTCTACCCGGGCCAGGCAACGACAGAACTTTGCCCCAGCACGACCTTCGATGGTGAGTCGCTGTATCGCGACGGCCACGCCCCGGATGGGGCGGAGATCGCCGCGCGGCGCGCGCGGTGGTTCGATCCCTACCATGCGGTGCTGGCGGGCGAGATCGCGCGGCTTCGGACCCGGCATGAGCGGCTCGTGCTCTACGATTGCCATTCCATCCGCTCGCGCATTCCGCGCCTGTTCGAGGGCGACCTGCCGCAGTTCAACATCGGCACCAACAGCGGGGCGGCCTGCGCCGAAACGCTGCAAACGGTCATCGCCCGGATATGTGCCGAAACCGGCCTTGACCATGTCGTGAACGGCCGCTTCAAGGGCGGCTACATCACCCGCTGCTATGGCGCGCCGGAGCGGGGCGTGCATGCCGTGCAGATGGAACTCGCCTGCCGCGGCTACATGCATGAGACGCCCGGCCCGGTCGGGGCAGCCGATTGGCCCGCGCCCTACGATCCCGCCTTCGCTGCGCCGATGCGCGGCCACCTCGCCCGCATCCTTTCCGCCTGCCTCCTGTTCGCCGAGACGAAGGACTGACCCCATGACCCGCATCGACAACGCCCGCGTCATCCGTGCTCCGCGCGGACCCGACATCTCCGCCAAGAGCTGGCTGACGGAAGCACCGCTGCGCATGCTAATGAACAACCTCGATCCGGATGTCGCGGAAAAGCCGGGCGAGCTCGTGGTCTACGGTGGCATCGGCCGCGCCGCACGCGACTGGGAGAGCTTCGATCGCATAGCAGCAGCCCTGCGCAGGCTGGAGGCGGACGAGACCTTGCTTGTCCAGTCCGGCAAGCCGGTCGGCGTGTTCCGCACCCATGCGGACGCGCCGCGCGTGCTCATCGCCAATTCCAATCTCGTGCCGCGCTGGGCCACCTGGGAGCACTTCAACGAATTGGATCGCAGGGGGTTGATGATGTACGGCCAGATGACGGCCGGCTCCTGGATCTATATCGGCTCGCAGGGCATCGTTCAGGGTACCTACGAAACCTTTGTGGAAATGGGCCGCCGCCACTACAACGGCGACCTTTCCGGCCGCTGGATCCTCACCGCCGGCCTTGGCGGCATGGGCGGCGCGCAGCCGCTCGCCGCCGTGATGGCCGGGGCCTGCTGCCTTGCGGTCGAATGCCGACCGTCGTCAATCGAGTTCCGCCTGCGCACGGGCTATGTCGACGTGCTGGCAAAGGACCTCGACGACGCGCTCGCCATCATCGCCAAGGCAACGAAGGAAAAGAAGGCGCTCTCCGTCGCGCTGCTTGGCAACGCCGCCGATGTTTTCCCGGAGCTGGTGCGGCGCGGCGTCAGGCCGGACTGCGTCACCGACCAGACCTCGGCACATGACCCGGTCAATGGTTACCTACCGAAGGGCTGGACGCTGGCGGACTGGGAAGAGCGGCGGACCAGCGATCCCAAGGGCGTTACGGCAGCGGCGAAGAAGTCCATGGCCGAACACGTGCGCGCCATGCTCGATTTCCACCACCGAGGCGTTCCGACGGTCGACTATGGCAACAACATCCGCCAAATGGCGCTGGAAGAGGGCATCGCCGACGCCTTCGATTTCCCAGGTTTCGTGCCCGCCTATATCCGGCCGCTGTTCTGCCGGGGTGTGGGGCCGTTCCGCTGGGCGGCGCTGTCCGGCGATCCGGAGGACATCTACCGCACCGACGCCAAGGTGAAGGAGCTGCTGCCCGACAACAAGCACCTGCACAACTGGCTTGACATGGCGCAGAAGCGCATCAAGTTCCAGGGCTTGCCGGCGCGCATATGCTGGGTCGGCCTCGGCGACCGGCACCGGCTCGGTCTCGCCTTCAACGAGATGGTGGCGAAGGGCGAACTCAAGGCCCCGATCGTCATCGGCCGCGATCACCTCGATTCCGGTTCGGTGGCTTCACCAAATCGCGAGACGGAGGCGATGCGCGACGGCTCCGACGCCGTGTCGGACTGGCCGCTGCTGAACGCGCTGCTGAACTGCGCGTCCGGCGCGACCTGGGTGTCGCTGCACCACGGCGGCGGCGTCGGCATGGGCTTTTCCCAGCATTCCGGCATGGTCATCGTCTGCGACGGCACGCCGGAAGCTTCGAAGCGCATCGAGCGCGTGCTTTGGAACGATCCCGCGACCGGCGTCATGCGCCATGCCGATGCGGGCTACGACATTGCCGTCGATTGCGCCCGTACGCATGGGTTGAACCTGCCCAGCCTGGCCTGACGCAAGCGGCGGAGCCGCGCCGCAGACCAGCGCGGAGCCCCTCAGCGCGACGCGATCATTGTTCCGCGGTCGCTTCGCCCCTTGCGCCTGAAAATCCGCGTCCCTATATCGCGGCCAACGCGCCGGATCGGGCTTCCGGCGGTCCTCTTTCCGAAAAGACCGCCGACGCCCATGCCGGGTCGCCTCTCCACACGCCGGACGCCACATGGGTCCGGTTCGGGTTTCCGCTTTGAAGAAGGGATCATCCCATGGGTAAGGTCATCGGCATCGACCTCGGCACCACCAACTCCTGCGTCGCGGTCATGGAAGGCACGACGCCCAAGGTCATCGAGAATTCGGAAGGCGCGCGCACCACGCCGTCGATCGTCGCCTTCACCGACGAGGGCGAGCGCCTGGTCGGCCAGCCGGCCAAGCGCCAGGCGGTTACCAATCCTTCGCGCACGTTCTTTGCCATCAAGCGTCTGATCGGCCGAACCTACGCCGACCCGATGACCCAGAAGGACAAGGGTCTCGTCCCCTACGCCATCACCAAGGCCGGCAACGGCGATGCCTGGGTGGAGGCGGATGGCAAGACCTATTCCCCCTCGCAGATCTCCGCCTTCACGCTGATGAAGATGAAGGAGACGGCCGAGGCGCATCTCGGCCAGCCCGTGACGCAGGCCGTCATCACCGTCCCGGCGTATTTCAACGACGCCCAGCGCCAGGCCACCAAGGACGCTGGCAAGATCGCCGGCCTCGAGGTGCTGCGCATCATCAACGAGCCGACGGCGGCCGCGCTCGCCTACGGCCTCGACAAGAAGAAGGCCGGCACCATCGCGGTGTATGACCTGGGCGGCGGTACCTTCGACGTCTCGATCCTCGAGATCGGCGACGGCGTGTTCGAAGTGAAGTCGACCAACGGCGACACGTTCCTCGGTGGCGAGGACTTCGACATGCGCCTCGTCGAGTATCTCGCCGACGAGTTCAAGAAGGAGCAGGGCATCGACCTGAAGAAGGACAAGCTCGCCCTCCAGCGTCTGAAGGAAGCGGCCGAGAAGGCCAAGATCGAACTGTCGTCCGCAGCGCAGACCGAGATCAACCTGCCGTACATCACGGCGGATGCCTCCGGCCCGAAGCACCTGACCCTCAAGTTGTCGCGCTCCAAGTTCGAGCAGCTCGTGGATGACCTGATCCAGCGCACCGTCGAGCCCTGCAAGAAGGCGCTCAAGGACGCCGGCCTGTCGGCAGGCCAGATCGACGAGGTCGTGCTCGTCGGCGGCATGACCCGCATGCCGAAGGTGCAGGAGGTCGTGAAGCAGTTCTTCGGCAAGGAACCGCACAAGGGCGTCAACCCGGACGAGGTCGTCGCCATCGGCGCGGCGGTGCAGGCCGGCGTGCTTCAGGGCGACGTCAAGGATGTGCTCTTGCTCGACGTGACCCCGCTTTCGCTGGGCATCGAAACGCTGGGTGGCGTCTTCACCCGCCTGATCGACCGCAACACCACGATCCCGACCAAGAAGAGCCAGGTGTTCTCGACCGCCGAGGATAACCAGCAGGCGGTGACCATCCGCGTCTTCCAGGGCGAACGTGAGATGGCCGCCGATAACAAGGCGCTCGGCCAGTTCGACCTGATGGGCATACCGCCGGCACCGCGCGGCATGCCGCAGATCGAGGTGACCTTCGACATCGACGCCAACGGCATCGTTTCGGTGACGGCGAAGGACAAGGCCACCAACAAGGAACAGCAGATCCGCATTCAGGCTTCGGGCGGCCTGTCCGACGCCGACATCCAGAAAATGGTGAAGGAGGCCGAGGCCAACGCGGCCGAGGACAAGAAGCGTCGCGAACTCGTCGAGGCCAAGAACCAGGCCGAGGCGATGATCCACTCCACGGAGAAATCCGTGAAGGAGTACGGCGACAAGGTCTCGACCTCCGACAAGGAGGCGATCGAGAACGCCATCACCGCCTTGCGCGACACGCTCGGCGGCGAGGACATCGATCTGTTGCAGGCCCGCACCAACGACCTGATGCAGGCCTCGATGAAGCTCGGCGAGGCCATGTACAAGGCTCAGGCGGACGCGGAGACGAAGACCGCCGAGGCCGATGCCGCCCGCGACGCCAAGAAGGCCGGCGAGGACGTGATCGATGCCGACTTCAAGGAAGTGAAGAAGGACGACAAGAAATCGTGACGTGATCCTCCCGCCC
>DAOMXN010000173.1:0-5689 GCA_035437025.1 Beijerinckiaceae bacterium | reverse complement strand
CGCCTGCTGCCGGGCGGCTGGAGCACGGTCCTCGCCGGCATCGCCGGCGGCCTCATCGCCTGGATACGCCATGACCCAGCCGAGTGACTTCTGGCTGCTTCTGGCCGGTGCCACGCTCGTGTCGTTCGCCTGTCGCGCCGGCGGCTTCTGGCTGATGCGCTTCGTGAGCATCACCCCGAGGCTGGAAGCCGCGCTGCGCGCCACACCGCTGGCCGTAATGGTCGGCATCGCCACGCCAGCCGCCACCAGCGGGCGCCCCGCAGAGATACTGGCGATCCTGGTGACCATCGTCCTGATGCGTGCGACACGCAACGATCTGGCCGCGGCGCTGGGCGGCGTCGCGGTGCTGGCGGTGCTCAGGCAAGTGCTCGCCTGAACCTTGATCGCCCGCGCGCCGGATGCGACCCTTGCAGGCCAAAGGAGCGGACCATGCCGGATTCGAAAGTGCGCTATATCGATGTCGTCGACATGCACACTGCGGGCGAGCCGGTGCGCATCGTCACGGGCGGCTATCCCGTGCTGAACGGCGCCAGCATCCTGGACAAGCGGCGCGATGCGCTCGCCAACCACGATGCCTTTCGCCGCGCCCTGATGCTTGAGCCGCGCGGCCATGCCGGAATGTATGGCGTCATCCCCGTGCAGCCGAGCCTGCCGGGCGCGGATTTCGCCTGCCTGTTCATGCACAACGAGGGCTACAGCACCATGTGCGGCCACGCCACGATCGCACTCGGCAAGTGGCTCGTCGAGAGCGGTCACGTGCCACGCTCCGAGCCTGAAACGCGCTTTGGCCTCGAACTGCCCTGCGGGCTCGTGGAGGTCACCGCGAAGGTCGTCGACGGCAAGGTGAAGGAATCCGCTTTCGTCAGCGTGCCCGCCTTTCTCGCCGCCCGCGACGTGACGGTGGATGTGCCGGGCTTCGGTCCGGTGACAGGAGACCTGTGTTACGGCGGCGCCTACTATCTCGTCTTGCCGGCCCGCGCAGCCGGACTGGATTTCCATGCCGCCCCGCTCGCCGCCCTTGTCGCCGCCGGCACGCAGATCACGGAAGCGGGACGCGCCCAGCTGAGTGTCGACCACCCGGAGGATCGCGACCTCGGCTTTCTCTACGGCACCATCCTCACCGACGACGCCCCGGCGCGCGAGGCAAGCTATAACCTCTGCATCTTCGCCGATGGCCAGATCGACCGCAGCCCCACCGGCAGCGGCGTTACCGCGCGCATGGCGCGCGACCACGCGCGCGGCCTCATCGCGCCCGGCGTGAAGCGCGAGTTCTACGGTCCGACGCCCGTGCCATTCAGCGCGGAGATCGCGTCCACGGTGAACGGAGGGCGCGACGGTGCCGTGCGCGTGCGCGTCTCCGGCACGTCGGCCTACTGCGGTTCCGCCCGGTTCGAGCTGCATGCGGACGATCCTCTCGCCTGGGGCTTCCTGCTGCCCGAAACCTACGGCGACCTGCGCGCCGCCACGCCGTCTTCATGACGCTCCGGGGCCTGAGGCATGGCCTTCGCACTGTCTGACGTCTCGCTGGCGCAGTCCGCGCTGGTAGCATCCACCGCCTTTGTCGCCTCAATCATCGGCGGCGTCGCCGGATATGGCACCGGCCTGCTCCTGCCGCTGGCGCTGGTGCCGATCATCGGTGCCGAGGCAACCGTGCCGGTCATCGCCATATCGGCCCTGTTCACGAATGCCAGCCGGGCACTGGCCCTGCGACGTTCCATCGACTGGAGCCGCTTTCGCCTGATGCTGCCCGCCGCCCTGCCTATGACCATGCTGGCGGCGACACTGTTTACCCGCCTCGACAACCGGGGCGCAGCCATTGTCATCGGTTGCGTGCTGATCGCGCTGGTGCCCCTGCGCCATTGGTTGAAGCGAGCCGGCTTCCGCTTGCAGGGGCGCGCGCTGGCGGCGGGAGGCGGCATCTATGGCTTTGTCACCGGTGGGTCCACAGGCGCCGGCGTCATCCTGGTCTCCTTCCTGATGGCCTCCGGATTGACTGGCGCTGCCGTCGTGGCAACGGATGCGGCCATTTCCATCGTCATCGGCGCTGCGAAGGCTGCAACGTTCGGCGCTCTCGGCGCTCTGCCGGGTCCGCTACTGGTCTTCGCCCTGCTTGTCGGACTGTCGACCGTTCCCGGCGCCTTCATCGCCAGGCACATCCTCGAACGGCTCTCGCTGAAGATCCAGACGGCGCTGCTTGACGCCGTTGTGGTGATCGGTGGAGCGGTGATGGTTGTGCGCGCCTTACTGGCCTGATCCCTCACAAGGCCATTGTCAGGGCTGACGGTTCCGCCGATGATGCCGCGCGATCAGGCATCGGAGGGGACAGCGTGACCGAACTCAAGCACAACACCGTTCGGCTGAACGGCATCGACATCCACTACGTTGAAGCCGGCCAGGGCCCGTTGATCCTGTTCGTGCACGGCTTCCCGGATTTCTGGCGCGTGTGGATCGACCAGCTCAAGCACTTTTCCAAGTCGCATCGCGTTGTCGCGCTGGACATGCGCGGCTTCAATCTCACCTCGAAGCCGAAGGAGCCGGAAGCCTACCGCGCGAAAATCCTGGTCGAAGACGTCCGTCAGCTCATCCTGCATCTCGGCGAGCGGCGCTGCATCCTGGTCGCGCATGACTGGGGCGGCGCGGCCATCTGGAATTTCGCCGCCCAGCACCCGGACATGGTGGAAAAGCTCATCATCATGAACTCGCCGCACACCATGACCTTCGTGCGCGAACTGGTGAACAATCCGGACCAGCAGAAGGCCTCGGCCTACATGAATTTCTTCCGCCGTCCGGAGGCGGAGCAGGCGATGACGGAAGACAACTTCCGGCGTCTGTTCTCGATGTTCGGCCGCGGCAACCTGCGCACCCTCGATGACGAGGAAAAGCAGGCCTACGTGGATGCATGGTCGACGCCGGACGGGGTCGCCGGCGGCCTGAACTACTACCGCGCGACGCCGATGTATCCCCCGCTACCCAATGATCCTGGACCGGCCGCCCTCACGCTCGATCCGGCGCAATTCCGTGTCCCGGCCCCCACGCTGGTGCTGTGGGGCATGGCGGACACCGCGCTGCTGCCGGGGCTGCTGACCGGCCTCGGCGAGCACGTCCCGAACCTGAAAGTCGTCGAGATGCCCGGCGTCAGCCACTGGCCGATGCGGGAAAAGCCGGATGAGGTGAACCGCCTGATCGGCGCGTTCATCGGCTAGGCAGGGCCGTTGACCTGCGATCCGGAATCTTCAATCTGTTCTGCAGACATCACCTTGACGAGGCCCTCATGAGCATCGCTACCCGCCTGTTGCCGATGACCGCCGCCGCGCTGCTTCTGGCCGCATGCAACCAGTCGACCCAGCAGGCAGCCGCCCCGCAGGCCCCGGCGCAGCCATCCTTCGTGACGCCCTCGACCTTCCGCATGCCGGACGGCGCGGGATGCACGGGAGCGGTCAACCGCTATCGCGCGATCATGAACAACGACCTCGAAACCGGCCACGTCAACAAGTCGGTCTACGAGAAGATCACCAAGGAAATCGACGCTGCCGCGCAGATGTGCGCCTCCGGCAACGACGCCGGCGCCAGGGCCGCGATCAGTGCCAGCCGCGCCCGCCACGGTTACCCGGCGGGGTGAGGAGCGGTCCGGCGAACGTCGCCTAGCGTCGCGCGTACCAGCGCCGGATGTACTCCGAGACGAAGACCGGCAACCGCGGATCGTCAAGCAGCGGATCGCCCGCCCGCACGATCACGATGTCGGACAGCTCCTGCTCGTGCAGCGTCTTCATGCGCCCGAGCATCAGGGCGCGCGCTTCCTTCGCCGGCAGGTCGAGGAATACGTCGCGCATGAACGCCGCGCGCTTTTCGGCGATCAGGCAGGTCCAGCCCGCCCCGATTGTCACCTCTTCGAGGCGCAGGCCGGTTTCCTCCGACATTTCGCGCAGCACGCTGCCGTCGAGGTCGACCCGACCATTCCTCACGTCGTCCATGTCGGGCGTGCCGGCGGCGAAGTAGATCTTGCCGCCGTTGGCGGTGTTCGCGGACATCTGGCCCAGGAGAAAGGCGTCGTCACGCGAGCGCAGCGCCGCCATGGCGAAACCGTTGCGCACGTTCGATTCGGGGATCGGCAGCCGCATGTAGCCGAGAAAGTCCTTGTAACTGGTCGGGCTGTAGGCGGCCCTGAACACGCGGCCCTCGACAAGGCCCTTGTGCTGAACCAGCACCGTGCCGTTGAAGATCGCGGGCGCCGCGGCGACGGCCTGCTCCCAATAGGCATCAATCGCCTCCGCATGGAGACGCGGCGCTTCCCAGTCGAAGGCTTCGAAGCTGGCGTCGACCCTATCGAGATCGACGATCTGGCGGATGGGTTTGCGATCCGCGCTCATGCGATATCCAGCACGCCCTGCGAGACGATGACGGCGCCCCCGCCGATCCGGGCATCCGACAGCCGGAATCCCGTCACGTCAACGTCGAGCACGATTTCGGACGGACGTCCCATTTCATAGCCCTGTTCGATGACCAGCTGGTGCCAGCCGTCTTCGGGCCTCTCGAAGATCACCGCCGGCCCTGCGAAGGCCGCTGCGGCCGAACCGGTCGCCGGGTCTTCCGGGATGCCCATCATCGGCGAGAACATGCGGGCATGGACGTGGTGCTGCGGGTTCTCGGTCTCCGAGGTGTAGACGAACACCGCACCCTTGCCGTTGAATCCGAAAGCCCGGCGCCAGGCATCCATGTCCGCGACGCGCGCACGTCGGATCGCCTCAAGTCCTTTCACTGGACACATGACGAACGGCACGCCGGCCGTCCAGCAACTGAGCGCATGGGCCCCAAACCCGATGTCCAGCGGGTCGAGGCCAAGACCAGCAGCGGCAAGCGGCAGGTCGGGCGTCCAGGGCACCGTCTCGGACAGCCTTGGCACCCGGAAGATGCCACGCGCCACCCTGCCGTTCTGCGCCGAAACCTCGACCTTGATGACGCCGATCTTCTCCTCCAGCGCCACCACGATGCCGCCTGACGCCGCGACCATCTCCGGCGCTTCGAGTTGCGCCAGCAGCACGCCCGTGCCCACCGTCGGGTGCCCGGCGAAAGGAAGTTCACCGCCCGGAGTGAAAATGCGGACGGCGGCCGTATTCACCGGATCAGCAGGGGGCGAGACGAACACGGTCTCGGACAGGTTGAACTCCCGCGCGATGGCCTGCATCGACGCATCGTCAAGCCCCTCGCAATCGAGCACCACGGCCAGCGGATTGCCGGCCAGCTTGCGCTCGGTGAACACGTCCAGCGTGTAGAATCGCCGCTTCATGGGTTTCTCCTGCCGGCGTTTGTAGGCCGGAACCAGCCCTCGTGGCCAGACGGGCCTCGCAAGGCCCTGAGCGCAGGCCGCGAGTGTGAACAACCGCCCAATAGCGCATTCGAAATAGGTTCACAGATGCAAGGTTAGTTGTCAGATTAGCGATGAGGCCTTTCGGGATTCTGGCCGACCGGCAATCCCGGGCCTTTTTTGGGGGTATTCTCCAGATTCGCATGCGGCGCATCTCCCGCCCGGAGACGCCGCCATCAACCGGGCCATGCACTCAAGGAGAGTGTGACATGACATTCAAGACAACCGCCGCCGCTCTGGCCATCCTGTTCGCCACCGGCACCGCAGCCCTCGCTCAGGCGACGCAGCAGCAGCCGGCCCCGCAGCGCCCGGCCGCTCCGGCCGCCC
>DAOMXN010000172.1:0-5724 GCA_035437025.1 Beijerinckiaceae bacterium | reverse complement strand
CCAGGCGTTGGAAATCCACCGGGCTGGCATCCGCCGATGGCGCCGGGCGTGACCCCAGCCGGTACGACAGGCGGAATGCCTCCCTTCTCCATCGGTCCCTCAACCGGCCAGGAGCGGTTGACGACCGAGGTCACAAGCTGGACGAACGCAGCCCAGAAGACGATCAGCGACAACCTGCCATCCTGGCTGCCGCATGACGTCGGCTCACTGTTCAATTCGGATCGCGGCCAGTCGCTGGCGCTCAAGGTATTCTCCCCGAACTACGACATCCTGAAAGGCACGTCGCTTCCGGCTCCCGACGGGGCGGTCGCGCCGCCACGATCATTCTACACATTGCCGAAGCTCCCCGGTGGGCAGGACTGGAAAGGCAAGCTGCATTCCTGGATCGCGGTACGCGGCGAGGTCGCGGTCAGCCCGTCCTGGCTTTCGGCAAGCGGCACGGAGATGCGCACCGGCACATTTACACTCACTGGCAGCGCGCAAATGGAGGTCGTTAGCGATCTCCCCTTGGTGAAGGGAGACATCCGCTCGCTCACCACGGGCAACGTCGGCATGACGCAGAGCTTCTCGATCACCACGAACGAGGCGCGCCTCGAGGCGATCATGACCGGCAAGGAGCCCATGCCCAACCCCTATACGCTGGCGAACATGAAACCGGGCGATACGGTAACCCTGTTCACGGGGCCGACGGAATCGGCGGAACAGGAAATCCGCGTCCTCGCCAACAAGACCGGACGGCGCGCCGGCGCAGACTTCAAGCTGGACGCGACCTGGGCGCAGGGCAGCAAGCTCACGGTCAAGATGGTCGACAATCCGCAGAACGCGGCGCAGCCGCATGTCATCATCATGGACGGGAATACCAACGGCTCGGGGATCGCCGCAGGCATCGGGGGCATCTGGAACCCGGCGCTCAGTTCCATGAACAAGGATGGCACCTACAATCGTCGCCTCGATCCTTATGCCAACGGCGCCTTCGTGCGCGTGCTCGGTCAGTACAAGGAGAGCGATACCGTCGACACCTACACTTTTGTGGAGCTTAATCCCTACGATACCGCGAATGGCGGGCAGGCCCTGTTCAACCAGATCATGAACCAGGGCTACACGATGGACCCCAACGCGGCCCCGGCCGCGCCGATCCCCGGTGCGACGGCTTACGGCACGATGGCGGTTGACACCAAGACCGCCGCCGCCGCCCTGCAACTGACCGGCTACTGGGAACCGAACCACAAGCTCGGCAACAACAATCCACAGTTCCTGGGACAGTATTCCATGGATCTGGTGACGATGATCGATTCATCCACCAGCACCCAGGTCACCAACGCGGATGCCCGCGCGACGGTCGGCGCGAGCGGCGATCTCAACGTGTCCCTGCGCTACACGGACGGCGGATTCACCAACTACTTTCATAGCTACACCGTCAACGCGCAGAAGCAGACGAGCAACGAGCGCTATGTCATCACGGCCGAGAACGCCTTCAAGGATCAGGTGATCAACGGCCTCGAAACAGGCATGGCCCAGACCGTGCGTCTGCATCTCAAGGATGGCACCGTCGTCACCGGACCGGATGCCGTGCGTTGGCTTAAAGATCACGACCAGGGCGAGCGCGCATTCTTCGGTCTCTTCGACAAGCGCGACAAGATCGGCGTCGTCATGGACCTCGGCACCACGACGGAAGCCAACCGCTTCTCCCAGCAGTTCATCGCCGACCAGAAGAAGACCCACGACGACGCCAAGGACACCCCGCTGGAGTGGTTCGCCTATACCCTCGGTCAGGCCAAACAGACCGAAGCTGCCTTCAGCACCGCCTATTTCTCGGCGCCCGACCTGATGATGACCCCTGATCTCGCCTTCAATCTCGCGCAGCATCAGGATGCGCAGTCCGCCCATGAGAATTTCCGGGTCATGGCCGGCGAAGGCATGGGCAATCTCATCGACTCGATGGGGGACTACTACACCCATAATCAGCGCACCACGCCCTACCCGGTCAGCATCGACATCTACGTCGATTTCGACTGAAGTACGCCGAAGTCCTGGGCCGATCTCGTCCGATGCGGAACCCGGACTGTTTCCCGTGTCCCGTCCGAGCGCTTCGGCGTGCCAGCGGAAGTCCTTGCCCAGTAGGTTCAAGCCCGTCAGCGGCGTCCTAGGCTGCGTGGTCCAGCCCCGGTGACGAAGACACCGTGCGTCGGTCAATCATGGCATACTTGGCGCTTGCGAATCACTTTGTGGGAAGAGCGGGCATGTCGTCGAAATCCGGGCCGGCACGCGATCTGTTCGGGGAACTGGAGAAGGCCGCCTCGTCGCTTGTTGGCAAGGCGACGGCCGATGATCGCGCGCGGGCGGAATTGGCGCTGGCCAAAGCCAAGCGCGCGGCGGCCGAGGCGGACGATCTTCTGAACAAGGCGAAATCGACCAGCAAGTCAGGCAGCGCCCGGCCCCCCGCCTCGCCCGCCGCGCCGACAGTGTCCGCCGCCGGCAGCTATTCCGCCGCCGACATCCAGGTTCTGGAAGGGCTTGAGCCGGTGCGTCGCCGGCCGGGCATGTACATCGGGGGCACGGACGAGAAGGCGCTGCACCATCTCTTCGCCGAGGTGATCGACAATTCCATGGACGAGGCGGTGGCTGGCCACGCCAACTTCATCGAGGTCGAGCTTCTTGGCGATGGCTCGCTGGCTGTGACCGACAACGGGCGCGGCATTCCCGTCGATCCGCACGAGAAGTTTCCGGACAAGTCCGCGCTCGAACTGATCATGTGCACGCTGCACGCCGGCGGCAAGTTCGACTCCAAGGCCTACGAGACATCAGGCGGCCTGCACGGCGTCGGCATATCGGTGGTGAACGCTCTGTCGGAGATCACCGAGGTGGAGGTCTGGCGCGACCGGCAAGCCTATCGCATGTGCTTCGCACGGGGTGTGCCGCAGGGCGCGCTCCAGCATCTGGGCCCCGTCCACAACCGGCGGGGCACGCGGGTGCGCTTCAAGCCGGACGACCAGATTTTCGGCAAGGATGCGAAGTTCGACCCGCGCCGCGTATTCAAGATGGCCCGCTCGAAGGCCTATCTGTTCGGCGGGGTTGAGATCCGCTGGAAATGCGATCCGACCCTGATCAAGGAAGGCGCCAACGTGCCGGAGTCGGCGGTCTTCCGCTTTCCGGCCGGGCTTAAGGACTATCTGACGCGCGAGATCGAAGGCAAGGACCTGGCCGCCGATGGCATCTTTGCCGGCAAGGTGGACAAGTCCGGTCACGGCGCCTGCGAATGGGCGGTCACCTGGTTCACCTACGACGACGGCTTCGTCCACTCCTACTGCAACACCATTCCCACTCCTGATGGCGGCACGCACGAGGCGGGGCTTCGTGTCGCGCTGTTGCGCGGCCTGAAGGACCATGCCCAGCGCATCGGGGCGAGCAAGCGCGCCTCTGTGCTGACCACCGATGACATCATGGTGTCCTGCGCCGCGATGCTCTCCGTCTTCATCCGCGAGCCGGAGTTCGTCGGCCAGACCAAGGATAAGCTGGCGACGCTGGAAGCCTCCAGGATCGTCGAGGCCGCCGTGCGTGACGCCTTCGACCACTGGCTGGCCGCCGCGCCAGCCGCCGCGCTCAAGCTTCTGGATTTCGTCGTCGAACGGGCCGAAGACCGTCTGCGCCGCCGCGCCGAGAAGGACGTGCAGCGCAAGACCGCCGTGCGCAAGCTGCGCCTGCCGGGCAAACTCGCGGATTGCTCCTCCACCGCCGCCGACGGCTCGGAACTCTTTATCGTCGAGGGCGATTCGGCCGGCGGCTCGGCCAAGCAGGCGCGCGACCGGGCGACGCAGGCCGTGCTGCCCTTGCGCGGCAAGATCCTCAACGTCGCCAACGCCACGCGCGACAAGCTGACCGCCAACCAGCAACTCGCAGACCTTATGCTTGCGCTCGGCTGCGGCTCTGGCTCGCACTACAAGGAAGGCGACCTTCGCTACGACAAGATCGTCATCATGACCGACGCGGATGTGGACGGGGCGCATATCGCCTCGCTCCTCATCACCTTCTTCTACCGGCAGATGCCCAAGCTGATCGACGACGGGCACCTCTACCTCGCCGTGCCGCCGCTCTACCGCCTCACCCACGGCGGCAAGACGGTCTACGCCCGCGACGACGCCCACAAGGACCAGCTGCTCGCAACCGTGTTCAAGGGCAAGAAACCGGAGATCGGCCGCTTCAAGGGCCTCGGCGAAATGATGCCGGCGCAGTTGAAGGAAACGACCATGGACAAGAAGAAGCGCACGATGCTGCAGGTCCGCATCGCGCCGGACGCCAAGCCTGACACCGCAGATTGCGTCGAACGCCTGATGGGCAACAAGCCGGAAGCGCGGTTTGTGTTCATTCAGGAACGCGCGGCCTTCGCAGGGGACCTGGTGGATTTGTGAGGGCCGTCGGCGCTGCGTGGGCTCGCATGGTCTGGCGCGTGGCCATGAAAGGCAGCTTCGCGTCTAACGCCGCAGGAGTGTTCACCCCGTCCTTCCTTTGACAAAAATCAAAGCGCGGCCCCTCCCGCATCCCCTATTCGCTCCGTTGAATTAGCGATCGCTCATATAGAGCGTGGCGCTTGACAGATTGCTTGAAGTTTCAATGATTGAAGTTTCAAGCAGTTTGACCGACCGAGGGGATACCATGCTCGACACCGCCCCAACCCCAATGCTGGCCGCCGCGCCATCGAAAGCCCTGGCCGCCTTCAATCGCGAGACGGTGCTGTCGGTCCACCACTACACCGACAGCCTCTTTCGTTTCGAGACGACACGCGATCCGCACTTCCGCTTCGAGAACGGTCAATTCGCCATGATCGGGCTGGAGGTCGACGGCAGGCCGCTGGTGCGCGCCTACTCGATGGCCTCGGCCAACTACGAGGAGACCCTGACGTTCTTCTCTATCAAGGTTCCGAACGGGCCGCTGACATCGCGGCTCCAGCATGTCCAGCCGGGCGACACCGTGCTGATCGGCCGCAAGCCCACGGGCACGCTGGTGCAGACCAGCCTGCTGCCGGGCAAGCGGCTCTACCTGCTCTCCACCGGCACCGGAATTGCCCCCTTCGCCGGCGTCATCAAGGACCCGGACATCTACGACCGCTATGAATCGGTGGTGCTTGTGCACGGCTGCCGGCTGGCGGCGGAAACCGTCTTCGGCCACGAGGTGGTGGCCTCGGTGCTGGAGAGCGAGTTCCTTGGCGAGGTGGCGCGCGGCAAGCTGCTGCACTATCCGACCACCACGCGCGAGCACTCCTTCCACGAGGGCCGCGTCACCGACCTGATCGAGACCGGCAAGCTGTTTGCCGATCTTGGCCTGCCGCCGCTCGATCCGGCCCAGGACCGGGTGATGATCTGCGGTGGACCGCAGATGCTGATCGACCTCAAGGCGATGCTTGAAAGACGCGGCTTTTCCGAAGGCAGCGGCGGCGCGCCCGCGAGCTACGTCATCGAAAAGGCCTTCGCCGAGCGCTGAGTTCCCGGCGCCGGCGCTATTTCGCCGACGCGTCGCTCTCGCCCACGTCCTCGCCGGAGTCATCCTCGCCCGCGTCGCTCACGCGCTCGACCGAGACGACCTTATCCTTGTCGGCGGTGTTGAAGACGATGACGCCCTGTGTCCCGCGCCCGGCGACGCGGATGCCGTCCACCGGGCAGCGGATGAGCTGGCCGCCGTTGGTCACCAGCATGATCTGGTCGGCGTTCTCCACCGGGAAGGAAGCCACCA
>DAOMXN010000171.1:0-5728 GCA_035437025.1 Beijerinckiaceae bacterium | reverse complement strand
TAAGGCGGCGCGCCTCTTCCAGCAGTTCCACGCCGGCCGCCGTCAGCGCGACGCTGCGGGTGGTGCGGGCGACGAGGCGCACGCCGAGATCCTCCTCCAGAAGGCGGATGTAGCGCCCCAGCGAGGCCGGCAGCATGTCCAGCTTCTGGGCGGCACGGCCGAAATGCAATTCGTCACCAAGGGCGACGAGGCAGCGAAGTTCCGTGATGTCCATCGCGCGTCAGACATTATATGCACATTTTATATAATTCTGTTGCGATTGAGGTGACAAGAGGCAAAGCGCTAGGATCGTCCGGATAGCGGGCATTGCAGAAAAGTCGCGCCGCATCGGGGAGGACATCATGCCGTTTCGTCGCAATATTCTGAAGGCCGGCGCGCTCGTTGCAGCCCTCGCGTCTATGCCGGGACTGGCCGCAGCACAGGCGTTCCCGACGCGGCCGATCACCTTGATCGTTCCTGCGGCGGCAGGGGGGCCGACCGACACAGTGGCGCGCCTCATCGCCGAGGCGATGGGCAAGACGCTCGGCCAGAACGTGGTCGTCGAGAATGCCGGAGGGGCTGGCGGCACCATCGGCATGGGCCGTGTCGCCAAGGCAGCAAACGACGGATACACGGTCGCGGTCTGGCACATCGCCCACGCCACCGCCCCGGCGCTTTACAAGTCACTCGCCTACAATGTGGTCGATGATTTCGACCATGTCGGCCGCATCACCGATGTGCCGATGGCACTGGTCTCGCGCGCGACGCTCGCCGCGAACACACCGGCCGAGTTGCTGGCCTGGATGAAAGCGGATGCGGACAAGGTCAACTACGGCCACGCCGGCATCGGCTCGGCATCGCATTTGTGCATGACCATGCTGACCCATGAACTCGGTCTCAAGCTTCGCGGCGTCGCATACAGCGGCACCGGCCCGGCGATGACCGATCTGCTCGGCGGCCAGTTCGACATCATGTGCGACCAGACCACCAACACGACGAACCAGATCAAGGACAAGAAGATCAAGGGCTTCGCCGTGACGACCAAGACCCCGGTCGGATCGCTGCCGGAACTGCCGACGCTGGATTCGAGCGGCGTGAAAGGCTTTGAGGTTTCTGCCTGGCACGCCATGTGGGCGCCGAAGAACCTGCCGCAGGACGTGAAGGCGAAACTGTCCGCCGCGCTGCTTGCTGCGTTGAAGGACCCGAAGGTGGTCGAGCGCTTCGCCAGCCTTGGCACCGCGCCGGTCTCGGCGGAAACCGCGCAGCCCGATGCGCTCAAGGCGCATCTGACGGCGGAAGTGAAACGCTGGGGCGATGCGCTGAAAGGCCTTGCCAACTGACACCGTACGGACCGGCTGGCCGACTTTCCGACAGGAGCGTGACGTGAAGACCTATCGCATTGCCGCCATTCCCGGCGACGGAATCGGCACGGAAGTGGTTGCGGCCGGTGTCGAGGTGCTTGAGGCCGTGGCGGCGCGCGAGGGTGGCTTTGCCTTCCGCTTCGATCATTTCGACTGGGGCGGCGACTATTACAAAAAGCATGGCCGCATGATGCCGGAGGATGGCCGCGCGCTGATCCGGAACCATGACGCCATCCTGTTCGGTTCGGCCGGCCATCCTGATATTGCCGATCACATCACGCTGTGGGGGCTGCGGCTCGCCATCTGCCAGCCTTTCGACCAGTACGCGAACGTGCGGCCGACCCGCATCCTTCCGGGGATCACCTCGCCTCTGCGGGCAGTCTCGGGCCCCGAACTCGACTGGGTGATCGTGCGTGAGAACTCCGAGGGGGAGTATTCCGGCGTCGGCGGACGCGTCCACCAGGGGCTGCCGGAAGAAGCGGCCACGGATGTGTCCATCATGACCCGCGCGGGTGTGACGCGCATCATGCGCTTCGCCTTCAAACTGGCGCAGAGCCGCCCGCGCAAGCTCCTGACGGTCGTCACCAAGTCGAACGCCCAGCGCTACGCCATGGTGATGTGGGACGAGATCGCCGCCGAGGTGGCGCAGGAATTCCCGGACGTGACCTGGGACAAGGCGATCGTCGACGCCATGACCATGCGCATGACGCTGAAACCTTGGAGCATCGACACGGTCGTCGCGACCAACCTGCATGCTGACATCCTGTCCGATCTGGCGGCGGCACTTGCCGGATCGCTGGGCATCGCGCCGACGGCGAACATCAATCCGGAACGCAAGTTCCCGTCGATGTTCGAGCCGATCCATGGCTCAGCCTTCGACATCATGGGCAAGGGCATAGCCAATCCGGTCGGCACCTTCTGGTCCGCCTCGATTATGCTGGAGCACCTAGGCGAACCTGCCGCCGCCGGCCGGCTGATGCGGGCCATCGAGCGCGTCACCGCCAATCCCGCGCTCCACACCCCCGATCTTGGCGGCAAGGCGACGACCCGCAGCGTCACGGACGCCGTGATCGACGCCATCCAGGCCGACAACGAATAAGCAGGCGGTGTGCCGACAGCCTTTTAGGCTGCGAACTTCTTGTTCGGATCGTAGGCCTGAATCTCTTCCGACAGATAGGTGTTGTTGCGTTCGCGAATTTCAGCAGCAGCGTCGTCGTAGAGGAAAGGCAAGAATACATAGCGACGACCGCGCGTTACCGGTGTAACCATGTGCAACAACGAACAGGAGAACACGACTGCCCCGCCTGCCGGCGCCTTGAAGGTGCGCGATCCATATTCTGGAAAGCCGACTTCTCCACCATCGTAGTCGTCATTCAACGCGATCGAGCATGCGAAACGGCGATGTGCCGTTCCACGCGTCGTATTGTCACGATGGGGGCGGAAATGACCCCGATCCTCGGCCGTATAACAGCCGACCATATAGCGTTCCATGCGCGTCACCCGGAACTGGTGCACTTTGAGAATTTCCGGGATTATCCGCCGTTGAACCCATTTCTGAGTTTCCTGCATGATGCTGTCATCTTCAATCATGTAGTCACGGCGGCGCTTGTGCGAATGATCGAGCACGCCGACGGTCTTTCCATCGCGTTCGATCATGAAGCCGGTCTCTTCACCGCCATGCGTGTCGTACAGTCCGATCAGGTGCTTGCAGAAGTCTGCATCGAAAACGTTTGGAAGGACCAGGATGGGCGTTGGCACCTCAATTCCGGCGTGCCGCCCCGGAGGCGGCAGCGTTCGCAGATAGGCAAACAGGTCTTCGTGGTTCTCGCCCGTCTGATCAAAATTCAATACGTTCAGGATGCGCAGAGTTGGATCTATCACTACCCACACGCAGCGGAAGGGCAAATTCCTTACGCCCTCCGGCTGGGCAGGCAGCGCGCCATAGAGCTTGCAAATCGCTCCATCATGGTCGTGGAAAAATCTGATGCCGGGATAGGCGTCTCGGATGCGCCCCTGGGCCTCGTCAGCCGGATCTACGGATACGCCGAAAAATGCGAGACGGTCGTCGTCGAAGATCGCGCGATTTCGGGCCACCGCTTCTAGTGCACTGCGCCCAGTCTCATGGGACGTGGAGCCAAAAAAACACAGGACGATGTTGCGTCCTGCGGCGGAATCAAAAGCGTAGCTCGGATTGCTTGCCGAGCGGGCACGAAATGTTGGTGCAGGGTCACCAGCGCGGCGGATGAAGAACCGAAAGTTGGGTCGCTCGGACACAGGAAGCCTCTGGGGCGAATTCATCATGGCGTGCAGACTTGCCACTAAGCGTAAAATTTCGGTTTCCGGCGCGCCATTTGACATCTCACGCCCCGGCCCGTAGTTGGCGCGGTCCATCGGTAAAGGGGCGCAGATGAACGTCGTCGTCGTAGAATCGCCGGCCAAGGCGAAGACGATCAACAAATATCTCGGCAAGGATTTTGAGGTTCTGGCCTCGTTCGGCCATGTGCGCGACCTGCCGGCCAAGGACGGTTCCGTCGAGCCCGACAACGACTTCGCCATGTCCTGGGAAGTGGACGGGAAGGCCTCCAAGCGGCTGTCCGACATTGCGGCCGCCGTGAAGGGTGCGGACCGGCTGATCCTCGCCACCGACCCGGATCGCGAGGGCGAGGCGATTTCCTGGCATATTCTGGAAGTCCTCAAGAACAAGCGCGTGCTGAAGGGCAAGACGATCCAGCGCGTCACCTTTAACGCCATCACCAAACAGGCCGTGCAGGACGCGATGGCCGCGCCGCGCGAGATCGATCAGGCGCTGGTGGACGCCTATCTCGCCCGCCGCGCACTGGATTATCTCGTCGGTTTCACGCTCTCCCCCGTGCTCTGGCGCAAGCTGCCCGGCGCGCGCTCGGCAGGCCGTGTGCAGTCCGTGGCGCTGCGCCTGGTCTGCGATCGCGAGCTGGAAATCGAGAAATTCGTCCGGCAGGACTACTGGTCCATCGTCGCGACACTGCTGACGCCGGCCGGCGAGGCCTTCGATGCGCGGCTGGTCGGCGCGGACGGCAAGAAGATCGCGCGGCTCGACATCGGCAATCCGCACGACGCGAAGAAATTCAAGGAAGACCTTGAAACGGCGAAGTTTTCCGTCGTTTCAGTCGAATCGAAGCCGACGAAACGCCACCCCTTCGCACCGTTCACGACCTCGACGCTGCAGCAGGAGGCCAGCCGCAAGCTCGGCATGAGCCCGCAGATCACCATGCGCGTGGCCCAGAAGCTCTACGAGGGCGCCGATATCGGCGGCGAGACCGTCGGCCTGATCACCTACATGCGCACCGACGGCGTGGACATGGCCCCGGAGGCGGTGGCGCAGGTCCGCGCCTATATCGGCAAGAACTGGCAGTCGAAATTCCTGCCGGCCGCGCCGCGCAAATACACGACCAAGGCTAAGAACGCTCAGGAAGCGCACGAAGCCATCCGTCCGACCGACGTGTTCCGCACGCCGCAGCAGATGAAGGCACACCTCTCGCCGGACGAGTTCAAGCTCTACGATCTGATCTGGAAGCGCACGGTGGCGAGCCAGATGGAATCGGCGGAACTGGAGCGCACGGTGGCTGATATCGTCGCGGCGGTCGGCACGCGGCGGCTCGACCTGCGGGCGACGGGGCAAGTCGTTCGCTTCGACGGCTTCCTCGGCCTCTACACGGAGGACAAGGACGACGACGAGGACGAGGACAACCGCCGCCTCCCGGCGATGAAATCCGGCGATCCGCTGGCGAAGAAGTCCGTCGCAGCGACCCAGCACACGACCGAGCCACCGCCGCGTTTCACCGAGGCGAGCCTGGTCAAGCGCATGGAAGAACTCGGTATCGGCCGGCCCTCGACCTATGCCGCGATCATCGCCGTGCTCAAGGATCGCGACTATGTCCGGCTGGAGAAGAAGCGCCTCGTGCCGGAGGATACCGGCCGGCTGCTGACGGCCTTCCTCGAAAGCTTCTTTTCGCGCTACGTCGAGTACAGCTTCACGGCCGGGCTGGAAGAGCAGCTCGATCGCATTTCGAACAGTGAAATCGACTGGAAGGCCGTGCTGCGCGCCTTCTGGGAGGATTTCAACGGCGCCATCGGCGGAACCAGGGAACTGCGCACCGGCCAGATCCTGACGGCGCTCGACGACATGCTCGGCCCGCATTTCTTCCCGCAGAAGGCCGACGGAAGCGACAGCCGCGCCTGCCCGCGCTGCGGCAATGGCCGTCTGTCCCTGAAACTCGGCAAGACCGGACCGTTCATCGGCTGCGGCAACTATCCCGAGTGCCGCTACACGCGGACTCTGGCCGTGCAGGGCGATGGCGCGGACAGCGAGGCCGGGACCGAGGGCGATGGCGTCCGGCGCCTGGGCACCG
>DAOMXN010000170.1:0-5766 GCA_035437025.1 Beijerinckiaceae bacterium | reverse complement strand
GCAATGCGCTGCGGGCGCTCCTTGCGGCGGGCGGCATCAGCCTCGTTGAGGTTGGCCGCGACAAGTACGGCGGGCGCGTGCTCGCCGGCTTACTCACGCGCGAGGGGCGCGACGTGGCCGGGCTGATGCTCGCCTCCGGACAGGCCCGGCCCTATGCCGGCGGCCGCCGGGCGCCGTGGTGTGCCTCGCTCAGCGCACGACGATGATCGGCGCGCCGACGGTGACGCGATCGAACAGATCGATGATGTCGCGGTTGTGCATCCTGATGCAGCCGTAGGAGGCCCAGGCACCGATCGATTCGGGCCGGTTCGTGCCGTGAATCGCGTATTGACCCGGCGCGATGGTCAATGCCCGTTCCCCCATGGGGTTGTTCGGCGCGCCGCCGGGAATGACGGCGGGAAGATGCGGATTGTCGCGCTTGACGTCGTCCGGAGGGCTCCAGGCCGGGCGCACGTGCTTGCCGTCGATCATGCGCTGGCCGAACCATTGCTTGCCGGGCTTGCCGACCGCGACGGGGTAGCTCAGGGCCTGCCCGTTGGGAAGGGCGAAGTAGAGCCGGCGGCGCCCTGTCGAGACCAGGATGGTGCCGGGGTAGAGGGCCGGCAAGGGCTCAGCGACGCGCGCCCCGGCCTGCCCGGCGCCAAGCACGGGTAATGCCAGCAGGCCACAGCCGAACAGGCGTCTGGTCAGAATCTGCACGCACCTTCCCCGTGGTTCGTCCATGCGGATTTGGCGGGTAGGGCGTTGAGCAGCGGTATACGGGACGCAAACGCCTGGAATTAACCTTACGCAGGGGTGAATGCCGCTGCGGTCTCGCGATCGATGGCCAGTCCAGGGCCTGGCCCGGGCCCAAGGCCTTCCGGCAACGCGTTAGCGCAGGGCGTTGCGCGGCGGTCCGCTGGTCTGGCGCACCACGAGTTCGACCGGGAGATCGATCAAACCACCGGAGTCACGATCACGGATCATCGCGATCAGCATGCGGCCCGCCTCCTCGCCGATCACTGCTGTCGGGATGTGAACCGTCGTGAGCGCGGGCGCCATGTGCGCCGAGATGTCGAGATCATCGATGCCGACGACCGAGATGTCGCCGGGTACCGTCAGGCCCCGCGCCTGGCTCTCGATAACGCAGCCGAGCGCGATGAGGTCGATGCCGCCGATCAGCGCCGTGGGCGGTTGCGACAGGGCCAGCAGCGTCGAACAGCCGACGCGCCCGCCGGCCAACGTGGTCGGCTGCTGCGACACCAGCCAATCCGGCAGGGCCTGACCCGCTTGCGCAAGGAAGCGCCGCACCCCGCGCAAGCGGGCCTTCTGGCGATCGTTGAAAGCCTGCAAGCCGGTGACCATGCCGATGCGGCGATGCCCGAGTTGGAACAGATGCTCGGCCGCGATCCAGCCGGCGCGCTCGTTGTCGACCGTCACGCCGGCCTCTCCGGCGCGGGCAATCCAGGTGCAGAGGACCGGTATGCCTGTCGTCGCGAGCAACGATACCAGTTCCGGAGCCCGCTCGGCGCCGACCAGCATCAGCCCGTCGATGCCGCGAGACATCAGCAGGCGCACCGACTCCGCCTCGCCCGCCATGCTGTAGTTATGCGGTGCCACCAGCAGTTGGTAGCCTTCCGCCGACAGCACGCCCTGCATGGCCTGCAGGGCCCGCGAGAAGATGGCGTTGTCGAGGGTCGGAACGACGGCGGCGATGGTGCCGCTGCGCCCGGACGCCAGGGCACGGGCCGGACCGGTGGGGATATAGCCAAGGGAGCGGATCGCTTCGCCGATGCGCGCAAGCGTCCCGGACTTCACCATGTCCGGCCTCGAAATCGCGCGGGAAACCGTCGCGGCGGAAACCGACGCGGCGCGCGCCACATCGTCGAGCGTGGGACGGGAGGACGGAACCATTCCACCACGATGCCCGGTATGCAAGATTTTGCAAGAAATCTTTTGGCCTCGACGGTCGTGTTGCGATGCAGCGAATCTTGCGTTTGACGCGTTGCCGCGTTTCTGAAACAAACTGCAAGCGCTTTCATAATGACTGCGACCTGGCGGGATTTCCCGACGGTACGACAGGCGGCGAGGGAGAAAACGATGAAGCACTATGTGACCGATCCCATGGAGCGGCGGCAGTTCCTGAAAGTTGCGGCGCGCTACGGTTTCGGCGTGGCCGTTGCCAGCGCGCTCGGCGGGCATCTGTTCGACAGCCAGGCCGTGGCCCAGACCGCCAGCGACGAGGCGGCGAAGGAGGCGGCCGCCAAGGTGAAGATGAACTTCGCCACCGAGTACAAGATCGAGGACTGGGTGAAGTACCCGGTGATGCAGGCCAAGTTCAAGGAGAACGTCGAACAGGCTTCCAAGAACGAGATTTTCGTCAAGCTGTTCCCGGCCGGAGCGCTCGGCATCGGCGCGGCCTTGGCGCAGAAGATCCAGTCCGGCACGGTGCATGGCGGTGCCGTTTCGCTGTCGAACTTCTCGCCGTTCACGCCGATCGTGGACATGATCAACATCCCGTACTGGTGCGGCGAGAACCAGAAGTTCGCGAATCTCGTGACCAGCGCCGCCTGGAACGACGAGATCACGCCGAAGGTGATGGAAAAGGGCTACAAGCCCATGTTCTACTACACCGTCGATCCACGCACGATCGCCAGCCGCAAGGGCGTGAAGCCGATCAAGACGCCGGCCGACATGTCCGGCATCAAGATGCGCGTGCCGCCGTCCGCCATGCTTCAGCAGATCTACAAGCTCGCTGGCGCCAACCCGACCGTGGTCGCCTGGGGCGAGACCGCCGCAGCGATCAAGCAGGGCGTCGCCGACGCGTTGGACCCGGCGATCACCGCGCTGGCGACCTTTGGCTTCCATGACATCCTGGGCAACGTCACCTTCGTCAAGACGGTGCCGGACGCACAGATGTTCGCGGCCAACGCCGGCTGGTATCGCAGCCTGAATGACGCGCAACGCAAGGCCTTCGATGACGCGACGGCCAAGACCCAGATCGAGACCTTCGCGCAGATAGAAAGCGCGCGGAAGGAGAGCATGCGCATCATGGAGGCGAACGGCTGCGCCTTCCATCGCCTGTCGGATGCCGAGTACAAGCAATGGGTCGACGCCTGCGGCGAACAGAAGAAGGAATGGGACGAGTTTAAGGTCAAGCTCGCCGGCTCGCTCGACAATTTCGAGAAGTACAAGAAGGCCGCCAACACCAAGGGTCCGATCACCGTCACCGACATGTAGTCGACTTCGGGGCGGCCCGTCCGCCGCCCCGCTCCCGCCACCGATCGGAGGCCGACCATGCTTCGCGCCAAACCGTGGCTTGGCCTGTCCGCAGGCCTGGTCGTGCTTTACCTCGTCTATCTGCTCTGGTCGAAGTTCGCGCGCGCGCTCGGCGCGCCGCCTGTCCGTCTTAGCGAGACGGGCGAGTTCCTGTTCTTCTTCTTGGCGATCGTCGCCTTCACTGTGCAGGTGATCGTTGACGAGCGGCGCACCAAGGGGAGCGCCGGCCGATGAAGCGTCTCATCGACGACCTTGACGAGAACGTCGAGCGCTATCTGATGCTCGTCTGCTACGTCTTCTGCTGCGCCGTCATCATCCATGATGTCGGGCGGCGGTTCCTGATGAACTATTCCGCCGCCTGGAGTCAGGAGACGGCGCAATACGCCTTCATCTACCTCGGCTGGATCGGCGCTGCCTTCGCCGTGAAGGAACGGGCCCATATCCGCTTCGACATCGTGCAGGGCATGCTGCCGGAGCGCCTGCATGTCTGGATCTATGTCGCGGGCGAAGTCTGCACGATCCTCTTTGCCGTGATCGCGCTGCGGTATTCGCTGCATACGATCGAGCAGCTCTGGCAGTTCGGCGGCGCGACCCCGGTGTTGCGCGTGTCCAAGATCTGGGCGGAAGCGGCTGTGCCGATTGGCTTCTCGCTCATCATTCTGCGTTCGCTGCAGCGCCTGAAGCACGATTTCGCGGCGTTGCGCGCCAATGAACCGGTCTTCAAGGGCAAGGCGCTGTTCGAGGACTGACCATGGCGATCACCCTTTCCATTCTCGTTGCCGTCGTGCTCGTCGTGCTGGGGATGCCGTTCTGGGTGTCCCTGGGACTGGCCACGGCCGCGCTGCTCTGGTCGACCGGCGTCATGCCGCTGCAACTGATCGGCGAGGCGCTGTTCGAAGGCGTCGACAGTTTTGCGCTGATCGCCATCCCCCTGTTCGTGCTGACCGGCGACGTGATGGTGCGCTCCGGCCTTGCCTATCGCCTGCTCAATTTCGCGGAAGCCAGCTTCGGTTCGCTGCGCTCCGGATTTGGCACGGCCACGGTCATGGGCTGCGGCCTGTTCGCCTGCATCTCCGGGTCGGATGCGGCGGATGCGGCCGCCATCGGCCGCATCACCATGAACAAGCTGGTGGAAAAGGGCTATCCCAAGCCCTACGCCTGCGCTTTGGTCGCCGCCGGCGCCTGCACCGGCATCCTGATCCCCCCCTCGATCGCCTACATCATCATCGGCCTGGTGCTCGGCATTTCCTCGGCGACGCTGTTCCAGGCCGCCTTTGTGCCAGGCGTCATGATCCTCGCTGCGGTGATGATCACCAATGCCATCGTCAACCGCGCGCGCGGCTACGAGATCTCGACAGGCAAGTTCTCTTTCCCGGTCTGGCTGGCGGCCCTGAACGACGCGAAATGGGCGCTGCTCATTCCCTTCATCATTCTTGGCGGCATTTATTCCGGCATCTTCACGCCGACGGAATCCGCGGCGGTGGCCGCCTTCGTGGCGCTGCTCATCGGCATGGTTCAAAAGCGGATCACGCTTGCCGACTTTCCCGCCATGCTCGGCGCGTCGGCCCGCGTTTGCGGCGTCGTGCTGCCGATCATCGCAGTGGCCCTGCTGTTCGCGCAGGCGCTGACGGTCGTCGACGTGCCGCAGAAATTCGTGGCGACCATGATGTCCTTCGCCGACGCCATCCCCTTCGTCGACCAGAAGACCGGGGTGATCCTGACCATGCTGGTGATCTGGATCATTGCGGGATGTTTCATGGAGACCGGGCCGAACATCGTGGTGCTCGGGCCGCTGATGCTGCCGCTGGCCAAGGCGATCGGCATGGACCCGATCCATTTCTGCGTCTTCATGATCACCACGCTCGGCCTCGGCTTCATCACGCCGCCGTTCGGCCTCAACCTGTTCGTCATGAGCGGACTGACGCGCACGCCGGTCACCGCCATATCGAAGCAGGCCGTGCCCTTCGTTGTCGCCATGATCATCGTCTCGGCCATCATCGGCTTCGTGCCGGCGATCTCGCTGTTCACGCTGCGCTGAGCCATGCTGGGCGCTCGTTTCGCCGGCGATGGCCGTATCGAGCTTCAGGCACAGTCGCTGCCCGAACCGGCGGCCGGCGAGGTGCGCGTCCGCGTGGCGGCCTGCTGCCTGTGTGGGTCCGAACTGAGGCAGTGGCGCCAGGGCTGGCCGGTGACGCCTGGGCACGAGATCTCCGGCGTCGTCGATCAGCCCGGGCATGCCCGGCACGGGCAGCGCGTCGCGGTGTACATTCCTGTCTTTTGCGATACCTGCGAGGAGTGTGGCGCGGGTCAGACGCATCTGTGCCGCAACGCAACCGATCTCATCGGCTGGCAGCGCGCCGGCGGCTATGCCGAGATGCTGAATGTGCCGGAACGATGCCTGCTGCCGCTGCCGGGCGACGTGCCTCTCGATCTTGCGCCGCTGCTGCTCGACACCATCGGCACGGCGGCGCATGGGACGCACAATACCAAAGTAAAGCGCCAGCAGTA
>DAOMXN010000169.1:0-5785 GCA_035437025.1 Beijerinckiaceae bacterium | reverse complement strand
AAGCTGGCGACAGACGGCGGACTGCGCGCCGGCCGCGACATTCATGCCCGCCAGCGCCGCAAACGCCAGCGCCGCGCAGGACAGTGCGCGGCGCAGCATCTGGGTTGTCGGGGCCAACAGCAACCGGTCCTCCACCTGAGGCCTTCACATCGCCCCATCGTGTTCCGGGATGGTTACTGCACCATTAATGCCGCAATTGGAAGGGGCAGGCGGCCGGAAGCCGCCGGCCATTCAGCTCCGGACCGCGCGGATCATGTAGCCGTCGTACGAATACTCGCCGACCGCCCACCAGGGGTATTGCTCGCCACGGAAAGCAACCATCGAATCGTTTGCCTTCTTGAACAGCGGGTTCTTCGAGCCGATGTCCGCGAAGATCTCCTGCGTCGCCTTGTAGGCGGCATCGATGGTCGCGACCGGGAAAGGCTTGACCTGTACGCCGGCGCGGATGAGCCGCAGCAGCGCCGGGGCATTCACCGCGTCGTACTTGGCGAGCATCCAGTTGTTGGCGGCCTCGGCCGCCTGCCGCAGGATCGCCTGATAGGTCGGTGTGAGGGAATTCCACTTTTCCAGGTTGATGCACAGGTGCAGCATAGCGCCGCCCTCCCACCAGCCGGGATAGTAGTAGTAGGGCGCGACCTTGGCGAAGCCGAGCTTCTCGTCGTCATAGGGGCCGACGAACTCTGCCGCGTCGAGCGTGCCGCGTTCCAGCGCCGGGTAGACGTCGCCGGCGGCGATCTGCTGCGGCACGACGCCGAGCTTCTGCATGATGATGCCGCCCGTGCCGCCGATGCGGAACTTCAGGCCCTTGAGATCGTCGATGCTGTTGATCTCCTTGCGGAACCAGCCGCCCATCTGCGTGCCGGAGTTGCCGCAGGGCAGGCCGATGGCGTTGAATTTCCTCAAGGCCTCGTTGACGATGTCGCCGCCGCCGGCGAAATGCCACCAGGCGTGCTGGAGGCGGGCATTGAGGCCGAACGGCACGCCGGTGCCGAAGGCCAGCGTCGGGTCCTTGCCGAAGTAGAAATAGGTCGGGGTGTGCGCCAGCTCGACCGAGCCGTTGGTCACCGCATCGAGCGCCTGCAGCGGCGGGACGATCTCGCCGCCGGAGAAGGTCTGGATCTGGAACTTGCCGTCGGTCGCCTCGCGCATGAAGCGGGCGAAGGTTTCGGCCGTGCCGTAGATCGTGTCGAGGTTCTTCGGAAAGCTCGATGTCAGCCGCCAGCGGACCTCCGGCATCGCCTGCGCGATCGCCGGCTTCGCGATGGCAGTGGCCGCTAGTCCGCCTGCTCCGGCGGCGAGGAACTGTCTGCGCTTCATCAATGCCTCCCTGATCAAGAAGCTGCGGACTTTTCAACATCCGCCGTTGGTGATCAACCGGAATCGCTCCTGACACGGATTGACAGGACGGCGGGCAACATGTTCCTGTTATGTTCTATACAGGAGGATACAGAATGTTCAGCCATGTCACGGTCGGCACCAACGACGGCGCCAAGGCGAAGGCGTTTTATGGAAAGGTGCTGGGCGCCCTCGGCATCACGCTCGCCCACGATCTTGAGGAATACGGCTGGTACGGTTTCGGTCGTCCCGGCGACGCGCAGGCCGGCTTCTGGGTCGGCAAGCCGGCGAATGGCGGGCCGGCCACCTTCGCCAACGGCGGCACCATTGCCTTCAATGCGGCGAAGCGGTCCGAGGTGGATGCTTTCCACAAGGCCGCGATGGAGCAGGGCGGCACCGACGAGGGTGGTCCGGGACTGCGCCCGCACTATCATCCGAACTACTACGGCGCCTATGTGCGCGACCCGGACGGCAACAAGCTCTGCTGCGTCTGTCACAGGCCGGAATAGGGCGTCGGGCCTTCGGACCGGGAGGCAGCCTCTTTCAAACCGGCGCGGCGCGGGCCATATCTGGCTCAGGTTTCGCAAAGGAGTGTCCCATGCGCCGCGCCGCCCTTCTCGCCGCCTCGCTCGTCGTCGCCACGGCGGCCGCAGCGCAGGAGCCGGACCTGATCTTCAAGAAATCGACGGTGTTCAAGCTGCTGACGCCGGACGACAAGCTGGCGACCTACGCCATCGACGATCCGGAAGTGGAGGGCGTCGCCTGCCATTTCACCGTGCCGGAAACCGGTGGCCTGACCGGGGCGCTGGGCCTGGCCGAACACCTCTCCGACATCTCGCTGGCCTGTCGCCAGATCGGCCCGGTGAAGTTCAAGTCGAAGATGGCGCAGGGCGATGTGGTGTATCGCCAGTCTCGTTCGCTTTTCTTCAAGCGCATGCAGGTGGTGCGCGGCTGCGACGCCAAGCGCAACGTGCTGGTCTATCTCGTCTATTCCGACAAGCTGATCGACGGCAGCCCGAAGAATTCCACCTCGACGGTGCCGATCATGCCCTGGGGCAGCGGCGAGCCGCCGAAATGCGCCGAATTCGTGAAGTAGCGGCGGGCTGGCGCCGCGCGCCGGTCATTCCGAGCAGGAGATCAGGAACGCGTCCGCGACGGGGCTTGAGCGGCCGGTCGAGTTGGTGATCTCGGTCGGCTCGACCGGACGGAACGCCACCGCCTTGCCGAAGCCTTTCGCCTCGCACCAGGCATCGGCGACGATCTTGCCGCAGGCGCTGGCCTTGGAGAGGCAGTCCGACGTGCCGTAGCCGTCATCGTTGCGGATGACGAATTCCTTCTGTTTCGGCTGGCTCGACGCCGACTGCGCGGTCACCACGCCATAGGCCGAGATGGCGACGGCGATGGAAAGGGCGGCGAAGCGAAGCATCGGGATTCTCCAGAAGGCGATTCAGTGGGAAGCTGCCGGGGAACAGTGAAGAAAAGGCTAACGCCGCGATGTGCAAGAACGCACATGTCGAAACCGGACCGAGCGTTGCTGCGTTGCAACATAAGTCTGTGGCGCCCCCCGCTTGACGACAGCCTGCAAAAACAGCATGAAACGCTCATGACGCGCGCGGTTGCGATCATTTCCGGGATTATTTGCGGCTAGCTTCCTGCTGGCCAGCGCTGTCTCGTTCTCCGAAAACACCAGAGGAAAACAGACCCGCCGGCCGGCAGGCCAGCTTCACATCGACGTGAGGACGCCATGACAGGGCAGGCGAGACTGAAACTGTACAACACGCTGGCGCGCGCGAAGCAGGACTTCGTTCCGCTCGATCCGGCCAATGTGCGCATGTATGCCTGCGGCCCGACGGTCTACGACTACGCCCATATCGGCAACGCGCGCCCGGCCATCGTCTTCGACGTGCTGTTCCGGCTGCTGCGCCATGTCTACGGCGACGGCCATGTCACCTATGTCCGCAACATCACGGACGTCGACGACAAGATCAATCAGCGCGCCTTCGAGCGGTGGACCAGGAAGCGCAGCCTCAACGAGGAGATCCGCGAGCTGACGCGTGTCACGGCGGACCAGTATTTCGCCGATGTCGCGGCGCTCGGCACGCTTTCCCCCACCCATCAGCCGCGCGCCACGGACTACGTCTGCGACGGGGCCAAGCCGCTCGACATGGTGCGGCTGATCGAGGGACTGGTGGCGCGCGGCCATGCCTATGCGGCGGAAGGCCACGTGCTGTTCCATGTGCCGTCGATGCCCGCCTATGGTCGTCTGGCCCGCCGCTCGCAGGACGACATGGTGGCCGGCGCCCGCGTCGAGGTCGCGCCCTACAAGCGCGATCCGATGGATTTCGTGCTGTGGAAGCCCTCCAACCCCGAGACAGAGCCGGGTTGGGACAGCCCCTGGGGGTTTGGACGGCCGGGCTGGCATATCGAGTGCTCGGCCATGTCCGGCGCCCTGCTCGGCGCGGTGTTCGACATCCACGCCGGCGGGCTCGACCTGATCTTCCCGCACCACGAGAACGAGATCGCCCAGTCCTGCTGCTTCTCCGGCAAGGATGTGATGGCCAATTACTGGCTCCACAACGGCTTCCTGCAGGTGGAAGGCCAGAAGATGTCGAAATCGCTCGGCAACTTCATCACCATCCACGACCTGCTTTCGACCGACACGTTCGGCGGCCGCTCCTGGCCGGGCGAGGTGCTGCGCTTCGCCATGCTGAAGACGCACTACCGCCAGCCCATCGATTGGACGCTGAAGGGCCTGGAGGAGGCGGAAGGCACGCTGCGACGGCTCTACGAGAAGGTTTCGGGCATCCAGCCCGGCTCACCGTCGGATGACGTCATCGCCGCGCTGGCAGACGATCTCAATACGCCGTCCGCCATCGCCGAACTGCACCGGATCGCGGACACCACCCGGCTCGCGGCTTCGCTGCGCCTGATGGGCTTTTCCGGTGACCCGGCACGGATCGGCGTGGTCGCGGCGACAGTCGACAATGCCCTCAGGGCGCAGGTCGAAGCCCTCATTGCCGCCCGCAATGCGGCCCGCGCAGCGAAGAATTTCGCCGAATCCGACCGCCTGCGCGACGAACTTGCCACCCTCGGCGTCGCGCTGAAGGACGGCAAGGACGCGAGCGGCAATCCTGTCACCACCTGGGAGGTGAAGCGGTGAGGATCGACGGCATTCAGCATGGCTTTGCGCCGAATGCGGCGAGCGACCGGAAGCGGGACGCGGCTTTCGCCATGGATGGCTTTCTCACCCTGCGGTTCACCAAAGACGACGTCCACCGGAATATGGAAGACGTGATCGAAACGGTCTTCCTGCGCGGGCAGGAGCGCTTGCCGGCATGCTCCCCCGGGGACGTCCCATGACCCGCCCCGTGCTTCGCCCCTTCCTGCCGGATGACGCCGAGGCGTGCGACGATCTGCGCGTCGCCGCCATTTTCGAACTGGCCGAAGACGATTACTCCGAGGACCAGCGCGCCGCCTGGGCCGCCATGAGCGACGCCGCGGCGCTGGCCGCGCGCCTTGCGGCGGGGTTGACGCTTGTCGTCGCCAGCGAGGACGAGGGGATCGTCGGGTTCGGCACGCTGAAGGACAATTCCCACATAGAATTCCTGTTCACGCGGCCCGACTTCGCGAGGCGCGGCGTCGCGACGCTGGTGATGGACGCTCTGGAAAAGCTCGCCGCCGCGCGCGGCGCGAAAAAACTGACGACCGACGCCAGCGACACAGGGCAGCCCTTCTTCGCGGCGCGTGGCTATGTGGCGGTGCGGCGCAATACCGTATCGGTCGATGGCGAATGGCTCGCCAACACCACGATGGAAAAAACGCTTGTCGGCGGCCTCGCGCCGCAGGGCAGGGCATGAGGAAGCCGGCTGCTATGAGCAAGGACCGCGTCTATCTCTTCGACACCACGCTGCGTGACGGCGCGCAGACCACCGGCGTCGATTTCTCGCTCGCCGACAAGCGGCAGGTCGCCGCCATGCTGGACCGGCTTGGCGTCGACTACATCGAGGGCGGCTATCCCGGCGCCAACCCGCTGGACACGAAGTTCTTCGCCGATCCGCCGAAGACCAGGGCGCGCTTCACCGCCTTCGGCATGACCAAGCGCGCCGGCGTCTCGGCGTCCAACGACCCCGGTCTGGCCGGGCTGCTGGCCGCGAAGGCGGACGCGATCTGCTACGTCGCGAAATCGTGGGACTATCACGTGCACGTCGCGCTTGGCTGCACGCTGGAGGAAAACCTCGAATCGATCGCCGACAGCGTGAAGGCCGCTGCCGAGCGCGGCTTCGAGCCGATGGTCGATTGCGAGCATTTCTTCGACGGCTACAAGGCCAATCCGGACTATGCGCTCGCCTGCGCCCGCACGGCGTTCGAGGCCGGCGCGCGCTGGGTGGTGCTGTGCGACACCAACGGCGGCACGCTGCCGCACGAGGTGGCGGAAATCGTCGCGGCGGCG
>DAOMXN010000168.1:0-5797 GCA_035437025.1 Beijerinckiaceae bacterium | reverse complement strand
CGCCGTCGTCGCTTCGTCGTGGATTTCGCCGGCGACAAGCTGGCCGCAGCGAAGCCGCCGGAGATCGTGCCCAATCTCTGGGCCTCGAACAACGGCATCAGCAATGTCCGCCTCATCCCCGGCGCGGGCGGGAAGGTGACGCGCGTCGTCTTCGACCTCGATACCGGAAACGAGAGCCTGATCGAGTTGCGTCTGAACCTGAAGAACGGCGACACGCCGCTGACTGAAACGTGGCTCTATCGATGGACCTCGTGACGCCCATGCAGGAGGGGCGTCGGCACGACCAGCGTACGCACCCGGCCATGCCGAACGAAGTGCCCCTGGCCATGCCGGTCCAGGATTTCCGGCGCTGGACCGAGGCCGAACGTCGCGCCCCCGTCGCGCGGGACGCCTTCGCGCCGCCGTGGGTGGTTCGCCTGTTCGTGTTCGGCGGCGGTCTCGTGCTCACCGGCTACGGCGCGTGGCAGATGCGACGGGTCGTCGACGCGGGCAGCGGCGTGACCTTCCTGCAGTGGGTGCTGCTGGCGCTGTTCGTAATCAACTTCGTGTGGATCGCGCTGGCCTTCACCGGCGCGATCACGGGCTTCCTGTCGTTGCTGCTGCGCCGGCCGGGACGCCTGACGGTTCCCCGGACGCTCTCGACCCGCACCGCCGTGGTGATGCCGATCTACAACGAGGCCCCGAGCCGCGTCTTCGCCGCCATGCAGACGATGGCGGAAGGCGTGGCCGCGACCGGGCTGGGCCAGCATTTCGACTTTTTCTTCCTGTCCGACACAACCGATCCGGACGCCTGGATCGGCGAAGAGCGGGCCTATTTCGCGCTGCGCGAGAAGTTCCCGGCGGAGATCGCGCTCTACTACCGGCACCGGATCAAGAATACCGGGCGGAAGGCCGGCAACATCGCCGATTTCGTCAGCCGCTGGGGTGGCGCCTACGAACACATGCTGGTGCTGGACGCCGACAGCCTCGTCGACGGCGACACCATCGTCGCGCTGGCCGGCCTGATGGAGGCCGATCCCGATTCCGGCATCATCCAGACGCTGCCGCTGATCATCAACCGCAACACGCTGTTCGCCCGGCTGCAACAGTTCGCGGCCCGGGTCTACGGCCCGGTGATCGCGGAAGGGCTACGCCTGTGGATGGGCAGTGACGGCAACTATTGGGGGCACAACGCGATCATCCGCACGCGGGCCTTCGCCGATCATTGCGCAATGCCCGAGTTGAAGGGCAAGCCGCCGTTCGGCGGCCATATCCTCAGCCACGACTTCGTCGAGGCGGCGCTGATCCGCCGCGCCGGCTGGAAGGTCACCATGGTGCCGGGGCTTGTCGGCTCGTACGAGGAAAGCCCGCCCTCGCTGATCGACCTGGCAGCGCGAGACCGGCGCTGGTGCCAGGGCAACCTGCAACACTCGCGCATCCTGTTCGCGCGTGGGTTCGTACCCGCGACCCGGCACCATTTTCTGACCGGCATCGTGTCCTATCTCGCCTCGCCGTTCTGGCTGATGCAGCTTGCCGTCGGCATCGTGCTGGTGTTGCAGGCGTTCTTCATCCGTCCGGAATACTTCACCTCCGAATTCTCGCTGTTCCCGGCCTGGCCTCGGTTCGACGCGGAGCGCGCGCTCAACCTGTTCGTGGTCACCATGGGCATCCTGCTGGCGCCCAAGCTGTTCGGCGTGATCCTGGCACTCACGCGCCCGGAAGACCGGCGCGCCCACGGCGGGGGAATCCTGCTGATCCTCTCCGCGCTGCTGGAAATCATCATGTCGGCATTGATCGCGCCGATCATGATGATCATCCAGTCAGGAGCGGTTTTCCAGATCCTGTTCGGCGGCGATACCGGCTGGAAGCCGCAGCGGCGCGACGACGGGTCCATCCCGCTCCGCGACATCGTGCGGCGACACAGGATGCATGTGACCTTCGGCGTCCTGGCCGGCATCATCACCTGGCTGATCTCCCCCTCGCTGTTCCTGTGGATGTCGCCGACGCTGGTCGGCCTGGTGCTGGCGATCCTGATCTCCTGGGCGACCGGCCTTGTCGGCCTCGGCCTGGCGTTGCGTCGCCTCGGCATCCTGTGGACGCCGGAAGAACGCAGCCCCCCTGCCATCGCGACCCGTGCCAACGCGCTTCAGGCGCATTATGGTGACTTCGACGAGGTCAACGGCGTCCTTGCGCTATACAGGGATGAACGGCTGCGCGATCGCCATATGGCGATGCTGCCCGCCCACGCGCCACGCCGACGCGGCGAGATCGACCGCGACCATGTGGTGGCGGAGGCCAAGATCGCCGACGCGGAAACCGTGGCGGACGCGGCGGCCTGGCTCTCCAATCGCGAGAAGGCCATCACCTTCCAGGACCGCGCGCTGGTGGCGATGCTGGCACGGCTCGCGCCGGGCAAGGGCGAACGCACGGCGACCTCCTGATCGCCTGCCCGGCGCCGCCACGCATTCAACCCCGGTTCACCGCGCCTGCCTATGACGCCATCCGCGCGCGCACTTGCGTGGCGTCGCATCGCGGAGTACGCGAGAGGGCACCGGGGCAAGCCCCGAACTGGAGGAACTCATGGGTCTGTTTTCATTCGCCAAGAGCGTTGGCGCGAAACTGTTCGGCGCGAGCGAGGCCAAGGCGGCCACCGCTGACGAGCTCAAGAAGGAAGTGGAAAAGCACGGCCTGAAGGCCGACGGGCTTTCGATCTCCGTCGACGGCGACAAGGTGAAGGTCTCGGGCAACGCCATGTCGCAGGCCGACGCCGAGAAGATCATCCTGGCGCTGGGCAACACCATCGGCGTCGCGCAGGTCGATTCGGCCCTGATCGCCAAGCAGTCCGCGCCGGAATCGCGGATGTACACCGTGGTCAAGGGCGACAACCTCTGGAAGATCGCCGAAGCCATGTATGGCAAGGGCAAGGGCGCCGAGCATGAGCGCATCTTCGAGGCCAACAAGCCGATGCTGACGCATCCGGACAAGATCTACCCGGGCCAGGTGCTGCGCATTCCGCCGCTGTAAACCACGCCGCCGTCACGAATTGACCCGCGCCCGCCGTTCTTCTAGACAGCGGGCGCGTTTCGTTTGGCTTGGGGAATCTCCCGCCGACCGGCGCGGGCGGGTAGCTCAGTGGTAGAGCATCTGACTTTTAATCAGATGGTCGAGGGTTCGATCCCCTCCCCGCTCACCATCATCGTTCCTGTGTAGCCCGATCCTGACTCACGGACATGCTTTGGCGCGGTCCAGTGGATTTCGGCGCGTTGACCGCTGCGGGCACACGGGGCGCTTCGGTTCCAGACCAGAGTCGGACACGTAGATGCCGGTTGCACCGCGGATGCCGGCTTTCGGGGCCCGCCGGCGCTTGATAGGCTTGCGCTGCTGAGCCGCGCTGGCTCTCGCGGGAGCTGTCATGCGCATCGACATGCTGGGACTGGAAGCCTTCATCGCGATTGCCGAACGCGGCAGCTTCCACGCGGCCGCCTCGCATCTCAACCTGTCGCAGACAGCGTTGAGCCATCGGATTCGCAAGCTGGAGGAGAGCCTCGGCGCTGAACTTCTGACGCGGACGACGCGGCAGGTCTCGCTGACCGAGGCGGGAGCGACGCTGCTGCCGAGGGCGCGCCGGTTGTTCGACGATCTCGACGCTGCGCTGGACGACGTGCGGAGCCAGGCTTCTGACATGCAGGAGCGCGTGGTGATCGGATGCCTGCCGACCATCGCCATGCAGTGCATGCCCGAAGTCATCGCCGACTTCGCCTTGCGCCGACCCAATGTCGCCGTGAAGCTGCTTGACAGTTCGGCCAGCGACATCGCCGAAAAGGTGCAGTCGGGCGAGGCGGAATTCGGGATCACGATCGTCGCGGCCAATCGCTGGAATCTCGACCTGAAGGCGATCGCCAAGGAGCCTTTCGTCCTGGTGTGCAGCCGCAAGCTGCCGATCGCGGCCAATGCCTCGCTCACCTGGGCGGAGATCGGCGCCGTTCCGCTGGTCCGCATCTCCGCCGAGACCGGCAACCGCATCCTGATCGACGACGCCCTCGGCACCCGCCGCGAAACACTCAACTGGCGCTATGAGGTGCAGCGCGTCACGACCGCGATCAGCCTCGTTCGGTCCGGGATCGGCGGCGCCATTGTGCCGCAGCTCGGCGTCTCGATTGCTGTTGCCGGAGCGCAGGACCTTGTGGCGATTCCGATCCGTGGTCCTCTGGTCACGCGTACGCTCGGCCTCGTGACGCGGAAAGGGGCGCCGTTGACGCCCGCTGCGCGAGAACTGCGAAAACTCGTCATCGCGGCGCTCAAGGCGAGTTTCGCGCGGGGGGGCTTTTCCGACATTTCGTGAAACTTGTTCATGAATTCCTGCAAAGCGATCATTTGATCGTATAATGCGACGCGCGATAGCTTTCATCCCTGAGAGAGGCTTGCGCCCGTCATGTCGGCACCCAACACGCGCCACATCGCTTTCATCGGCTTCGGCGAGGTCGGCCAGACCTTCGCCAAGGCCCTCTCGACCCATGACGGCACGCTCCTGACGGCCCATGACATCCTTGTAGGCACCGGATCGGACCGGGGCATGGCGGCCAAGGCCCAGGCCATTGGCGTCAGGCTGTTCGATACGCCCGAGGCGGCGGTTCGCGCCGCCGAAGTCGTCATTTCAGCCGTCACCGCCTCGGAGGCGGAAAGCGTCGCCGCCAACGCGGCACGCTACCTCACGCCGGGGCAGTTGTTTCTCGACGTCAATTCGGCCGCCCCGTCAACGAAGCAACGGGCGGCGGCACATGTCGCCGGCACAGGGGCGCACTACGTGGAATGCGCCGTCATGGCGCCGGTGCTGAAGCCGGGGCTCGCGGTGCCAATCCTCGCCGGCGGTCCGCATGCCGCCGAGGCGGCCGAGCGGATGAATCGGCTGGGCATGAACCTCACCCCGGTGGCTGTCGACTACGGTCTGGCATCGGCGATGAAGCTCTGCCGCAGCATCATGATCAAGGGCATCGAGGCCCTGATGGTGGACTGCACCGCAGCCTGCGACGCGTGGGGCGTGAAGGAGCCGGTGTTCGCCAGTCTCGCCGAGACGTTTCCGTCAATTGACTGGCATGCTCTCGCCCTCAACATGCGCGAGCGGGTCGCAACGCACGGCGTCCGCCGCGCGGCGGAAATGCGCGAGGCGGGCGAAATGCTCGAAGCGCTCGGCATGAATCCGGACCTCGCCAATGCGGTGGCCGCCGCGCAGGCGCGCGGCGCCCAACCCGGGAGGACGTCATGAGCCCACGCACAAGCAGACGGAGCGTTGTCCTGGGCCTTGTGGCAATGCCCTCGCTGGTCCGCGCCCAGTCCGCCTGGCCCGCGCAGATCATCAAATTCGTCGTGCCTTTCGCGCCGGGCGGCAGCACGGACATTCTCGCCCGGGTCGTGGGACAGAAGCTGGAAGCGCCGCTCAAGGCCAGCATCCTTATCGAGAACCGGCCGGGCGCGGGCGGCTCTGTCGCGGCCAATGCGGTCGCCAAGGCCGTCCCCGACGGCCATACGTTCATGATGGGGCATATCGGCACACTGGCCTTCACCCCCTCGCTCTATCCGAACCTGCCCTACGACCCGGTGAAGGACTTCGCGCCCGTGGCACTGGTGGCCACGGTGCCGAACATCCTGGCGGTGCACCCTTCGGTGCCTGCCAGGAGTTTCGCCGAATTCGTGGCCCATGCGAAGGCGAACCCGGGCAAGCTCTCCTATGGCTCCGGCGGGATCGGCAGCGCGGCGCATGTGGCGGGAGCCTATCTCGCCTCGGCCGCAGGTTTCGACGCGCTTCACGTGCCCTACCGGG
>DAOMXN010000167.1:0-5820 GCA_035437025.1 Beijerinckiaceae bacterium | reverse complement strand
CGGGCGACATCGCCGTGCGCAATGTCGCGGACATCTACGTCTTTCCCAACACGCTGAAGATCGTGAAGATCACCGGCGCCGAATTGAAGGACTGGCTGGAGCGCTCGGCCGGCATCTTCAACCAGCTCAAGGCCAGTGACGACGAGCAGCTGCTCGTGAACCTCGCCTTCCCGCCCTACAATTTCGATGTGATCGACGGCGTGACCTACGAGATCGACGTCTCACAGCCCTCGAAGTTCGATGGCGACGGCAAGCTGATCGCCGAGGGCGCGAACCGCATCGTCAACCTGAAGCTGAACGGCCAGCCGGTGAAGCCGGACGACACCGTCGCCGTCGTCTCCAACAACTATCGCGCTTCCGGCGGGGGAACCTTCGCGGGGGCGGTGTCGAAGAACATCATCTACGATTCCCCCGACTATTCCCGCGACATCGTGGCAAGCTACCTGATGCAGGCGGGAACCGTATCGCCCAAGGCGGACGGCAACTGGAAGCTCGCGCCCTTCCCAGCGGCGAAGCATGTGGTGCTGGAATCGAGCCCGCTGGCCCGGGACCTGCTTTCGACCGTACCGGGCGTCACGCATGTCGGCGACGGGCAGAATGGCTTTTCCCGGTTCAAGGTGCCGATGGGGTGAGCGCGCGCCGCGCTCAACGGCACCGGATCCGCTCCGGCTGATGAAGGCAGAACAAAAAAAGGGCGCCTCGCGGCGCCCTTTCTTGTCTCGGAAGGATGTGCGGACTTCAATCAGAAGTCCATGCCACCACCGAAACCGGGCCTGCCCGGTTTCGGAACACTTGGGTGAAGAGGGCGATCCTGGACTTCTCTTAGAAGTCCATGCCGCCCATGCCGCCGCCCGGCATGGCCGGAGCGGGGGCGTCCTTCTTCGGGGCTTCCGCAACCATCGCCTCGGTGGTGATGAGCAGGCCGGCGACCGAAGCCGCGTCCTGCAGAGCGGTGCGGACGACCTTGGCCGGATCGACGATGCCGGCCTGGATCATGTCCACATACTCTTCGGTCTGGGCGTTGAAGCCGAAGGTGGCCGACTTGTTCTCGCCGATCTTGCCGACGACGATCGAGCCTTCGCAGCCCGCGTTCTCGACGATCTGGCGGATCGGAGCCTCAAGCGCCTTGAGGACGATCTGGATGCCGGCGGCGATGTCGGCGTTCTCCGACTTCACCTTCTCGACAGCGGCCTTGGCGCGCAGCAGGGCGCAGCCGCCGCCCGGAACGATGCCCTCTTCCACCGCGGCGCGGGTGGCGTTCAGCGCGTCGTCCACGCGGTCCTTCTTCTCCTTCACCTCGACCTCGGTGGCGCCGCCGACGCGGATCACCGCGACGCCGCCCGCCAGCTTCGCCAGACGCTCCTGGAGCTTCTCGCGGTCGTAGTCCGAGGTGGTCTCCTCGATCTGCGCCTTGATCTGGGCAACACGGTCGGTGATGTCCTTCTTCTTGCCGGCGCCGTCGATGATCGTGGTGTTCTCCTTCTCGATGCGGACCCGCTTGGCGCGGCCGAGCATGTTGAGGGACACGTTCTCGAGCTTGATGCCGAGGTCTTCGGCGATCATCGAGCCGCCGGTGAGGATTGCGATGTCCTCGAGCATGGCCTTGCGGCGATCACCGAAGCCGGGGGCCTTCACCGCCGCGACCTTCAGGCCGCCGCGCAGCTTGTTGACCACGAGCGTGGCCAGAGCCTCGCCCTCGACGTCCTCGGCGATGATGACCAGCGGCTTGCCGGTCTGCACCACGCTTTCCAGGATCGGCAGCATCGGCTGCAGCGAGGAGAGCTTCTTCTCGAAAATGAGGAGATAGGCGTCTTCCAGCTCGGCCACCATCTTCTCGGCGTTAGTGACGAAGTACGGCGAGAGATAGCCGCGGTCGAACTGCATGCCCTCGACGATGTCGACGTCGGTGTCGGCGGTCTTGGCTTCCTCGACCGTGATGACGCCCTCGTTGCCAACCTTCTGCATGGCATTGGCGATCATCTCGCCGATCTGCTTGTCCCCGTTGGCGGAGATGGTGCCGACCTGCGCCACTTCGGACGAGTCCTTCACCTTCTTCGAGCGCTTCTTGATGTCGTCGACCGCGGCGGCGGTGGCGAGGTCGATGCCGCGCTTCAGGTCCATCGGGTTCATGCCGGCGGCCACGTACTTGGCGCCTTCACGCACGATCGCCTGGGCGAGAACGGTGGCGGTGGTGGTGCCGTCGCCAGCCACGTCATTGGTCTTCGAGGCGACCTCGCGGACCATCTGCGCGCCCATGTTCTCGAACTTGTCGGCGAGCTCGATCTCCTTGGCGACGGTGACGCCGTCCTTGGTGATGCGCGGGGCGCCGAACGACTTGTCGATCACCACATTGCGGCCCTTGGGACCCAGCGTGACCTTCACGGCATTGGCGAGAATGTCCACGCCGCGCAGCATGCGCTCGCGAGCATCGGACGAAAAGCGGACGTCTTTAGCGGCCATTGTCTGAAATTCCTGATGTGAGGTTTACAAGGATGCGAACGGCCGGCGGCCATTCGCCTGTCGCGCGATCAGCCGATCACGCCCATGATGTCGGACTCCTTCATGATCAGGAGTTCCTCGCCATCGATCTTCACTTCGGTGCCGGACCACTTGCCGAACAGCACCTTGTCGCCCTTCTTGACATCGAGCGGCACGAGCTTGCCATTCTCATCGCGGGCGCCGGTGCCGACGGCGATGATCTCGCCCTCCTGCGGCTTCTCCTTGGCGGTATCCGGAATGATGATGCCGCCCTTCGTCTTTTCCTCGCTGTTCAGGCGACGGACGACGACGCGGTCGTGCAACGGACGAAACTTCATGGGTTCTCTTCCTCTTGACTGAAACGGGTTCAGTTTGTCCTTGTGACAGTCGCCCTCTCGGAGGCGCGACTGTTAGCACTCTCCTTCAGGGAGTGCTACTAACGTCGCGGATGTAGGTGCGCGCGTTTTCGGAGTCAAGAACCGACGGCAGGAAAAGATTCACCATGTCCGGCATGGTTAACCCCCGGTTGACGGTCAGCGCCGCGATGTCAGCAGCGACCCCGCGACGATCAGGGCCGCGCCGGCGAGGGTGCGCCAGGTCGGCATCTCGGCAAAGATGAAGAAGCCGAGCAGCGCCGCCCAGATCAGCGCGGAGTACTCGATCGGCGCCAGGGTCGCGGCCGAAGCCCGGGAATAGGCCGTGGCCATCAGCAGATGGGCCGTGACGCCGAGCACGCCCAGCGCGGCGAAGGGCGCGATGTCCTGGTAGGCCAGCGGCTCCCAGGCCGTCCCGGCCATCGGCGCGATCAGCAGGGCCGGAATCCAGCTCTGGAAGAAAACGATCAGCGCGACCGGATCGCGCTGGGCGCGGCTGCGCAGCAGGATCATCGACAGGGCATAGGTGACGGCCGAGAAGACCGAGGCGGAGACGCCCCACAGCGACCGCCCGTCGGACTCCAGCTTTCCCCACAGCATGACCAGCATGCCGGCGAAGCCGAACGCGATGGCCAGGAGGCCGAGCAGGCCCGGACGCTCCTTCAGGAAGAGCGAGGAGAAGATCATCATGAAGACCGGCGCGAGAAAGCTGAGCGCGATGGCGTCGGCCAGGGGCAGCAGGGCCAACGCGTAGAAAAACGACAGGCCCGTCGCCAGGCTGAGCACGCCGCGCAGCACGTTGCCCTCGACTACGTCGATGGCGGGCCAGCCGGGACGCATACGCCAGACCCAGAGCAGCGCGACAAGCCCGGCGCTGAGATAGCGCACGAAGGCCACCTGCAGCGTGTCGTAGTAGAACGACAGATGCTTGATCAGCACGTTCATCACGGCAAACAGGCCGATGGCGGCGAGGGCCAGCAGGATCGGTTTGGCGCGCACGGGGGTTCCGGATCAGGTCAGAGTACCCGCTTAGACACAGGCGCGCCGGCACGCAAGGCGGTCTGAATTTCCGCCGCTTAAGCGTTCTTTATCGCGGATAGGCTATGGCAGGCGCGGGACCGGCCATGCTTGCGATCATCACCTTCAGCGTCAACGCCATCGCCAATTTCGCTCTTGGCCTCGGCGTCGCGTGGTTTCTCGGCGCCGAGCAGTTCGGCGTCTATGCCCTGATCGTCGCCGGCGGCGCGGTGCTCCAGACCCTGCTGTTCGAGTGGCTGCGCCTGTCGGCGAACCGCTTTTTCGGCAAGAGGCAGGCCGAGGCCGACCCGAACCTCTATACAACGCTCAGCCTCGGCACCGGCGTGCTCTCCATCGCCCTGAGCGTGCTGGCGATCGTCCTGTATATCACCGATGGCGCGTTCGGCGTCGCGGCGACGGTCGCGGCGCTCGCGCCCCTGACCGGCATGGCCGGCGGCCTGTTCGACTTTCGCTGCGCCATCGCGCGCGCGCAGTTCGACAATCGCCGCTATGCGATGATGGTGATCGCCAAGAACCTGCTGGCGCTGCTGCTGATGATCGGCGGCGCCTTCTGGCTGAAGCGGGCCGATGTGGTCGTCGCCGGACTCTGCGTCAGTTCCGTCGCCGGCGCCCTGGTGACGGCGCGCGCCTTTCGCGAAGGGCACGCCCCCGGCCGCTTCGACCGCCTGCTGGTCCGGCAGTTCGCGATCTATGCCGGTCCGATGATCGTGTCCTCGCTGATCTACCAGCTCAACATGTTCATGACGCGATCAGGCGTGGCATTTCACTACGGGCTGGCGGAAAGCGGACGTTACTCGCTCGCGCTCGACATCGGCCTGAAGCTGACCACCACCGTCGGATCGGCGCTCGACATCCTGCTGTTCCAGCTCGCCGTGCGGGCCGAGAGCGAGGAAAGCCGCGAGGCGGCCACGGCGCAACTCAGTCGCAACCTGCTGATCGTCACGGGCATCCTGGCGCCGGCCTGCGTCGGCTACTGGCTGATCCTGCCGAGCTTCGAGGCGCTGTTCGTGGCGGAAAGCTATCGGGCCGCCTTCGATGCCTACACCCTGTATCTGCTGCCCGGCCTGTTCGCGGTCAGCCTGGTCTTCTACGCCATCAACCCGCAGTTCCAGATCGCCCGGAAGACCTGGCCGATGCTGCTGGCGGCGCTCGCCAACATCGCCGTGGCGGCCGCCGTGCTCTACCTCTGGCCCGGAACGGATGGCCGTCACGGCGCGCTGGCGACAAGCTCGGGCTTCGTTGTCGGCGGCCTGCTGATGGTGGTGATCGCCTGGCGGACCGCACCGATCGACGTTCCCTGGCTCGACCTTGGCAAGGTGGTGGCCGCAACAGCGCTGATGAGCGCCGCGGCGCTGCCAGCGCGCGCGCTGGAGCCCGGGGCCTTCACACTGACGCTCACGGCCCTGGCCGGCGGCGCGGCCTATGGACTGCTGGCGCTGGCGCTGAACATCGGCGGGCTGCGCACCCTCCTCATCGCTCGGCTCCGGCGCTAGAGCGAGGTCTGGACCGCAGGGCCGAACCGCTCTGCGGGACCCTGTAACAAATCGTTATCCTTAACAAGAAATGCATCCTTTACTATGCACTTTAGGCTATCAATTACAATAACTCGATTTTCATGGTAAATATAATATCAATTCATTAAAGCAAGCTGCACGATTAACCTTTCTGATCTGTTTGCGCTCTTAGCTCGTTCTCCGGTTCACCCGCATCCGCGCCCCGGATGCCAGCCGGAACGAGAGTTGCGTCATGTCCCCTAGCCTGCGTCACACCCTTTACCTCGCCAGTGCCCTGGCGATTGTCTTTCCCCTGATGATTGCGCCGAGCCAGGCGCAGAACGCCAATCTTGGCGGCGGCTTCATCGAATTCCTGGTCACCGGACGGACCGGCGCCGCGCCGCGCCATGCGCCGCCGACCCAGCCGGCGCACTCCG
>DAOMXN010000166.1:0-5835 GCA_035437025.1 Beijerinckiaceae bacterium | reverse complement strand
GCTGCCGGGTCCCGAAGCCCTGCTGGCCGGACCGCGCCAGCGGCTGGACGTGACCTCGCTCAAGCTTTCCGGTGCGGTGCGTTCCGGAGTAGAGCGGCGCAATGGCCTGATCGGCGTTCTGGCGCGCCGGCTGGCGGCCCAGGCGCCGCAGGCCAGACTCGCCCGGTTCGCCGAGCGAATCAGCGGCCTTGGCGCGCTGCTCGAACGATCACTGGCGCGAAGGACGGAACTGCGCCGGCAGCGGCTTGATGCGGTTGGTAAGAGCCTGGCCGTCGCCTTTGCCGCACGTTTGGCCGGCGAACGGCGTGACATGCTGCGCCGGCGCGAGCGGCTTGTGGCGCTGGCGGAGCGGCTTCCGAGAGCATTGGGCATGCGACAGGCCGATCGCGCCGCCAGGCTGCACCGGCTGGACTCACTGCTGGGCTCGCTCGGCTATCGTCAGGTGCTGGCGCGCGGCTTTGCCCTGGTGCGCGACGGCGATGGCAAGGCAGTGCGGCACGCGGCGGCGGTCAGCGAGGGCATGGCTCTGCGCATCGAATTCGCGGACGGGGAGGTGGCGACGACCGCTGGCGAGGGCGCGCGGCCAAAGTCCCGCGCCAAACAGCCGGCGGCGCCGTCGGGCGGCCAGGGCAGCCTCTTTTGAGGCTCGCAGCGCTCGTTCAAGTGCCCCCGGCTCCGGTCAGGACTTTTCGGCGAGCAGCTGGTAGCGTTCTCGGGAAGCGACGAGATGGTGACGCATGGCTGAGCGCGCGCCTTCGACATCGCGCTTGCGAATCGCGGCGAGAATTGCCTCGTGCTCCCCGGCGATACGCATCAGGTAGCTGCGCCGCTCCTCCTTCGTTGGCAGGCTCGAAGGCACGTTGCCACGCGGAATGAGGATCTGGCCGAGCGAGTTCAGGATGCGCGGAAAGTAGGGGTTTCGCGTGGCCTCGCTGACCGCGCGATGAAAGCCATAGTCGGCGCCGATGACGATGTCGCCGTTCTGTGCGCCGGCGTTGAACTCGGCCTGATGGCCGGCGATGCGGGCGACAGCCTCCCTGTCGGCGCGTTCGGCAGCGAGTCCGGCCGCCTCGACTTCCATGCCGATGCGCAGTTCCAGGATCTGCAGGACGCGCTCGAGCGATCCGGCTTCCTCCGCGCTGATCTTGAACATGCCCTGGCCCGGCGCCGCCGTGACGAAGGCGCCGACGCCCTGGCGTGTGACCACCAGCCCTTCCGCCCGCAGTGCCGCGACCGCTTCGCGCACAACGGTTCGGCTGACGCCGGTCATTCTGACGATTTCCTGTTCGGTCGGCAGTTTCTCTCCCGGCCTGATGCGGCCTGAGCGGATATCCTCGGAAAGCATGCGGACCAGATCGCCGGTGCGGCTCTGGGTTCCGCTGACCGGCCCCAGGGACTTCGCCGTCTCGTTCATCCCAACCTCCCGTTTCGGTTTCCGCCCTGTCTGCGTCGTGGTATCCGGCTCCGCCGCCGAATGTTGGATACCGCGCACGGCATCAAGCCGTCGGTGACGCGACGCTACGGAATCTTCCAAGGATCAGCCTCGAAATCCGGGCTAACGTAGCCACCGCCGATGAAAGGATCATGCAGCGGATTGCCGACCCCGACCCCGGTCAATCTGGGGGCGAAGGCTTCCGCATTGTCCTGCGGGTTGTAGCCCAGCCGGTAGGCATTGGAATTGTCCCACCAGGCGCGGGTGTTGCGCGAGATGCCATAGACGATTTCGTAGGTATAGTCGGCGGCGAGTCCGGTGCGCACCAGGCGCTCGAAATCGTCGTAGGACAGCCAGCTCGACAGCATGCGCTCGTCGGTCGGCTCGGGAAAGCACGAGCCGATGCGCATGCAATAGGCACGGACGCCATGCTTGTAGGCATAAAGCGCCGCGATGTCCTCACCGAAGGCCTTGGAAAGCCCATAACGGCTGTCGGGACGCGCCGAAGCAGTATGGTCTGTCTTCGGAGTACGCCGGACGAGCCCGACGGCGTGGTTGGAGGAAGCGAACAGCACCCGCTCCACCTTCGCCTTGCGGGCACCCTCGTAGAGATGGATGGCGCCCAGGATGTTGGCGGAATGGACTGTGTCCCAATCGGCCTCGGTTGCCCGTCCACCCAGATGCACGATGGCGTCGATGCCCTCGCACAGGCGGCCGACGCCCTCCCGATCGGCGAGATCGCAAACGACCGTTTCCTCGCCGGCTCCGGCAGGTTCCATCGAGGCGACGTCGGACAGACGCAGCAGCGCGTACTCGCCGGCCAGGCGCCGCCGAAGCTGTTTGCCGAGCATACCGGCGGCTCCGGTGATCAGCAGGCGTTGTGGTTTGCGAGTCATTCGGTGCTCCTGGCCAGCATGCGGCCGTTCTCGTCGCGCAGCGTCAACGCTCCGGCATTGATGGCAGCCAGTATTGTCGCGTGCTCGATATCGGTGATGATCGGATACCTCGATCCGGTGTCGGCCACGCCGGCGAGCCGCATCGCCACATGCCGCCTTTGCTGCGGCGAGCGTTGTTGGCGAAGGTGCTCCGCCGTCAGCACTGCGGCCCGCGGCTTTCCGGCGCGGGCCAGCGGCAGCGCCGCCAGCAACGGGCGTCCGAGATCCTCGACACAGACCCTGCGGGATTTCATCGATCGCCTTTCCGATGCACGGTTCAGAAGATGGCGGGTTCGGGGATCGGCTGCGTGCCTTCGAGGAAATCGAAGTCGCAGCCATCATGGGCCTGCTTGATATGGGCGGCATACATCTTGCCGTATCCGCGCGGGAAATCGCGGTCCGGACGCTCGTATGCGGCGACACGGCGGGCGATTTCGGCATCGTCCACATGGAGGTGGATGGTTCGCGCCTCGACATCGATCGAGATCAGATCGCCGTTGCGCACCGCCGCGAGCGGGCCGCCGACATAGGCTTCCGGCGAAACGTGCAGAATGCAGGCGCCATAGGAGGTGCCGGACATGCGTGCATCGGAGATGCGGATCATGTCGCGCACGCCCTGCTTCAGGAGCTTCTTCGGCAGAGGCAGCATGCCCCACTCCGGCATGCCGGGCCCGCCGACCGGCCCCGCGTTGCGGAACACCATCACGTGGTCCTTCGTCACGTCCAGGCCCTCGTCGTCAACGGCCTTCTTCATCGCCTCGTAGGTGTCAAAGACGATGGCCGGACCGGTGTGTTTCAACAGGCGGGCCTCGGCTGCCGGCGGCTTCATCACGCAACCCTTGGGCGCGAGGTTGCCGTAGAGCACGGCCGTGCCGCCCGAAGCGGCGATCGGCTTGTCGAGCGGTCGAATAACATCCTGATTGAACACTTCCGCGCCGTCGATGTTGTCGCCCAGCGTCTTGCCGGTAACGGTCATGGCGTCGAGGTTGAGGAACGGCTTCAGCACGTTCAGGAAGCCCGGAAGCCCGCCGGCATAGAAGAAATCCTCCATCAGGTAGGCGCCGGACGGTCGCAGATTTGCGATAACCGGGACGCGGCGGGAATAGGTCTCGAAATCGGCAAGGTCGACCTTCACGCCGGCACGCCCCGCCATGGCCACGAGGTGGATGATGGCGTTCGTCGAGCCGGCAAGCGCCATGTGCGTGACCAGGGCATTTTCGAACGCGGCGCGCGTGAGCACCTTGCGCGGTGTCAGGCCTTCCCAGACCATGTCGACGATGCGCCGTCCGCAGGCCGCCGCCATGCGGGGATGGGCTGCATCCGCAGCCGGAATAGACGACGCTCCAGGCAGGGTCATGCCCAGCGCGTCAGCAATCGACATCATGGTGGCCGCCGTGCCGGCCGTCATGCAGGTGCCGAAGGAACGGGCGATGCCCAGTTCCATCGAATCCCACTGCGCCTTGGATATGTTTCCTGCTTCCTTCTCATGCCAGTACTTCCATACGTCGGAGCCGGAACCTAGGATCTGGCCTCGATAATTGCCCCGCAGCATCGCTCCCGCCGGAACGTAAATCGCCGGGACGTTGGCGCTCGCCGCGCCCATCAGCAGCGCCGGCGTGGTCTTGTCGCAGCCACCGAGCAGCACCACGCCGTCGAGCGGGTGGCAGCGGATCAGCTCTTCCGTCTCCATCGCCAGGAGGTTGCGGTAAAGCATCGTTGTCGGCTTGACATATTGCTCGGACAAGGAAAGCGCCGGCAGTTCCACGGGAAATCCGCCTGCTTGCAGCACGCCGCGCCGGACCTCCTGCGCCCGCTCGCGCAGATGCGTGTGGCAGGTGTTGATGTCCGACCAGGTATTGATGATACCGATGCAGGGCCTGCCAACGAATTCCTCGTGGGCAAGTCCGGCCTGGACCATGCGGGAGCGGTGCCCGAAGGCGCGGATATCGTCCGTGCCGAACCATCGGTGGCTGCGGAGTTTCTTGGGGTCTCGGTCAGTCATGCGTTGGCCCGTGCTTGTCAGGCTAGTTGTATGACATCATGCAGCGAAGGGCAATTGTGGCGTGGGCTCTGGATGAAATGGGCAGCCCGGATTCCGTAGAGCCTTGTCCAATCGGATCAGACGATGCTCCAAGCCCAGCTCAGGGCACTCGCGGCGCAGCGCCGCGAATACGCTGAGGTGCAGGAATAGGGCGGCGCCAGTCCCTCAGCGCAGGCCGCCGAAGCACAGGTACTTGACGCTCAAATACTCGTCGAGGCCGTACTTGGAGCCTTCGCGGCCCATGCCGGATTCCTTCACGCCGCCGAAGGGCGCCACTTCGGAGGTGATGACGCCAGCGTTGATGCCGACCTGTCCATACTGCAGCGCTTCGGCGACGCGGAACGCGCGGGCAAGATCGCGGGTGAAGAAATAGCCGGCAAGCCCGTAAGGCGTGTCGTTCGCCAGCGCGACAGCCTCCGCCTCGTCCTTGAAGCGGAACAGCGGTGCCACCGGCCCGAAGGTCTCCTCGCTGGCGATCAGCATGTCCCGCGTCGCCTCGGCGATGACGGTTGGTTCATAGAAGGTGCGGCCGAGCGCATGGCGCTTGCCGCCGGAAAGCAGCTTGCCGCCCTTGCGAGCCGCATCCTCGACATGACTTTCGACCTTCGCCAGAGCGGCCTCGCTGATCAGCGGTCCCTGCGCCACGCCCTGCTCGGTGCCTGCGCCGACCTTGAGAGTCCTGACCGCAGCCGCGAACCTGTCGGCGAACGCCGCGTACACGCCGTCCTGCACAATGAAGCGGTTGGTGCAGACGCAGGTCTGCCCGGTGTTGCGGTACTTCGAGGCGATGGCCTGCTCGACCGCCAGATCAACATCCGCATCATCGAAGACGATGAAGGGCGCATGGCCGCCGAGTTCCAGCGAAATCCGCTTCATCGTGTCGGCGCTTTGCTTCATCAGGAGCTTGCCGACGGCGGTCGAGCCGGTAAAGGTGATCTTGCGCACCACCGGATTGGCGGTGAATTCCGCCCCGATTTCCGCCGGCGTGCCGGTGATGAAGTTGGCGACGCCGGCCGGAACCCCGGCCTTCTCGCACAGGACGCCCCAGGCAAGTCCTGAGTACGGCGTCAATTCCGCCGGCTTGAAAACAATGGTGCAGCCCGCCGCCAGTGCGGCGCCGAGCTTGCGCGCGATCATGGAGGAGGGGAAGTTCCAGGGCGTGATCGCCGCCACCACGCCGATCGGCTCCTTGGTGACGACAATGCGCCGGTCGCCCCAGGGCGAAGGGATGGTGTCGCCGTAGATGCGCCGGGCCTCCTCGGCGAACCACTGCACATAGGCCGCGCTCATGCCGACCTCGCCGCGCGACTCGGCCAGCGGCTTGCCCTGTTCCGCCGTCAGGATCTGCGCCAGCTCTTCCGTGTTGGCCCGGATCAGCTCGGCCAACCTGCCCAGAATCATGGCGCGTTCGGCGCCGGTCTTTGCCC
>DAOMXN010000165.1:0-5840 GCA_035437025.1 Beijerinckiaceae bacterium | reverse complement strand
CCGCGCGAAGGCCCAGGCGGCATCCGGCGTTCCGGCAAGCGCGGCCCGGCTCGACACGCCGAGGCGCCGCAGAACCCGACGGGCCTGACCCATGAGCGCTCCTTCGCCGCCGAACAGATGAGTGCAGCCGGTAATGTCGAGCAGCAGGCCGTCGCCATCCCGCAGGGCGACCAGCGGCGTGAACCGTTCGCAGGCGGTTGCAAGCTCCAGCAAAAGAGCGTGATCGGCAGCCCGGTCCATCTCTTCGACCCGCAGCCGCGTCAGCAAGGCCCGCGCTTCGGCCAGCGCCATGCCCGGCCTCAGGGCGGCCTGCGCGGCGATAGGATTCATGGCGGCGATCCGCAGGGCGCCCTGCGCCTTCTCCACCAGGACGAGGGGGACCTCAGCCTGCGTCGCGTCGGCGCTCCCCCAACGCTCTGTCCGGTCGGCTGAAAGATACGGGAACCACAGCGCCAGGTAGCGACGTGTCGGGCCCGGATCTGCCAGCGTCGCCTGCGGCCCGGGGACTGGCAAGGAAGCTGCAGACATTGCGATTCCACTCCACTCGGTAGCAAAGCCCCTGGCGGCCGCTGCGGGCACGCAGGAGTGTCAGGTCGAACGCCGGATGACCGGGCGCATTGGCCGCCAGCGCGCGCGACGGAGCCGCCTGCACCAGCCAGCGGGTCTCCGCCGCGCTTGGGCACGGCCGGGCGGAAAACCGCAGCAGCAAAACGCTGGCGCCCGAAGCCTTGGCCGCCAGTGCCAGACGGCGGCTGGCTGTCAGGTCGTAGGACTTCGCGTCTCCCCGCAACTCGATCAGCACGCTGCCGAGCGCCGTGCAGCGCGCCCCTTCAAGTCCGGCCTTCAGCGCCTGGCGGACATCCTTGACCCGCACCAGCACCATGGCGGCGGGATCCTGCCCGTATTCAGCCAGACCGGCGGGTGAAACCTGTCCGACCTCGCCCGAGAGGGTGGCCGGGCGCACCCAGAGCAGGACGGAACGGGCATGGTTTGTCTTGCGCAGGGCCAGGATCGCGCCGAGCCCGGCGATCCCGTCCGCTTCCTGGGCGGCATAAAATTCGTGACAGGCGGCAGGCCGCAGCAGCAGAGCGTCGGCTGCGGCCTCATGGGAACGCACGCCCTCCGCCGCCGGCCCGTCAACGGCGGCGGCAACGGCATCCCAGCGGGGTGATCCGGTACGAGGCAGCATATATGTTCCCTTTTTGTTCTAAAATCCCGCAAGGCCCGCCGAGAGTCAAGGCAGGCTCGACAGCACGAGGGACGCAAGAGCGCAGCAGAAACCATCCGTCAGCCGTCAAGGTCCCGTAAGTCGCTGGATAGTCGCAATAAATCGACGATGCCGCAGGAGATTTCCTGTTGGCCGGGGGCCAGCCCATGGTTGCGTGGCGGGCGTCGCTTTGCCAGAAAGCCCGCGGGAGGAGCAGGTCGGCGCATCTCGGCACCTACAATTGTCTAGACAATTAAACGCGCCAGTGCTTTCTTCCTATCCAGGCTCGTAGGCCGAACAACGGGAGACAGGGATGAACAAGATCGTACTCGCGGCGGCACTGGCCGTCACCACCGCCGCTCCGGCGTTGGCGCAGGAGACCAAGGTTTCGATCGGTATTTCGGGATGGACCGGTTTTGCGCCGCTGACGCTGGCCAAGGAGGCCGGCATCTTCAAGAAGAACGGGCTCGACGTCACCATCAAGAAGATTCCGCAGGCCTCCCGTCACCTTGCCATCCTCTCCGGCGACATCCAGTGCGCCGCGACGACGGTGGAGACCTGGGTGGTATGGAACGCCAACGGCGTGCCGACCAAGCAGATCTTCCAGCTCGACAAGAGCTATGGCGCCGACGGCATGGTCGTGCGCTCTTCGATCGGTTCGGTCAAGGACCTGAAGGGCAAGACCGTCGCCGCCTCGGCGCCCGGCACCGCGCCCTATTTCACCCTCGCCTGGTTCCTGAAGAAGAACGGCCTGACCATCAAGGACGTGAATGTCGTCAACATGGAGCCAGGCCCTGCCGCGCAGGCCTTCATCGCCGGTCAGAACGATGCGGCCATGACCTATGAGCCATTTCTCTCTGCCGTACGCGCCGCACCCCAGTCCGGCAAGATCATCGCCACCACGCTCGACTATCCGATGATCATGGACACGTTTGGCTGCACGCCGAAGTTCCTTGCCGAAAACGAGAAGGCGGCCAAAGCCCTCGCCGACAGCTACTTCGAGGCGGTCAAGATGATCGCCTCCGATCCCAAGAAGTCGTACGAGATCATGGGCGCGGACGTGAAGCAGTCAGGCGAGGATTTCGCCAAGTCCGCTTCCTACCTGCGCTGGCAGGACAAGGAGGCGAACAAGAAGTTCTTCGCCGGCGAGCACGCGGCCTTCTCCAACGAGGCGGCCGACTTGCTGCTCGAACTCGGCATCATCAAGCAGAAGCCGGACATGAGCCAGCTCGCCGATACGCGCTTCATCCAGTAATGCCGTCCGTCACGTGAAGTGACCGATGATGACTTTTGAATTTTCATTGCTTTCCGATGGGAGATGAAAATTCAAAACAGGAACCAAGGCTCAAGTGTCATGAGCCTTGGCATCAGGCGCCTCGCATCGACAGGTGCGCGGGGCAATCCGGTTGCATCAGGCCGGATTGCCCCGCAACCTCGGGTCAAGTCGTGACGCATCGCGTTTCTCCACAGGACAGGAGCGGATCCCTTGCGCCCCCTCGAACCGGTCTCTCCGGCGGCCAAAGCCATGCTGGGAATCAGTTTCTTCGCGCTTTTCTTTGCCGGCTGGGCGGTGGCGACGTTCGGCGGCTTCGTGCCAAAGATCTTCCTGGCCGATCCGCTGGCGATGCTTCGCGACGGCTGGACGCTGCTGGCCAAGCACGGCTTCCTCTATGACATCACCATCACGATCTGGCGCGTCGTCGGGGGGTTCATCCTGGCAGCGGTCGTCGCCGTGCCGCTGGGCGTGCTGATGGGCGCGTACAAACCGGTCGAGGCGTTCTTCGAGCCGTTCGTCTCCTTTGCGCGCTACCTGCCGGCATCGGCCTTCATCCCCCTGCTCATCCTGTGGGCCGGCATCGGCGAAACCCAGAAGCTGCTCGTGATCTTCATCGGCTCGGTATTCCAGATCGTGCTGATGGTGGCGGTTGCGGTCGGCAACACGCGACGCGATCTGGTCGAGGCAGCCTACACGCTCGGCAGCGGCGATGCCGGTGTGGTGAAACGGGTCCTGATCCCGATGAATGCGCCGGAAGTGGCCGAAATCCTGCGCCTCGTGCTGGGCTGGGCCTGGACCTACGTGATTGTCGCCGAGCTCATCGGCTCCTCCGCAGGGATCGGTCACATGATCATCGATTCGCAGGCCCTGATGGCGACCGGACAGATCATCTTCGGCATCATCGTCATCGGCGTCATCGGCCTGATCTCGGACTACCTGTTCAAGCTCATGAACCGCAGGCTGTTCCCCTGGAGGCTGGCATGAGCAAGCTCGTCGTCGAGAATGTCTCACGCCGGTTCGAAGGCGTCCGCGGCGGCAAGCCGACCCTGGCCCTGCAACCAACCGATGTCGTCATCGGCGACAACGACTTCGTCACCATTCTCGGCCCCTCGGGGTGTGGAAAGTCGACGCTGCTGCGCATGGTCGCCGGCCTCGACCGTCCGACAACAGGCACGATCCGGCTCGATGGGCGGGAGGTCGTCGGTCCGGGGCCGGATCGCGGGATGGTGTTCCAGAGCTACACGCTCTTTCCCTGGCTGACCGTGGCGGAGAACATCGCCTTCGGCCTGCGCGAAAAGGGGATGCCCGAGGCACGGCAGAAGGAGATCGTCTCGGCTTATGTCGATAGGGTCGGCCTCAAGGGGTTCGAGAACCACTGGCCCAAGCAATTGTCCGGCGGCATGCAGCAGCGCACGGCCATTGCCCGGGCGCTCGCCAATGATCCGGCGATCCTGCTGCTCGACGAGCCTTTCGGCGCGCTCGACAACCAGACCCGTGCGCTGATGCAGGAGCTGCTGCTTGGCATCTGGGAGCGCGAGAAAAAGACGGTGCTGTTCGTCACCCACGACATCGAGGAGGCGATCTTCATTGCCTCGCGCTGCCTGGTGATGAGCGCGCGCCCGGGGCGGATCAAGGCGGATCTGCGCATAGATCTACCTTATCCGCGCCACTACACGATCAAGACCTCGCCTGAGTTCTCGGCGCTGAAAGCGCGCCTGACCGAGGAAATCCGGGCCGAGGCCGTGCTGGCGGCCGAGCACTGAGACCTATCCGCCGATCCGGTCCCCGGGACTGAAGCGGCTGGTGAGCCGGTGGCGTTCACCGGGGTAGGTGAGCTTGACCCAGGTGATGGCTTCGCCTGCCTGCCAGGTCCGCCGTTCAATCACCAGACAGGCGCCGCGGCTCGACATGGCAAGACGCAGCGCCATCGGCCCGGAAACCGGTTCGGCGCGGATGATGTGCTCGGCATCCGTCCAGGGCACGAGATTCAATAACCAGGTGCCGGGCGGGGAATCTACAAACGATTCACCCCTCGCGCCCGGAGCAACCTTCAGATTGATCAGCCGCTCCTCCATCACGAAAGGCGTCTCGCCCGCGAAGTGGATGACGTCCAGCGCCTCGACTTCGCCATCCTGCGCGATGCCGAGACGCGTTGCATCGTCGGCACTCATGCGCCGGCGCGTGCGGCTCAGGATCGAGAAGCGATACGGCCGGCCGCTGGCGGCGATCTCGGCCTTGATGTCATGAATCTTCAGGATCGTCTGCTGCGACTTCGGTGCGGCGACGAAGGACCCGGAACGGCGGCGACGCTCGATCAGGCCCACGCCGGCGAGCGTCGAGAGCGCCTTGTTGACGGTCATGCGCGAGCAGCCGTAGCGCGCCTGCAATTCATGTTCGGGCGGCACACGGTGACCGGGCGGCCACTCGCCGCTGGCGATGCGGTCCTGCAGGTCCCTCTGGATCTCGAGGTACCGGGGAATGGGATCGGCGTGGTCCAAACCGGCCTCCTGCCTCCGCCTAGCCCGGATCATGCCATTTCGGCAATGCGTCGCATCGTCGAGGCGTAGCGCGCCGCGATCGCGCCACGGGCGCGGTGACGGCCGGCCTCGACCATCCGTTCACCGCGCACATAGACCTGGTCGACCACGGCCCGCCCGGCCGAGAAGACGTGGGCGTCCAGCCACCGGTCGCCGGCGACGAAGGCAAGGTCGGGATGGTTGCGGTCGAGCACGACGAAATCTGCCGATTCGTCCACCGCAATTCCGCCCTTGCCCCGATCCAGCGCCTGCGCCGCGCCGGCGACGGCGGCGCGGTACAGCGTCAGGCCCGTCGATTCGCCCTGTCGCTGCGGCAGCACGTTGCGCGCGCGGTGTCTGAGCCGCTGGCTGTACTCGAGCTGCTTCAATTCGCCCGATGCGGTGATCTCGATGTTGGAATCCGTGCCAACGCCGAAACGTCCGCCGGAGCGGGTAAAGTCCACGGCGTTGAAGATGCCATCGCCGAGGCTCGCCTCGGTGATCGGGCACAGGCCGGCCACCGCTCCGGTCGCAGCAAGCGCGCGCGTCTCGGCTTCCGTCATGTGGGTGGCGTGGATGAAGCACCAGCGCGGGCCAATCTCGGTTGCGTCGAGCAGCCATTCGACCGGCCGCTTGCCGGACCATGCGACACTGTCCTCGACCTCCTTCACCTGCTCTGCCGCATGGATATGCACGGGGCCGGAAGGGCAGGCATCCAGAACCACCCGCAGGCTGGCGGGGTCCACCGCGCGCAGCGAGTGCGGCGCGATGCCGATGCGCCCGCCCGGCAGGGCGGTGACGGCGCGGCAGGGCATTCGCTTGGCCTCCTCGAGATGACCGG
>DAOMXN010000164.1:0-5858 GCA_035437025.1 Beijerinckiaceae bacterium | reverse complement strand
GGATCTGGGCGAGATCGCGGCCGGGCGTGGTCACGGCAGGCAGGGAATCGAGAAGTCCGCGCGTATAGGGATGACGCGGCCCGCGCAGCACGCGCGCGGTAGGCCCTTCCTCGATGATGCGCCCGGCGTACATCACCAGGATGCGGCTCGCCATGGAGGAGACGGTTGCAAGATCGTGGCTGATCCATACCAGAGCCGTGCCGAGGTCGCGCGCCAGCGTCTTCATCTCGTTCAGGATCTGCGCCTGGATCGAAACGTCCAGGGCGGTGGTTGGTTCGTCGCAGATGATGATGTCCGGGCGGTTCAGCAGGGCGATGGCGATGGCCACGCGCTGGCGCATGCCGCCGGAAAACTGGTGCGGATGCGCCTCAAGCCGGCGGGCCGCGTCCGGAATGCCGACCCGCCCGAGCACGGCGATGCAGCGCGCCCGCATCGCCGCTTCGCCGATCTTCTCATGCGCGGCGATGGCAAGGCGCATCTGCGCGCCGATGGTAAGCACCGGATTGAGCGTGGCGGACGGGTCCTGAAACACCATCGCCATGCGCCTGCCACGCAATGCGCGCAACTTTCCCGGCGCCATGCCGACCAGGTCCTGACCGTCGAGTCGGACCGACCCGGCGACGATCCGCCCAGGCGGATCGACAAGACCGAGGATCGAGAATCCCGTCACGGTCTTGCCCGAGCCCGACTCCCCGACGATGCCGATGATCTCTCCGGCCGAGAGCGAGAAGGAAACCCCGTCGACCGCCTTCACCACGCCGGCCTTGGTTTCGAAATGCGTCGACAGGTCGCGAACCTCCAGCAGCGTGCTCATCGCTTCAGCCTCGGGTTCAACTGGTCGCGCACCTGATCGCCGACGAGGTTGATCGCCACGATCAGAACGATCAGCGCGACCCCGGGGTAGATCGAGATCCAGTAGCGCCCGGACAGCAGGTACTGAAACCCGTTGGCGATCAGCATGCCGAGGGAGGGCTCGGTGACCGGCAGGCCGAGACCGAGGAACGACAGCGTCGCTTCCAGCGCGATGGAATTGGCGACCTGCACCGTCGCCACCACGATCAGCGGCGGCAGGCAGTTCGGCAGGATATGCCGCAGCACGACCGTGCGGGCCGGCAGCGGCGTCGACAGGGCGGCAGCGACGTAATCCTTGGCGCGTTCCGACGACGCCGCGCCATGGGTCGTGCGCGCGAAATAGGCATACTGCGCCGCCACCAGCGCGGCGATCAGCTGCCACTTGCCCTGCCCCAGCACGGCCGCAAGAACCAACGCCAGCAGGATGGCCGGAAACGACAGCTGCAGGTCAACGAACCGCATGATGACCATCTCGACGCGGCCGCCCCAATAGGCGGCGAAGGCGCCGAGCGTCGCCCCGAGGCTGAAGGCGATGGCACCCGCGATCAGGCCGACCTGCATCGAGATGCGCAGCCCGTAAAGAATGGCCGACAGCACGTCGCGCCCCTGCGCGTCGGACCCCAGCCAGTAGGTGAACCCGCGGGCATTCACATGACCCGGCGGGCGGCGGGCATCCATCAGCACCAACTGCGTCAGGTCATAGGGGTTCTGGGGCGCGATCAGCGGGGCGGCAAGCGCCAGCAGGACGATCGCCGCGACCACGGCGAGCGCCGCCAGCGCCACATGGCTCTCGCGAAACTCCTGCCAGAAGCGGCCAAGCGGCGTCACGGCATCCATCATGTCCTCCCGACCCTCAGGCGCGGATCGAGCGCCGCATAGGCGATGTCCACAAGGAAGTTGATGATGATGAACAGGAAAGCGACCAACATCAGGTAGGCAACCATCACCGGCCGGTCGAGCACCGAAATGGAATCGATGATCAGCTTGCCGACGCCCGGCCAGGAGAAGATCGTTTCGGTCACCACGGCGAAGGCCAGCGTCGATCCGAACTCGAGGCCGAACACCGTGACGATCGGGATAGCGATGAGACGCAGGACATGGCGGCGCAGGATCACGCCCTCGCTCTCGCCCACGGCACGGGCGAACTTGACCGTATCCGTCAGCATCACTTCCCGCGTGCCGGCGCGAGCGAGGCGCACCATCAGCGCGAACTTGAACAGCGACAGGTTGAGCGCCGGCAGGAACAGGTGCTTCCATCCCTCCAGCGTCAGGACACTCCATTCGATGCCGAACAGCACGACTGTCGGACCGCGCCCGCCTGCCGGCAGCCAGCCCAGCGTGACCGCGAAGGCATAGATCAGCACCAGCCCGATCCAGAACGTCGGCACCGAGAAGCCTAGAACGGAAATCGCCATGATCAACTTGGCGACGGCACTGTCCGGCCGATAGCCGGCATACATGCCCAGGGGCACGCCGATGGCCGTCGCGCCAATCACCGCAACCAGCGTCAGTTCCAGTGTGGCAGGCAGGCGGGACAGGATCAGCTCAAGCACCGGCATGTTGAAGATGAAGGAGCGTCCAAAATCGCCGCGCGCCAGCCGGCCGAGAAAATCCGCGTACTGCTTCCACAGCGGCTGATCGAGGCCATAGGCGCGAATGGTCTGCTCGCGGATCTGCTGCGTCGCATCGGGCGAGATCAGCACGTCGATCGGATTGCCGATTGCATAGACGCCCGTGAACACCAGGGCCGAGATGATCAGCATCACCACCGCAGCCTGCATCAGCCGCTGGAGGATGAACCCGGACATCAGAAGGCCCCTTGTCCGATCACCGATGCCATCCCCCATCGATCAGCGCGCGGGTTTCCTCGATCGCCACCCGCCAGATCGCCAGCATCTCCTCGTCCGGACGCTGATAGAGACCGCCATAGTTGCCATCGCCCAGAAGATCTTTCTTCCGCCCGGGATCGACCTGCTGGAAGGAGCCCATGTCCAGCATCGGCTTGCGTTCGTCCGGCATGGCGACGCCCGCCAGCCGGGTCCAGGGGAAATTCTCCATCCACGAGGCATGCGACGCGATCGGGTCGATACGCTGCACCTCGGCGAAGGTCCGGGGCGCGTTCCACCAGTTGTGCCACTTCACCTGCACGCCGCGATGGTGATCGAGCCATTCCAGCACGGCGCCGTGCGCCGGCGAGTTGCCGCCGTGACCATTGACGATCACGATCCTGCGAAAGCCAGAACGGACGATGCCATCCAGCACGTCGACCAACAGGGCGCAGAGGGTGGAGAGGCGCAGGCTCACCGTGCCGGGATAGTCGACGAACGCCGGCGTCAACCCGTAGTTCAGTGTCGGAAACACCGGCACGCCGAGCGGCTGCGCCGACTCGCTCGCCACGCGCTCGGCGAGGATCGAGTCGACGCTGAGGCTGAGATAGGCGTGCTGCTCGGTGGAACCGATCGGCAGCACGGCGCGATCATCCTTCGCGACATGGTCACGCACCTGCATCCAGTTCATGTCAGATATGCGCATCACTTCCCCCAGCCTTCATTCCACCAGATCGTCGGGGTGGTTCTGGAACATCGCCAACACCACCTTCGCCATGAGTTCGGACAGCACCTGCCGCTCGCCATCGGACAGCGGCGACAGCATCTCTTCTTCCAGCGCCACGAAACGCGGCACTGCCTCGCGAAACACCAGCCGCCCCGACCGCGTCAGGGTCAGCACCTGCTGACGCCGGTCGTCGGCGCTCGGCCGGCGCGTCAGGTGGCCGAGCCGCATCAGCCGGTTCACGGCGCGACTCAACGTGTTTTTCGGAAATGCGGAGGAGGAGGCGATCTCGGTCGCCGTCAGCCCATCCAGCAGCGAGAGCGAGTAGATTACCGCAAACTCGGCCCGCGAAAGGCCGAAGCGGCTCTCCACCCAGCCGTAGAGCGGTCGGTTGTAGCGCAGCGCCAGATAGTTGAACCGGGCGGCGAAACCACAAGGGTTTTGCCACAACCGCGCATGCGTGAACGCGTCGAGGCGCTCGCGCGACAGCATCGCGGCGCTGGCCTGCGCCGCGGCCGGCTGGCCCCGACCCGGACGCGACCTTGCGGAATGAATGCGGTCCATCGCTCGCCCCCCTTGCCGGAGCATAGCGCGCAAAATTAGTTCCACAAGGAATTGACTGTCCGGGCGGGCCGTCCTTCAATGACCGTTCACGAGCCGGGCCATGGCGGTCCGGGCATTCCCTTGGGAGGGGTCAGAATGCGTTCGTTTCTTTACGCAGTCGCCTTGTCGTCAGCGCTCGTCGCAACCGCTTCCGCCCAGACATTGACCATCGGCGTGCGCGGGGGGCCGGATTCCATCGATCCGCACTTCACGGCCACCGGAACCCACGCGGAATCTCTCAAGCACATCTTCGACACGCTCACCTGGTCGGGCGACGGGCTCGAAGTGCAGCCGCGCCTCGCCGAAAGCTGGAAGCCGATCAACGACACCACCTGGGAATTCAAGCTGCGCAAGGGCGTCAAGTTCCACGATGGGTCGGACTTCACCGCTGCGGACGTCAAGTTCTCCATCGAGCGTATTCCGGTCGTGGCAGGCCCGAACCCGACGACGATCTACGTGCGCCGCGTCAAGGAGACGAAGATCGTGGACGACCACACCGTCCATATCGTCACCGATGGGCCAGCGCCGATCCTTCCGAACGATTTCATCCGCCTGTTCATCGTCTCGCACAAGGCAGCCGCCGGCCTGACGAAGGAAACGGCGAACGAGGCCTTCAACTCCGGCAAGGCGGCAGTTGGCACCGGGCCTTACAAGTACGTCTCCTGGCAGCCCAAGGGCGACCTCGTCATGGACCGCAACGACGCCTACTGGGGTCCGAAGGAGCCCTGGGCGCGCCACGTCCGCAAGGAGATCGCCAACGATGCCGCGCGCGTCGCGCAGCTCAAGGCGGGGCAACTCGACCTGATCACGCGCGTGCCGGCGACCGACATCGCCGCGCTGCGGACCGATGCCAGGCTTGCGGTCCAGACGATCCCCACCGTCTATGTCTTCAACGTCGAGCTCGACATGCGCGAACCGGCGAAGAACCTCAGCGCCAAGGACGGCTCGCCGCTGCCGAAGAATCCGCTGCTTGACGTGCGCGTGCGCGAAGCCATCGACCTGGCCATCGACCGCAAGGCTCTTGCCGAAGTGGCGATGGAAGGGCTCGGGGTGCCGGTCAACCAGATGGTGACACCTTCGATCTTCGGCTTCAACAAGACACTGGGTGAGCGCAAGCACGACCCCGCCGCCGCCAGGAAGCTGCTGGCCGACGCCGGCTATCCCAACGGCTTCAAGATCCAGTTCTCCTTCACCAATGACCGTCTGCCTGGCGATCGGCAGGTCGGAACCTCCATCGCCCAGATGCTCGCGGCTGTCGGCATCGATGCCCAGGCCAACGCACAGCCGGCAGCGGTGTTCTTCCCGGCCCGCACGCGCGGCGAATATTCCATGTCGATGTCCGGCTGGGGCACGCTGACAGGCGAGGCGCACTACACGCTCTCGTCGTTGGCCCATTCGAACGATCCGTCTGTGAAGATGGGCGCGTTCAACGTGCTGGGCTACAAGAACCCCGCCATGGACAAGCTGCTTCAGGACGCGGCGATAGAAATGGATGAGGGCAAGCGACGCAAGTTCCTCGAAGATGCGAACGCGCTGCTCGAGAAGGACCGCCAGCGCCTGCCGATCGTCGCCGTGAGTTCTGCCTGGGCCATGCAGAAGGCCAAGGTGAAAATCACCCCACGCGTCGACGAGGACACGCTGGCGATGAACATCAAGCCGGCGAACTGACCGGCATCCCGCTTGGCCCCGGTTACTTGTCCGGGGCCAGGTTTTCCCGGGGGACGTGATGACTGACATCGCCATCGGCATCCACGGCGGCTGCGGCACGCTGGACCGCACGCTGATGAGCGAGGCGGAATGGGCCGAGGCGCGCCAGCATCTGGCGCGGTCCCTGCGCGCGGGGTGGAGCGTGC
>DAOMXN010000163.1:0-5865 GCA_035437025.1 Beijerinckiaceae bacterium | reverse complement strand
GGGGCAGGCGGCACCACCTCATGGGGGGCATTCCGGGGCGCTCTTGAAGGAGCGGTCCCGGAATCCATCCAGGCATTTGATCTTCAGTAGAAAGAGTGCTTGCGCGCTCCGCTTCGCGGCCCGGAAGGAATGCCATGGTGTCTCCACCCGGCTTACCCTCCGTTAACCGGATTTGTTGCCGGTTCGTTAAATCGAAGGCGCTAGTTTTCTCCCTGTCTTTCGGAAATGGGTAACGTCTGGTCGGGGGAGAGCTGATCCGGCGCGGACGACCCAGGGTTCCGGGGTCTCTTATGGGGAGCGCGGCGGCTCGATCGCCGCGCACTTGGGGCGGAAGGCCCGGCAGGTAACCCCTGCCGGGCTTTTCCCGTCTGTTCCCTGTTCCTTCTCAAATTTACCATGTTTCTGAAGAACCTGTTCAGGAATGGGACAGACTCGCCCGGATAAGGGTAGTCTCCAGACAACCATAACAGGCAGTCCGCGCCCCGGCGTGGCCGTTTCGCAGGAGTGTACCATGCATCTGTTTTCGTCATTCGCGCGCAAGGTGATCGCCCTTGCGGTGATCGGAGCCGGTCTTGCGGTGTCCGTCGCCCCCGCTGAAGCGCAGTGGCGCCGCAAGGGCGTGCGCCCCGGCGTCGTGGCCGCTGCCGCCGTTGGCGGGCTTGCCGCCGGCGCCCTGATCGCTTCGGCGTCCCGGCCTGCCTATGGCGCCCCGGTCTACGGCTACCCGCAGTACAACTACGCGCCCCACGCCGGCGTGACGTACTACTCGCAGCCGACCTACTACGCGCCGGCCTATTCGGCTCCGGTCTATTCCGCGCCGGTCTACGCTCCGTCCTACGCGACCCCGGTCGTGCGCTATCATCGCCCGCGCCCGGTCTATCGCCGCTATGCGGCCTATGAGCCGGTGTGCACCATCACCCGCAAGAAGGTCTGGCTGGGACCCAACACCTACACGTTCCGCCGCGCCACGGTCTGCCGCTGACGCATCAGCGCGGTTGAGACTTGCGCCGTCGCAAGGAAACCCTTGCGACGGCGCGCCCGTATTTGCATCCGCGAAAACCTAGCTAGGGCCAAAGGAGTTTCCTGATGGCCCCGATGCCCGCTCTGTTCGTCTCCCATGGCGCGCCGAACTTGGTGCTGCATGATTCGCCCTGTCACCGCTTCCTGCGCGACATCGGGCGGTCGTTGCCGCGGCCGAGGGCCATCCTGGTCGTTTCCGCGCATTTCACCACGCGGTCACCGGCGGTGACGGTCGATGCAAAACCTGCGACGATCCATGACTTTGGCGGCTTCGAGCCCGAACTGCATGCCATGACCTATGATGCGCCGGGAGCGCCGGAGCAGGCGCGGGCCTGTGCGGACCTGCTGGCTGCTCAGGGCATTTCGGCCGCTCTGGTGCAGGGCCGCGGATTCGATCATGGAACCTGGGTGCCGCTCAAGCTGATGGTTCCGGAAGCCGACATTCCGGTGTTTCAGCTTTCGGTGCAGCCGAATGCCGGTCCGGCGCACCATCTTGCTGTCGGCCGCGCCTTGCAGGCGTTGCGCGGGCAGGGCGTCCTGATCATCGGGTCCGGCGCGATGACCCACAACCTGCACGAGTTCTTCCAGGGCGGATACGGTCTCCACGATCCCGCGCCGGATTGGGTCCGTGACTTCGGCGAATGGATGCACGAGCAGATTGAAGCGGGCGACACCGCTGCGATGGTGGATTATCGCCGCGCTTCGACGACAGGCGCGCGGAACCATCCGACGGAAGAGCACCTGCTTCCCTTGTTCACGGTGCTCGGCGCGGCCGGCGCTGCTCCGGGCCGCCGCCTGCACTCCAGCGCGCAGTACGGCGTTCTTATGATGGACGTGTACGGGTTCGGGATGTCGGCGTAGGGCACGGCCGGCACAACGGAAAAGGCCCGCCATGTGGCGGGCCGATTTCCATACGCGAGACCGGAAATGGAAATGGTCAGGCGGCGGGGCAGGCGTTGGCGTGCCCGTGCCGTCCGTTGTCTTCGATCGGTCAGAACTTGATGGCCGCGCCGCCCTTGAACGCGTTGATGGCGGTACGGACCTGGCCCGCGCCGAACTGGCTGTATTCCCAGCCGCCGCGCAGGAAGAAGTTGTCGGTCAGGGCGACGTCCACACCCGCGCCGAAATTGTAGCCCCAGCGCCAGCCGTCGTCCTTGATGCTTCCGGCGGCGTTCACGCGTGGCCACAGGTTGATCGTGTTGTAGCCGATGATCGCCGACGTCACGGGATCCAGGATGGGCTGGACTTCATAGTAGAGTGTGCTGCCGGTCGACGTCGCACGCGACGATATGCGCCCGATCGCGACACCGCCAGAGACATAGGGCAGGAAGCGGTCGAATGCCGCGCCCACACGCAGTTTCAGCGTCGTCATATCGTTCACGACCGTGGTGGCCTGGGCGCCAAGCGTGGTGTCCCAGGCACGCGTCGTGCTGCCGGTATCCGAGATTGGTCTGCTGACCGTGGGAGACGTGGAGCGCGCCCGCACGCCGCCGCGGGTATAGTCCAGCTCCATGCCGATGATGACGTCATCCCACTGCGTATTGTAGCCGATGAAGCCACCCGCGCCGATGCCGATGTCATGGGTCCTGCCGAAGGCGATCAGATTGGACGCTGTCGTCGTGACGCCCGTGTTGGGGAACGAGACGGCGCCGACACGGTTCGCCAGGGTCGCCTGGTTGATATAGGCATTGTTGGCTGCGGCCTGTACGCCGAAGTAGGCGCCGCTCCAGTCAATCGTCGTCGACGCCGACTTCGGCGCTTCCGCCGAAATCGAGCCTCGCAGATAGTCAGCGGCCTGCACGCTGGTGGCGGTGAGGGCGGTGAACAAAAGGGCTGGCGCGAGGCGCATCAGGCCGTCTCCTATGAACGCCGCCCGCAAATCAGGTGGCTGAACTCATAAGCGACGGTAAAAAAGTAACCTTACCACCCGGTTAAGCCCATCTGCCGAAATGACGTTTTTCCCGGTTAAGGTGTGTCTCAATTCGGGGCGGACAGTTGTTCGCGGCCTTGCGCCGCGTTAGATCGGAGCCATGAAGCAACCTCTTTCCACGCGCATCGACGGCGAACTCGCCCTCGCCCTGGCGCAGCTGAATCCGACGGTCGGTGATGTGGCCGGCAACGCGGCGAAGGTGCGCGCCGCGCGCAAGAGCGCCGCTGAACAGGGCGCCGACATCGTCATGCTGCCCGAACTGTTCCTGGCGGGCTATCCGCCGGAGGATCTGGTGCTGAAGCCGGCCTTCGTCGATGTCTGTCGCGCGGCGCTGGAGGATCTGGCCCGCGAGACCGCGGACGGTGGCCCGGCCGTGCTGGTGGGCCTGCCATGGGCGGAAAACGGAAAGCTTTTCAATGCATTCGCCGCGCTCGACGGCGGTCGCATTGTGGGCGTGCGCTTCAAGGTCGATCTGCCGAACTACGGCGTCTTCGACGAGAAGCGCGTCTTTGACGTGGGGCCGATGCCGGGACCGCTCGCGCTGCGCGGCATCCGGCTCGGCCTGCCGATCTGCGAAGACATCTGGGGCGCCGATGTTGTCGAGTGTCTCACAGAGACCGGCGCGGAAATCCTGCTGGTGCCCAACGGCTCGCCCTACTGGCGCGGCAAGACCGACGAGCGCTTCAATGTCGCGGCGGCGCGTGTCGCCGAAAGTGGCCTGCCACTGGTCTACCTCAACCAGCTCTGCGGGCAGGATGAGCTGGTGTTCGACGGTGCGTCCTTCGGTCTCAACGCCGATTCGTCCCTCGCCTTCCAGATGGGCGCCTTCGCCGAGGACATCGCGCTGACGCGCTGGCGGCGGGACAATGGCACATGGCGTTGCGTTCTTGGGCCAAAAGCGCTGATTCCCGAGGGCGAGGAGGCCGATTACGCCGCCTGCATGCTGGGCCTGCGCGACTACGTGAACAAGAACGGCTTCAAGGGCGTGGTGCTCGGACTGTCGGGCGGAATCGATTCGGCGCTCTGCGCCGCGATGGCGGTGGACGCGCTGGGGGCGGAGCGGGTGCACTGCATCATGCTGCCCTACCGCTACACCTCCGCCGACAGCTTCGAGGATGCGGAAGCCTGCGCGAAGGCGCTGGGTGTGCGCTACGATACCCTACCGATCGCCCCGGCCGTGGAAGGGTTCGAGGCGATCCTGAAGCCGCTGTTCGCCGGGACGAACCGCGACATCACCGAGGAGAACCTGCAATCGCGCACGCGCGGCACCGTGCTGATGGCGGTGTCGAACAAGTTCGGCCCGATGGTTGTCACAACCGGAAACAAGTCAGAGATGTCAGTGGGTTACGCCACTCTCTACGGTGACATGAACGGCGGCTTCAACCCGATCAAGGACCTCTACAAGATGGAGGTCTACCGCCTTTCCGCGCTGCGCAACCGCTGGAAGCCGGACGGCGCGCTGGGACCGGACGGCGAGGTCGTGCCGGTCAACATCCTGACCAAGGCGCCCACCGCCGAGTTGCGCGAGAACCAGAAGGATCAGGATTCGCTGCCACCCTACGAGGTGCTCGACGCCATTCTCGAAATGCTCGTAGAACAGGAAATGCGCGTCGCCGAAGTGGTGGCGAAAGGCTACGAAATCGAGACGGTACGAAAGATCGAGCGCCTGCTCTATCTCGCGGAGTACAAGCGCCGCCAGTCCGCGCCCGGCGTCAAGGTGACGCGCAAGAATTTCGGCCGCGACCGGCGCTACCCGATCGTCAACCGCTTCCGCGATCCGGGCCTGATGGCGCACCGTCCGGATGCCGCCATCACGCCGCAGGCCACCGCCGCCTCTGCCGAGGGGCTGGACTTCTGATCTGATGCCGGAGGCCGCCGCCCCACCCTTCCTGTTGCGCGATCCGAGGGTCGGCGATCTCGGACAGATCATCCGCCGGCAGGGCGAACTCTACGCACAGGAACACGGCTGGGACCTGACCTTCGAGGCGCTGGTCGCCGAGATCGCCGGCAGCTTCGTGCAGAAGATGGACCCCGAGCGCGAGCGCTTCTTCGTGGCGGAGCGCCACGGCGAAGTCGTCGGCTCCGTGTTCGTCATGCGCGTCAGCGACCGCGAGGCGAAACTGCGCATTCTCTATGTAGACCCTTCGGCGCGCGGCCTCGGACTCGGCCGGGCGCTGGTGGACGCGGTGATCGGCTTCGCGCGCGAGAAGGGCTACGCGGTGCTGACACTGTGGACCAACGACATCCTGCACGCGGCGCGCCGCATCTACGAAGAGCGGGGGTTCAGGCTGGTGCGCGAGGAACGCCACCATTCCTTCGGCAAGGACCTTGTCGGCCAGTTCTGGGAGCTGGAGCTCTAGCGACGCCTTTCACCGCCACTTGAGCAGCCGCCGCTCGGCGATGGCGATGATCTGCGCCACCGTCAGTCCCAGGGCTGACAGGATCAGCACGCCGGCGACCAGCTTGTCCGTCTGCATCAGATTGCCGGCGGCGAGCACCAGCGCGCCGACGCCGTGCTGGGCGCCGATCATCTCCGCCGCCGTCAGGAGGATGATGCCGATGGAGGCGGAAATCCGCGCGCCGGACAAGAGCGCGGGCATCGCGCCCGGCAGCACGATCTTGCGCACGATGTCGCGGGGCGGCAGGCCGAAACTCTGCGCCATGCGGATCAGCGTGCGGTCGACCGCGTCGACGCCGCCAAAGGCCGCGATCGCCATGGGCGAGAACACCCCGAAGGCGATGGTTGCGTATTTCGACGCCTCGCCAATGCCGAACCAGATGATGAACAGCGGCAGCATCGCGATCTTCGGGATCGGGAACAGGGCCGAGACCAGCGGCAGCGCCGTGGAGCGCGCCAGCGAGGACAGCCCGATGGCGAAGCCGACCGCCACGCCGGCCGCCGCGCCGATCACCCA
>DAOMXN010000162.1:0-5905 GCA_035437025.1 Beijerinckiaceae bacterium | reverse complement strand
GCCGATGGCGCGGACATGGGCGGCGGGGTGCACCAGCTCGGCCAGCACCGGATCGCCCGCCCGGGCGCCTTCCCGTTTCAGGGCATCAAACAGCGGCAGGGACAGCGCCTTGTCGATGGCTTCGAGCCGCGCCGGCCGTTCCGGATGTCCCTGGGGCATGACGTGTTTCTGGAACAGCGTGTCGTGAATCAGCAGGGTCGCCACTGGGCCGCCTCCGGGATGCGCTGCCCCTGAATGCACCGCGCGCGCAGGCGAAGCAAGCGCTCACGATCTGGTGTTTGCGCCCGACTCTTGTTAAGATGTTGTTCAGCTGTGACATTCGTGCACTGGTCTGACGGAACGGAAGTCGTTAACCAGCGATGAAGGATTATGGTTCACTAATCGTGAATCTCTCGTTTCGGGAATGGGTTGGACGAATGACTGCGCTTAAGATCGCTGCCGCCGCCATGGTGGCTCTGGTTCTCGCGGGATGCAAGTACGAGACGTTTTCCGATCCGCAGCTGTCGGGTCGGGACCTCGAACTGATGAAGCTCGCTCCGCCGATGCCTCCGGTCGACCCGATGCGCGCGCGCTATCGGATCACCAATCCGACCGGAGAAAAGCAGCCGGGCACGATCGTGGTCGAATCCAACGCCAAGTTCCTCTACCTCATCGAGGAAGGCGGCACGGCCCTTCGCTATCCGATCGCCGTCGGCCAGGACCACTATCAGTGGATTGGCGAGGCCAAGGTCGGCCGCAAGGCGGAATGGCCGAGCTGGACGCCCGGCAGCGAAGCGCGTTCGCTGATGCCGGGCCTGCCGGCCACGGTTCCGGGCGGCGCCCAGAACCCGCTCGGCGCCCGCGCCCTGTATCTCTACGACGGCGGCAAGGACACGCTGTACCGCATCCATGGCACCAACGATCCGGAGTCGATCGGCCACAACGTGTCGCTCGGCTGCATCCGCATGCACAACATCGACGCGATCGACCTCTACAATCGTGTGAAAGAGGGCGCGCGCGTCATCGTGCGCTGATCCGCCTGACCTGAGGCAAAGACAAGAAAGGGCCGGTCCACGCCGGCCCTTTTCGATTCAGCCGACCTCGACGATGACCAGTTCCGGCGGAACGCCGAAGCGCATCGGCATGATCGAGGTGCCCAGCCCGGCCGAGACAATCAGATTGCGTGAGCCTTCGACCACATGGCCGTAGGCGTACCTGTTGCCGAACTTAGAGGGGGTTATCGGCGAGTAGCCGAAGATCCGGAACTGACCGCCATGGGTGTGCCCGGACAGGGTCAGGCCGATCCGCTCCGGTACGCGCGGGAAAAGATCCGGCTCATGCGCCAACAGGATCGCCGGCGCGTCGTCGGTGAGTTTCGGCAACTGGCCGTCGATATCGGCGAAGCTCTCGAAGCGGGCGTGGCCCAGCGGCAGGGCAATCAGCGAACCGGTGCCGATGAGCCAGAACGCATGCGCGCCGAACGCAATGCGGCGGACGTCATTCTCCAAAAGGGCGACGCCTGACTCGCGCAGCAGCCGTCGATACGGTTCGGCGAGATCGTTCACCTTGTCGCGCCAGTAGGGCCAGTTGCGCAGGCTGTCCCCCCAGTAGTCGTGGTTGCCGAGGATGCCGAATACGCCGAGAGGGGCCTTCAACCCCGACAGGACCTGCGCGAGCTCGCCATGGGCAACAGGGCGCGCGTAGATCCGCTGACCGACACCGTAGTCGCCCAGCAGGACGATCAGGTCCGGCTCGGCGGCGTTGGCGGCGCGCACGACGTCGGCGATGCGCTTCAGCCCCATCTGCGGTTCGGAGGCGTGGACGTCGGCGATCGCCGCGATTTTCAGCCGCGCCCCGGTGGGCCAGCCCTTCGGCCGCACGCGATAGCGCGTGGTGACGAAACGCCAGCCCGGTTCGACCGCGAAGGCATAGCCACCAAGGCCGAAGGCGCCCAGGAAAGCGCCGGCGAGCGCCTTGAGAATCGTGCGACGGTTCATCGGTGGCGGCCCTGCCCCAGGAATGCGCCGTTGCTCAGGCAGCTAGGTTCTCCTTGCGCAACATCGGCGGGATCTCGCTGCTGGCGCGCTTCACGGCCTCGCGCTCCTCGACCGAGGCCAGTCCCTGCGCGTGGAGGGCGGCCGCGACGGCCGAGATGCCGATCTCGCGATACAGGTGCGCCAGCTGGGCGCGCGCATCCCGCCCAACACCCGGGCGCTGCGGTCTGAGTGTTTCGCCAATCTGTTCAAAGCGCGGAGTCATGGGACCTTCCGAATTTCCAGGCGGGCGCGGGATCGCGGCCGGCGAGCATGGCTCATCCTTCGACCGGCGCGGTTACTGTTCGGTAAATGCCGGCACCGCTCCGCCTCAGGTGCGCGCGCGGTCCTCGCCATCCATCACCTTGCGCACCACGTCGCGCCAGGTGACAAGCGTCTGATCAAGCTGCAGCACGTCCTGCGCCGAAAGGGCACCCAGCGTCTCGCGCATGATGGCCTGGTGCAACGCCATGCCGTGCTCCGCCTTGGTCCGGCCGGCGGCGGTCAGATAGAGGGCATGCGAGCGGCGATCCCCTGGAATCGCACGCCGCTCGACATATCCCGCCTCCACCAGACGATCGATCAAGCCGGAGACGTTTCCCTTGGTGACATAAAGGCGCTCGGCGAGTTCGCGCTGCGTGCAGCCCTCGCGCTCGGTGAGCGTCGAGAGCACGTCGAACTGCGGCACGGACAGGCCGGCCTGACGCAGCCGCGACGAGGCGACGCCGCTCAGCGCCTGGCTAAGCCGGATGAAGCGGAACCAGACGCGCGCGACGTCGGCGGGAGAAGCTGGGGACATCGGACCAACTGAAAGCCAAGTTTTCCTCTAACCAGTTCCGCGTGATTTCCGCAACCTGCAGGTTCGAGTTGACGCGGACCGGTGCGAGCAGCCATGCATGGTCATGCTGCATTTTTCGGCCCGTCATGCGCGCCTATCCTGAGAAAACCTCGAAACTGGCCCGGTGGAGCCAGCGCCTGGCCGTGTTCGGTGCGGCCACATGCCTCGTCGGCGTCGCGCTCGGCCGCTTCGCCGTCTTTCCGCTGTTGCAGTCGCTCGCCGTGTTCGGCGCGGGGCAGGCGCTCTGCGCGCTGGCGCTGGTGTTGGCGCTGGCAGCCTACGCCGAGATCTGGCGCAACGGCGCCCGGGGCCTGCCCAAGGCCAATCTCGGGCTGCTCGTGGCGTTAAGCGCGCTGGCCTTTCCGGGATACCTGGTCGTGCAGGCCTACAGCCTGCCCCGGATCAACGATATCTCGACCGATCTGCGTGACCCGCCGGTGTTCTCCCGCGCGCGCTCAGCGGTCGAGGCACGCGGCGGCCATGTGCCACCGGACGAGCCACCGCAGACCCGGGAAGCGCAGCGGCTGGCCTACCGCGACGTCGCGCCGGTCATCCTCGACGTCTCGCCGGAAGAAGCCTACAAGCTGGCGCTGGAAGCGGCGCAGCAGCTGAAGTGGCAGATCGTCGACCGCTCACCGCCTTCGGTTCGGGTCCGCACCGGGCGTCTTGATGCCATCGACCGCAGCCTCATCCTGCGGTTTCCCGACGACATCACCATCCGCATACGCGGGCTGGGAAACGACACGCGGGTCGACGTGCGTTCCGTCTCGCGCGTCGGACGACACGACTTCGGCGTCAACGCGGCCCGCATCCGGCGCTATACGGACCTGCTGCTGCAACTGAGCAAGGGCATCTGAGCCGTGCACCGCGCCTCACGCCATGGCGAGCAAGTTGCGCTTGCCCGGGACATATATTCGTATATTCATAGTCTCTTATATGACAACGTCTCGACCAGCCGGCGGGATACAGCGAGGAAACGCAACGTGGTTGAGCACGCCAGCCTCCGGCATCGTCTGTGCTTTCGCGAGCACCGGTCCGCCCGGCCGGAATGCAGCGCCAATTCCCCGAACGCGGCAGGCGGCCGGATCGCGTACGCGGAAATTTTTCCGCAGCGCAGCGCGGGGGGAAAGAACAAACCCTTCTTTGGGCCAATCCTGGAGGGTATTGTCGGATTCTCGAATCCGCAGCACCCCGCCAGAGTCGGCACCTGATGGCTCGCGGGCGCTTCGCAGCGGCCCACCTCGCAACGGACCCACGATGAGCCTTTCCAGACCCGCACCCGCCGCAGGCACGAACCGGCTCACGCGTGCCCTGCCCTTCCTGACCTGGATGCGGCGGACAAACGGCAAGACCGTGCGGGCTGACGCCCTGGCAGGACTGACCGGCGCGATCGTGGTCCTGCCGCAGGGCGTCGCCTTCGCCACCATCGCAGGCATGCCGCCGGAATACGGGCTGTACACCGGCATCGTGCCGGCCATCATCGCCGCGCTGTTCGGATCATCCTGGCACCTGGTCTCCGGCCCGACGACCGCCGCCTCGGTGGTCCTGTTTTCGGCGCTGAGCGGGTTCGCGGAACCGGGCAGCGCGCATTATGTGCAGCTTGCCATCACGCTGGCGCTGATGGTCGGCCTGATCCAGCTGGCGCTGGGCCTGGCCAAGCTCGGCACCATCGTCAACTTCATCTCCCATTCCGTGGTGATCGGCTTCACCGCCGGCGCGGGCGTGCTGATCATCCTCAACCAGGTGCGCTCGTTCTTCGGACTCAACATCCCGCGCGGCGCCGATCCGGGCGAGATCATCCTCTATGTCCTGACGCATCCGGCCGAGATCGCCTGGCCGTCAGTCGTCGTCGGCGCCGTGACGCTGGGCACCGGACTCATCGCGCGGCGGCGCTGGCCGAAATTCCCCTACATGATCACGGCCATCCTCGTCGGCAGTCTGTTCGCCTTCGCCCTCGCCCAGTCCGGCGCGCCGAAGATCGCGACGGTCGGCGCCCTGCCCGCGAGCCTTCCGCCGCTGTCGATGCCGAGCCTCAATCCGGTCATCTGGGTTCAGCTCACGCCGACTGCGCTCGCCGTCACGCTGTTCGCGCTGACCGAGGCGATCTCGATCTCGCGTGCACTCGCGGTGAAAAGCGAACAGCACATCAACAGCAACCAGGAGTTCATCGGCCAGGGCCTGTCGAACGTCGCCGGCAGCTTCTTTTCCAGCTACGTCGCGACCGGCTCGTTCAACCGCAGCGGCGTCAACTACGAGGCTGGCGCGCAAACGCCCCTGGCGTCCATCATCTCCGCGCTGCTGCTTGCCACGCTCGTGTTGCTGGTCGCGCCGGTCCTCGCCTACATGCCGCACGCCGCCATGGCCGGCGTGCTGTTCATCATCGGCTGGGGACTGATCGACTTCCACCATGCCGAGCAGATCTGGCGCACGAGCAAGCCGGATGCCGCCGTGATGGCCGCAACCTTCCTCGCGACCCTGTTGCTCGACCTCGAAATGGCGATCTTCGTCGGCGTCACGGTGTCGCTGATGCTCTATCTGCACAGGACGTCCAACCCGTCCCTGCGTCCGCGCGTGCCCGACCCGTTCAGCAGCGGCCGAAAGTTCACCGACGTCCGGTCCGACCTGCCGGAGTGCCCCCAGGCGCGGGTCGCGCGCCTCGATGGCTCGCTCTACTTCGGCTCGGTGAACTCCTTCATCGAGACCGTGCTCGAGTACGAGGCGACCGACCCGGACCGCAAGTTCCTGCTGATCGTCATGACCGGCGTGAACTTCATCGATACCGCGGGCGCGGAAACGCTGGCGCGCGTCGCCCGCCGCTACCGCGATCGCGGCGGTCAGCTCTACCTAATCCGGCTCAAGGAAGGCCCGAGGGCCACGCTGGAACAGGGCGGCTATCTCGATGTCATCGGCAAGGACAACATCTTCTGGTCGAAAACCGATGCGTTGAGGGCGCTCTATCGCCGCCTCGACTACGACAGGTGCCGCGCCTGCACACTGAACGTCTTCATCGAATGCGCCCGCAAGGGCATGCAGGAACCGACGGACGACAAGCCCC
>DAOMXN010000161.1:0-6017 GCA_035437025.1 Beijerinckiaceae bacterium | reverse complement strand
GAGGACGTGATCGATGCCGACTTCAAGGAAGTGAAGAAGGACGACAAGAAATCGGGACGTGATCCTCCCGCCCGGTCCGAAAGGCCGGGCGGGAGCCGGTTACGACTGCGACTGGCCGTGAAGGCGGAGAGCGTTCGGGCGACGGCGACTGCGCCGCGGCCTGTGGAGGAAAGAATGCAGGCTGCCTTGGCGGTTGATTCGTTCGAAAGGCATCGGCTGAACTACGGCTGTTTCCTCACCGGCGTTTTCCGGAACACGGGCGATGTCGTCATTCCGGCCGGCGCTGTCCGGCTGGCGTCGATGAATGGGGATCTGCCCGGGCATTTTGCATCCATCGTGAATTTTTGGCCGATCGTGCCGAAGGAGTCCCTGACGCTGTCGCTCGTCTGGCCTTTTCCGGAAGGGCACCCGGATCGCGTCCTGCTTGTTGACTACGTGGCGCTTGATGGACAGGTGATTGCTCCTCTGGATACCGAGGTGGATTTCAGCCTGATTCTGGGAACGTCTACCCTGCGGCCGGCGGAGCGCTGAGCAATGTCCAAGCGCGACTATTACGAGGTTCTAGGCGTTCCGAAAAATGCCGACGAGGCGGCGCTGAAAAGCGCCTTCCGCAAGCTCGCGATGCAGCATCATCCGGACAAGAATCCGGGCGACAAGGCAGCCGAAGCCAAGTTCAAGGAATTGAACGAGGCCTATCAGGTGCTTTCCGACGGCCAGAAGCGCGCGGCCTATGACCGGTTCGGCCATCAGGCCTTCGAGCAGGGAGGCGGCGGGCCGGGCGGCTTCGGCACCGATTTCGGCGCCTCGATGTCCGACATCTTCGAGAATATCTTCGGCGAGGTGTTCGGCGGCGGCCGGCGTTCCGCGGGCGGGCGCGAGCGCGGAGCGGACCTGCGCTACAATCTCGAAATCACGCTCGAGGAAGCGTTTGTCGGCAAGGCCGCGACGCTCAAGGTGCCGACCTCCGTCACCTGCGAGGCCTGCACGGGAACCGGCGCCAAGCCCGGCACCAAGCCGAAGACCTGCACCACCTGCGCCGGTCATGGCCGGGTGCGGGCGACCCAGGGCTTCTTCGCGATCGAGCGGACGTGTCCGACCTGCCATGGGCGGGGTCAGATCATCGATGATCCCTGCCGGTCCTGTGCCGGCGCCGGTCGCGTGATGAAGGAGCGGACCTTGCAGGTGAACGTGCCACCCGGGGTTGAGGATGGCACACGCATCCGCCTTTCGGGCGAGGGTGAGGCGGGTGCGCGCGGCGGGCCGGCAGGCGATCTCTATGTCTTCCTCTCGGTCAAGCCGCACAGCCTGTATCAGCGCGACGGTGCCGATCTCTTCGCGCGGGTGCCGATCTCGATGGTCGCGGCGGCGCTGGGGACGGAAATATCCGTACCGACGCTCGACGGCACCGATGCGAAGGTCAGGATTCCGGAAGGCACGCAATCGGGCAAGCAGTTTCGCGTCAAGGCCAAGGGCATGCCGGTTCTCAGGACCAAGGATCGCGGCGACCTGTTCATCCAGTGCGTGGTCGAAACCCCGCAGAACCTGACGCGCCGGCAGAAGGAACTGCTGCGCGAGTTTCAGGAAGGCTCCTCGAAGGAAACCCAGCCGGAGGCGGAGGGGTTTTTCGCGCGCATGAAGAAGGACTTCTTCGGCGGCGCCTGACGAGGCCTGGGCGTGCCGTCAGGCGCTCGCGTTTGCGCTTTCCGCAACGCGCTGTAAAATAGCCAAAGTTATCGATGATTGATGACGCAGGTGCGACAGGCACGGGTGCCTGGACGCACGGAGCCACGGACGGAAACGTGAACGCACATTCGAACAAGCCGTTCCGCTTCATCAAGCCGGACTTCAACGTCAAGGTTGAAGAGGGCGAACTCAAGGTCTCGCTGCGCGGACCGATGCTCGATTTCAAGCTGAAGAAACCGGACTTCAAGCTGAAGAAGCCGGACATCAAGCTCGACGACGAGGCGAAGTTCTTAAAGTCCTGGCTGAACAACCCGATCAAAACCGGCGCTGTCTCGCCTTCGGGCAAGGCGCTGGCGGCGGTGATGGCGGAGGCGGTTGATCCTACCCTGGCGGGCCCGGTGATCGAACTCGGCCCGGGCACCGGACCGGTCACCGAGGCGCTGATCGACAACGGCATCGCCGAAAACCGGCTGGTTCTGGTCGAGTACAATGCTGAGTTCTGCGCGCTCCTGCGCAAGCGCTTTCCCGAGGCGAGGGTCGTTCAGGGCGATGCCTACGCCCTCAAGGACACGCTCGGCAACGTGCTGAATGAGCCGGCCGCTGCCATCGTCTCGTCGTTGCCGCTCGTCACCAAGCCCGACGCCGAGTGCCTGAAGCTTGTTTTCCAGGGCTTCGACCTGATGCTGCCCGGCGCTCCGTTCGTGCAGTTCACCTACGGCCCTGTCTCGCCGGTGCCGGTGAAGGGGCGCGGTTTCAAGGCAACGGTATCCAAGCGGGTCTGGCTGAATCTGCCGCCGGCCCGGGTCTGGACCTACCGGCGGTTCAAGGTCGGATAGCCCGGATCCGAACCCGCCAGGGCCGCTATCGCGCCGGCGGACTGTCGATGATGGCACATTTACGCCCCCCGGACTCCAGGCAGGCCTGCGCCCGCTGGCTCTGGTCGAGGCGCCAGAAGACATAGACCCCGGCCGCCAACAGCAGGGCGACCACGATGGCGGCGCCGATCGAGGCGCGGGGATTGGGGGTGTGGCGGTCAGGCATCGGCGGGATCGGCAATCCTGTTGGCAACGTCGATGGATATGGCGAGTCCAATTCTGTTCCGCTACAAGCTCTTGCCATGACCACCAACGCAAAATCCGACATCGCTGCTCTGCCCTTTGAGAAAGCGCTTGCCGAACTCGAGCAGATCGTCCGCAAACTGGAGCAGGGCGAGGTCGCGCTGGAGGAATCGATTGCGCTCTATGAGCGCGGTGAACTGCTGAAGAAGCGCTGCGAGGCTCTGCTCGCCGCGGCGGAAGCGCGGATCGAAAAGATCACGCTCGGCGCGGACGGCTCGGCCAAAGGGGCCGAACCATTCCCCCAGGGTTGACGCCACGGTCACGAAAGCTCCGCAATCGGCAGGCAGACATTCAGGGCTGCACGCGGCGCGGCGTGCCCATCCGGATTGGATTATGAAAAACCACGCCGATGATCCCGTTGCCGGAGATCGTTTTTCCTGCGAGGCGATCGAACAGGTGATCGTGCCTCGTCTCGCGGCCCTCGGGCCTGCGATGCCGGTGCGCCGTGCCCTTCCGGCGGCCGGCCGCATGATGGTGGGGCCGTTCATTTTCTTCGATCAGTTCGGGCCGGCGGAATTCCTGCTGGGCCAGGGCATGGACGTGAATCCGCATCCGCATATCGGCCTGTCGACGGTCACCTGGCTGTTCGAGGGCGAGATAACCCATCGCGATTCGCTCGGGGTGACCCAGCCTATCCGACCAGGCGAGATGAACCTTATGACGGCCGGCCGCGGAATCGTGCATTCCGAGCGATCGCCGTATTCGGAGCGCGTCGGCGGCAAACGGCTTTTCGGCATCCAGCTATGGGCTGCCTTGCCGGCGAGCCACGAGGAACAGGCGCCGCAGTTCGTCCACTATGGCGCAGACGACTTGCCGCGCATCGCCGGGGATGGAAAGCGCGTGCGGTTGATCATGGGCAGCCTTTATGGCGAGGATAGTCCCGTCGCCTTCCCGCATGATGCCTTCTATGCCGAGGCGGTGCTGGCGCCCGGCGCCGTGCTGCCTCTCGACGCGGATTACGACGAGCGCGCGATCTACATTGTTTCGGGGTCCGTCGACATTGCCGGGGATCGGTTTGACGCGGGCCGGCTGATCGTGTTCAAGCCGGGAGACCGGATGTCCGTGCTCGCCCTGTCCAATGCTCGGTTGATGCTGCTCGGCGGCGCACCGATGGATGGTCCCCGGCACATCTGGTGGAACTTCGTGTCGTCCCGGCGCGAGCGGATCGAGCAGGCCAAGGCCGACTGGGCTGCCGGCCGGTTTGACGCCGTTCCGGGCGAGGAACTGGGCGGGACGGCGCGTGTGGCGCATGGCGCCGCCGGAAAGGCAGAGCAATGATGTTTCGAACTCTTGGCCTCGCTGCTCTATTGCCGCTGGCGGCCTGCAACGCCTCGCAGATGGATTTCAGCGGCGCCTTGTCGCGCTCGTTCAGCTTCGCCAATGCCAGTCTGGAACGCTCGAACTATGCCTCGGCCAATCTCGCCGGCGCGAATTTTGCGGGCGCGGACATTGATCGCGCCAATTTCTCCCGGGCCAATCTCGCCAACGCCAACCTGTCGAGTGTCTCGGCAAGCGAAACCCTGCTGGTCGGCACCGACATGCAGGGTGCGGATCTGACAAACGCACGATTCACGAATGCCAGTCTTCAGGGCGCCAATCTCAAGGGCGCGACGATCGACTACGCCGTTTTCGATGGGGCGAACCTCACCGGTGCGACCTGGGTGGATGGCAAGGTCTGCGGCCAGAATTCCATTGGCGAGTGCCGGTGAACGCCATCAGGATCGGACGAGCAGCTGCGCGGTCGACTCGTCGGCGGGCAGAAAGGCCTCGATGGCAATTTCGGAAACGGTGACATCCCAGGGTGAACCGAACACCATGGAAATGCCGATGAGATTGAGGAGTCCCTCCGGCGTCCGCAAGGTTATCGGCACTGCGAGGTCGACTGTGTCGGTTTGTGGAGGTGTCGGCGCTGGCGGCGCCGGGAACGCAGAGAGTTCCCGAAGCAGTGCCATCAGCGTTGGGTCCGGCGCCTGTCGGAGCTGGTGACGCAGGCGCGTCGTGATCAGGGCATGCCATTCGCCCAGGTTGACGATGGCCCGCGCCAAGCCTTCCGGATGCAAGGCCAGCCGGAGGACATTGACCGGCGGTTGCAGCAGAAATGGCGCACAAAGCTCCAGCAGGGGCCTGAGAGCGGCATTTGCGGCCACAAGGTTCCAGTGCCGGTCGACGGCAAGCGCCGGATAGGGCTCATGCCCTTTCAGCACGCGCTCGATCATCTCCCTGAATGGCTTGCGGCTGGGATCGTCAAGGGTCTGATCGGGAAAGCAGGGCGCATGACCGGCCATCAGGAGCGTTTGGTTGCGCACACGCAGCGGCATGTCGAGTTGCTCGGCGAGTTCCAGAACCACGGCCCGCCCGGGCGTCGACTTTCCGGTTTCGACATAGCTGAGGTGGCGCGATGAGATGCCTGACCTGAGCGCCAGTTCCATCTGGCTCAGGCGGCGAATGCCGCGCCACTCCCGCAGCATCGCTCCAGCATGACGAATCCGTTCCATGAATGGAAAGCTACCCGATCCCGGCCGCGATTCCATTACCTCTGAGGTCATGGACCTTGCCCCCTGAAGCTGGAAACGTAGCGGCCGCACATCCAGACACAGGAGCACCGTCCATGCTTGCCGCACTCACTTCCGATGACCCGACCCGAACGGCAAGATTGCGGCGTGTTCTGGCCGTTGACGCACTCACGGCCGTTGGCTTCGGTCTGGCGGCGAGCCTGGCCGCGCCGGGCCTTGCGACCATTCTGGCCATTCCCGAATCCCTGGTGCGGATCGCAGGCCTGATTTCGCTGGCGGCAACGGTTCTCCTGGCGGCCGCGGCGCTAAGCCCGGCACCGTCGCGGACACTGGTGAAGGTGATCGTGGCCGGCAATGCCCTTTGGGTCGCGGCCAGCATCGTCCTGCTCGCCACCGGCTTCGGCAACGCATCCGGAATGGCCGTCATCGCGGCGCAGGGTCTGTTCGTTCTCGTACTGACCACAATGGAACACCGGCTTGCGCCCAGCTAGCGCAGTGTCCGGCCGCATCAGAACCCCTTCATCTCGCCCCAGGCTTCGAGGGGATCGCGCCGGGTGCGCAGGGTGTTGATCGGCGCGGCCCGGTCCGGCCAGCCCAGCGCCATGCCGGAACACACCATGTGGTCGTCGTCGTGGTCAAGGATGCGCTTGAGCGTCTGCGGATAGCGCGCCCAATAGCCTTGCGCGCAGGTACCGAGCCCCTG
>DAOMXN010000160.1:0-6060 GCA_035437025.1 Beijerinckiaceae bacterium | reverse complement strand
GGCGGCGGGGGCCTTGGTCTCGCCGGCCGGGCGCTGGGCTTCCGCCACGGCCGCGTCGAAGGCGGCGGCCTTGGGCAGGAAGCGCGGCAGGAAGATGCGGAAGGTCGTGCCCTGCCCCTGTGTCGAGTCGCACAGGATGACGCCGCCCGACTGCTGCACGAAGCCATAGGCCGAGGACAGGCCGAGGCCCGTGCCGCGCCCGACTTCCTTCGTGGTGAAGAAGGGTTCGAAAATCTTCTCCAGCACTTCCGGTGCCATGCCCGTGCCGTTGTCTTCGACCTCGATCAGCGCATAGTCCGCCGGCTTGAGCTGCTCGTTGTCGATCTTCGCCGCCTCGCCGGTGGAGATGTTGGCGGTGCGGATCGTCAGCTTGCCGCCGTTCGGCATGGCGTCGCGCGCGTTCACCGCCAGGTTGATGATCATGTTGTCGAACGAGGCGGGATCGGCATGCACCGGCCACAGGTCGCGGCTGTAGCGCACGTCAAGCTCCACCTTGGGGCCGATGGAGCGCTTGAGCATGTTCGACAGGTCGGAGAGCCGGTCGCCGATGTGGATTTCCTCCGGCATCAGCGTTTGCTGGCGGGAGAAGGCGAGCAGCTGGCGCACCAGAGACTTTGCCCGATTGGCCGAGTTCTTGATCTGCACAAGATCGGCGAACGAGGGATCGGTCGACTTCTGGTTGGTCAGCAGCAGATCCGTGAACCCGAGGATCGACTGCAGGTGGTTGTTGAAATCATGCGCCACGCCGCCGGCGAGTTGGCCGATCGCGTTCATCTTCTGCGCCTGGAAGAACTGCTCCTGCAGCTTCTGCTGTTCCGTCGTTTCCAGCGCGTAGACGATGGCTGCCTCGTCCTGTGAATCCCGCTCCTCGATGGCGTTGACGTAGATGCGCGCCGAGCGCGGCGCCTCGCCGGCAAGCGCCACGTCAACGGGCGGAATGTCGCCCCGTCCCTCGCGGGCCGCGTCCAGCGCCTGTTGCAACGCCGGCCGGTCGGCTTCCGCCACCGCCGAAACGATGGAGCGAGCCAGCGCATCCCCGCCCTTGGCGGCCTGCGTCGGAAAGGCCTTGGCGAAGGGCGCGTTCGCCTGTTTCACCTGCCCCTGCTTGTCGATGGTGGCGATGGCAAGCGGCGTCGCGTTGAAGAAGCGGGCAAACCGCACCTGCGCCGCCCGCAAGCCTTCGGCTGCGTCCTCGCCCTCGGAACGGTTGAGCACGAGCGTGCGCGAAGGGCCGCGCGTGCCGTCCGCCGCGAAGGCGACGCGGTGCAGCAGGCGCACCGGCAGGGTGCGCCCGTTCGCCCGCTTGAGATCGAGATCGATCGTTTCGGTCGACACTGTGCCGGGCGGGCCGGGCGGGCCGGACAGAAGCGCCTCACCGGCCCCGGTGACGATGTCCGTCAGCTTCAGGCCGTTCGTTCCGACCTGCGCGATGTCGAGATCGAGCCAGCCCGCGAGCGTGGCGTTCAGATAGGCGATGCGCCCATCCGGATGGGCGGAAAGGAAGCCGGCCGGCGCGTGATCGAGGTAGTCGATGGCATGCTGCAATTCCTGGAAGACGTTTTCCTGCCGCTGGCGTTCGAGCGTGCGGTCCGCGACGGTCCAGAGCACGGCCTGAGAGCCGTCCCGGTCGATCTGGCGAACCCGGACCCGATACCACCCCACCTCGCCGCCACCGAGGGCGGGAGCCATGCGGATTTCCTCAACCGCCGGGCGCGCCTCGCGTGCCGCCTTGGCCAGCCGGTAGACCGCCTCGGTCACTTCCGGCGCGCCGGAGAACAGTCTTTCGACCGGGCGCGGATCGCTGGCGTCGCCGCCGCACAATTGCAGATAGGCTCCGTTCGCATAGAGAATCTTGCCGTCCCGGTCGAGCGCCAGATGCCCCTCCCGGGTCGAGTCCACGATCAGCTTGGTGAGATCGTTGCGTGCCGCCCGCGCGGAAAACTGCAGGATGCCGACGGCATAGAGCAGCAAGGCCAGCAGGCCGAGCGCCGCCAGAACCGCCAGGAACCACAGGATGAACAGCGAGCGCTTGTCGTCATCGAACCAGTAGCTCGCCACAGCCGCACCGACCAGGAACAACGCCAGGATCAGCACCAGCACCACGCTGCCCTGGCGGTCACTACGGTCGATGGAGGTCGGCGGCATGTCGCGCATGGTTCATCCCCTGCACCCGCGATGGGCCATTCCGCTGTGCCGCGTGAATGCGACGGCTGCAAGCCCCGGGGCGCTGGATACAAGCTCTAGCGGTCTTTTCTGCGATTCGCTCGCCGTTGAATGCGGCGAATGCGTCTAGCGGCGCTGCCTTGCCAGCCGCATGACATGGCCGATCACTTCGGCGACGGCCTTGTAGTGCTGCTCCGGAATTTCTTCATCGATCTTGACCGTCGCATGCAACGCCCGGGCCAGCGGCGGGTTTTCGACGACCGGAATGCGATGCTCGGCGGCCAGCGCCCGAATCCGGAGCGCGAGGTCGTCAACGCCCTTGGCGAGACAGACAGGCGCGGCCATGCCCTTTTCATAGCGCAGGGCAACGGCAAAGTGCGTGGGATTGGCGATGATCACGCTTGCCTTGGGCACGGCCGCCATCATGCGCTGGCGCGCGCGCTGGCGTTGCAGGTTGCGCACCCGCTGCTTGATTTCGGGCGATCCTTCCGATTCCTTGTGCTCCTCCTTGACCTCCTGATGCGACATGCGCAGGCGCTTGCGCCAGGCGAAGCGCTGATAGGCCGCGTCGAGCACGGCAAACACCGCGAAGACCGCCAGAACGCTCCAGAAAACCCGCCCGGACAAGGCGCGCATCGCCTCGGCAAGGCCATTGACGTCCGTCAGCAGGCCTGTCGCACCGAGCCTCCAGCCGTCCGCGCGCCACAGCGCGGCAAGAACCGCGATGATCACAAGGACCTTGAGGGCGGTCTTGCCGAACTGAACGACATTCTCGGCGCCGACCAGGCGTTTCCAGCCAGCGGCCGGACTGATGCGTTCAAGCTTGGGCATCAGCGGTTCGCTCGTCAGAACGATGCGATGCATGGCAAGACCTGCGCAGACCGCTCCTGCCATGCCCGCGAGCAGCGGACCTGCGGTCGCCATCGCAGCACTCCGCAGACCGGCAGCGCCAGCGCTGACGACCGAGGCGCCCGCAGCGTTTGCCAGTATGGCAGCCAGGTCGTCGCGCACCGGGCCGGCCACGAACGCCGCGGTCGCAAAGGCAGTCGCGCCCGCGGAAAGCACCGAAACGAAGGCCGAAAGGTCAGCCGAACGCGGCACTTCGCCGCGCTCGAAAGCCTTTTCCAGCCGTCGTTCGGACGGTTCTTCGGTCTTGTCTTCCTGCTCCTGTCCCTCCGCCATGGCAGCCTCAGGGCAGTGGCAGAATCTGCGTCAGGGTCGCCGACACGAAGGCGTGAAGGCTTTCCCAGAGCGAGGGCAGATGGCGGCCAAGGAGCAGGACACCCAGCGCGACGGAAAGCGGCACCGCCAGAAAGAAGACCTGGATCTGAGGCGCCAGCCGCCCGAGCAGGCCCGTACCGAGGTTGAAGACCAGTCCGAAGACAAGGAACGGCGCAGCCAGCATCACCGCCGCCGCAAAGGCCCGGGCAAGGGTCGACAGGAACGCGGTGAGCCCGTCCGCGATGTGGACAGGCGCACCGGGCGGCAACGCCTGGTAGCTGCCTGCGATTCCCGCAATCGCCAGATGGTGCAGGTCGGTGGCAAAGACGATCAGCACGCCTGTCATCCGGAAGAAGGCTGCGAGAGCATCGCCCTGCTGTCCCTGCGTCGGATCGACGACCTGTGCGAAGGATAGGCCAACGCCCTGGGCGGCGAAGCTTCCCGCCGTCTCCGCCGCGGCAAGCACCAGTCGGGCCGACAGGCCCAGAACCGCCCCGATCGCCATTTCGGACAATAGGCCAGCCAGGGGCGCGACTTCCGGTCGGCCGAGCCCCGGTTGCAGCAGCAGCGTCAGCAACACCGCCACCGCCAGGCGCATGCGCGCCGGAATGGCGCGTTCACCGAGCCCGGGCAGCAGCATGATCATGGTGCCGATACGGGCGAAGGCCAGCATGAAAGCTTCGGCGAAACCGGGCAGCAGCGCCAGCGTCACCCTATCCCCCGGTGACGATGCGGAACGCGACACGCTCCATGTAGCCGGCCAGCGCATCGCCCATGTAGGGCAAGAGGAACACCAGAGCCGCCAGCGCCACCACGATCTTCGGAACATAGACCAGCGTCTGTTCCTGAATCTGCGTCAGAGCCTGCCCGAGGGATACGATGAGCCCGGCCAGAAGCGCCGCCAGCATGACCGGCATGCCGGCCTTCATGAAGGTGAGCACGCCGTCGCGCGCCAGGTCGATCAGCCCGGCCATCAGATCGGCATCCGCATGATTTCCTCGTAGGCCTGCACGACCCTGTCGCGCACCGCCACTAGCGTCTCAAGAGCCGCCTCGCTCTCGGCGACAGCCGTCACCACCTCGAGGTAGTCGGGCTTTTGCCCCCCTGCGACCGAGGCGCGCACGGCGTCGGCCTTGCGGCCGCTATCGGCCGCCCCGCCCACGGCCTGCGCGAGCAGGTCCGCAAAGGCCTCCCGCCTCGCCGGCGGTGCGATAGACGTCGCTTGTCCTTGCGCCTGATAGGCGCTTGCGGCGCGCAGGAGCCCAAACCGGTCGATGGTCATCTCTTGCCCCCTCAGGCTTTCAGGATTTCCAGCGTGCGCGCGATCATTCGCCGCGCCGCGCCGATCACATTCAGGTTGGCTTCGTAGGAGCGCTGCGCCTCACGCATGTCCGCCTGTTCGATCAGCGAATTCACATTGGCCGACTTGACGAAGCCGTCCGCGTCGGCGGCCGGGTGCCCGGGATCGAGACGGCTGCGAAACGCACTCCCGTCCCGGGTGACGCGACCGAGCGTGACGGTCTGCGCTCCGCTGTCCCTGTCAACCTGGTTCTGAAAGGTCGCGACCTTTCGACGGTAGGGCATCTCACCGGGCTTGGCCGGCGTCGAATCGGAATTCGCGAGATTCTCGGCAACCAGCCGCATGCGACCGGCCTGCGCCCGCAATCCGCTCGCCGCCGAGACGATCGCGCGTGCCAGATCACCCATGGTCACCCTCTCCGTCCAAGCGATGTGCGCAGATAGGCGATGGACCGCTGATAGAGCCCCGCCGCCAGCTGGTACTCGACTTGCGTGTCCGCAAGCTTGAGCATCTCTTCCTCCAGGCTGACGCCATTGCCGCTCGGCCGTGTCTCGAAGGCATTGGCGGCCCTGGACTGTTCGGCGGCGCGACGACCGGCCGAACCCAGGTGGCCGGGCGATGTGCCGGTCAGCGCCAGCCTGCCCGTCTCCGCGGTGGCCGGCGCCAGGTCGCGCGAGCGAAACCCTGGGGTGTCCGCATGGGCGACGTTTCCTGCCAGCACGGCCTGACGCGCCTGCAGCCACTGCATCCGCCCTTTGAGAGCGCTTAGCGCGGGAATGCGCCCTGACATTGCGACTCCTTAATTAAACAATCTACGGTTGCATGTTGGGCAAGATTTGCCCACCTTATGGTTAAGAAACGGTTAAGGCCGCTTGGCGTCGCCGTTAACTAAGTCTTAACCTTGATGGCGGTCAGCACCGTGAGTGTGGTATCGATAGCCCGGGCATTCTGCGCGCGTATCGAAGAGTAGAAGAGTAACGGAACATGCAGCAATTGTGGACGGTTCTGGGGCCGGACGGGTCGAAGATCGTGATCTGGCTGGTGGTCGGGCTGGGTATCGCCATCGCCATCGCGATCCTGATCTGGCTGTTGATGAAGCTGTTCGGCCGCAACCTGAACATGTCCGGCGGCGGACGCGGGCAACCGCAGCGTCTCGGCATCACAGGCGCGTTCAACGTGGACCGCAAAGGCCGAAAGCTGGTCATCGTGCGCCGCGACAATGTCGAGCACCTTATCCTCATCGGCGGACCCAACGATGTTCTGGTCGAATCGAACATCGTGCGCGCCCAGGCCGCGCGCAGCCAGGCCGCGCGCTCCGAATCAGCCGAAATGATCGAGCCGGCGCCCCCGCCTCCGGTCGTCGCGCCACCGGCGCC
>DAOMXN010000159.1:0-6081 GCA_035437025.1 Beijerinckiaceae bacterium | reverse complement strand
CGGCCATTGCCGGCGAGAAGGCGACGACGGGCGCCGCCGCCTGCCGCACCGCCTCCACCGACTCCGGCGCGAGCGCGACGAGCCGCCGCTCGGCTTCGGCGATGACATCTTCGACGAACCGCGTGATCACCCGGCGCACCAGTTCGTGCCCGGTGCGCACGGTATCGAGCATCGGCCATTCGCCGCGTATTTCGGCGATCAGTGCGCCGAGGAAATCCGTTTCTACGAGCGATTCGAGATCGAACAGTCCGGCCCGCAGGCCATCGTCGATGTCGTGGGCATTGTAGGCGATATCGTCGGCGATCGCAGCGATCTGTGCTTCCACCCCGGCGAAGGTGGACAGGTTAAGCGGAAAAACCGCGTCGAATTCGAGAATCGCCCCCGGAACGCCGTTTTCTTCATAACGTTTCACCGGCTTTCCGGCTGAATCCAGCAACGGCCCGTTGTGCTTGACCAACCCCTCCAGCGTCTCCCAGGTCAGGTTCAGTCCGTTGAAGGCGGCATACCGCCGCTCCAGCCTCGTGACGATCCGCAGCGCCTGGGCATTGTGGTCGAACCCACCGTAATCATTGAGACATTCGTCCAGGACGTCTTCGCCGGCGTGGCCGAAGGGAGGGTGTCCGAGGTCGTGCGCCAGCGCCAGTGCCTCGGCCAGATCCTCGTCGACCGCCAGCGCTCGGGCTACGGCGCGGGCGATCTGCGCCACCTCGATCGTATGGGTCAGACGCGTGCGGTAGTGATCGCCCTCGTGTTCGACGAACACCTGCGTCTTGTGCTTCAGGCGCCGAAAGGCGGTGGAATGGACGATTCGGTCCCGATCACGCTGGAATTCGGTGCGCGTGGGGGATGCCGGTTCCCGAACAAGGCGCCCGCGCGAGCGGCTCGCGACCGCAGCAAAGGCGGAAAGCTGTCTTTCGCGGTAAAAACGCAACGATCCGTTCCCGGAATTTCATGCGGCGGGTTGAAGCAACCGGTCCGGTTCCTTACCTATTGCAGGCGAAGAGGGAAAGCACCCTCAGGCGGAATGCGGCATGACCATGGAAACCACCCCCGTTCAGGTTACGGAAAGCGCCGCGCGGCGGATCGCACGCATCCTGGAGAGCGAGCCGTCGGGATCGATGCTGCGCGTGAGCGTCAAGGGCGGCGGTTGCTCCGGATTCCAGTACACGTTCGACATCGACAGCAGCCGTACCCCCGATGACCTGGCGGTCAGCCGGGACGGGGTCACCGTACTCATCGACAGCGTCTCCCTGCCCTTCCTGTCCGGTTCGCAGATCGATTTCGTCGATGATCTGATGGGGCAGTCGTTCCGGGTGCACAACCCCAACGCCACCGCCTCCTGTGGGTGCGGGACGTCGTTTTCCATCTGATCCTGCCACAGCTTCGCCGCGATTGAGGCTCCTACTGACCCGGCCGCTTGCCGGGGCCGTTGCGGCTGTGCACTCCCGAGAAAATAGTCATTTCTCAACCTTATCGTGACCTTATCGTTTTACTCACTCGCCGTGGGGCCGGCGTCGCGCAACGGAGACGAACTGATGCAGAATATCCTGAAGCGGACAAGCATGGCCGCCAGCGTTCTGGCGCTTGGCGCCGGCATTTACGCCGGCGCCTCGCACATGGCCGCTGAATCGCTGCGGGCGAGGCTGATGGCGGCGACTGCGCTGTCCGGCGCCGCGGCATCGGTGGACAAGATCGCGGTCAACCCGCTCACCGGTTCCTTCCGCATCGACGGCATGAAGGTCCGCCAGCCCGGCGGAGCCACGGTCGAGATTGGCCGATTGACCCATGAGGGCAGCAGCTTCGCGCTGGTGACGCAGGCCTTCGCCCAGCAGGCCCATTCCTTCACCGTCGACGAGATGAAGATCGTCGGCAAGATCGGATCACTGCGCATCAGCAAGATCGCCGTCGAGGGGGCAAGTCTCGATCAGAGCGCGCTCAAGTCACTGTTCGAATCCGGCGCATCCGCCTCGTTGATCGATCGGCTCAAGGGGCTTTCATTCCGCTCCGCGCGCGCGCCTGAAATCGCCTGGGTCTTCCAGGCCGGTGGCGATGCCTCGGCCCAGACGTTCCGCGACGTGACGTTCGAAGGCATGCGCAACGGACGGCTGGAACGGGCTTCCGCAGCCTCTGGAACGCTTGAGAGCCGCTCGGGCAAGGGGCCCGTGGTGACCGGCGGGCATGGCCTCTACGACATCCGCGGTCTCGATACGGTGCTGGTCGCCCGCTTCATGTTCGACAAGGCCGCGCCGAACGAGGCGCTCGCGACGGTCCAGGACTCGATCCTTGTCGAGAATTTCAAGGTCTCGGCCGACAGTCTTGTTGAGTACGTGATTGGCCGGATGGAAGTCGGCGCCATACGCCTGCGCCCGTTGTCCATTCCGCTCGCCGATTTGCTCTTGAAGATGCCCTCGGACGGTCAGCCCAAATTGCCCCCCGAGGAAGTCAAGGTGCTCGTTCCGGCCCTGTTCGGGCTGTACGATGCCTTTTCCGATGACGGATTCGCGGTGAGCGACATCCGGATCAACCTGCCGAAAATGCCAGGCGCGGGCGGCGTGATCGCCCGCATGTCCGGTTCGTTCGGCGGAGGCAAGGCGCCTGCCGGATACAAGATTGAAGGCGTGGCCGGAAATGGTCCCGGTTTCATGTTCAAGCTGGCCTCGATGGGCTGGGAAGGTTTCTCGCTGAAGCCGACCCTCAACGGCGCCTTGAAGGCCATCGCCGCCGGGGACACCGACCTGAACAAGGTCGACCCGCGCGACCTCATGCCAAAACTTGGAGCGCAGTACCTGCGCGGACTGGAATTCGAGTTCCCCGATCCCAAGCCGGTTCGCGGACAGCCCCCCGGCCGCGTGGCCGGCGGCATTGGGGCGTTCGAGTTCTCCGCCAAGAACGAGATCAAGGGCATCCCCACCGAGATGACCATGGTCTACGACAAGGTGGCTCTCAAGGTTCCGATGACCACCAACGACGATGGCTTCAAGAACCTGCTGGCTCTTGGCTATACCGCCATCGACCTCTCGGCGCGCGCAAACCTCAAGTGGAACGAGGCGCGCAAGGAAATCAATTTGACCGAACTGGTCCTCAGCGGCGTCAACATGGGGTCGGCCCGGCTCACGGCCACCGTCGGCAACATCGGACGCGACGTGTTCGAGGCCGAACTGCCCATGATGCAGGTGGCTGCGCTGGGGGCGACAGCCAAGTCCGTCGCGCTCAAGGTGGAGAACACGGGCCTGGCCGAGCGCATCTTCGAGATGCAGGCCAAGCAGCAGCGCCGCAAGGCTGATGAGATCCGCGCCGAGATGGGGTCCATGGCCGCGCTCGGCATCCCGGCACTGCTCGGTCCATCCGACGACGCCAAGGCTCTGGCGAACGCTCTGGGCCGCTTCCTGGCCCGGCCGCGCAATCTGACGATCGAAGCGAGCGCCAAGAACGCCGGGGGTATCGGCATTCCGGACATGGCGACGCTGAGCAACCCGCAGCAGGCGCTGACTCTGGTCAACCTGAAGGCCTCGGCGGATTGATTTCGCGCGGGTGACGGCGCAATAAGGCGCTGTCACCCTTTGCGATATTCCGCCGCATGCGCATTCCGTCCTGGTTCCCGCCCTGGCTTCGCCGCCGCCTCAATCCTAACAATCTGACCCGGCTGCACTTGGAGCGCCTGTCGGAAAAGCACGGCTTTGACATCGGCGACTTTTCCTACGGCGCGCCGAAGGTGCGCTTCGCAGGGATGGGCGCCGGATTGTGCATCGGCAAATACTGCTCGATCGCGGACCGTGTCGATATTTTCCTCGGCGGCAATCATCGCACCGACTTCGTCACGACCTACCCGTTCACTGCCCTGCCCGGCCTCTGGCCCGAGGGCGAGGGTCTGACCGACTTCACCGCCACGCGCGGGGATGTGCGCATCGGACACGATGTCTGGATCGGATCGGGCGCAAGCATCCTGTCCGGCGTGACTGTCGGCAACGGCGCGGTGATCGCCGCCCGCGCCGTGGTGACCCGCGATGTGCCGCCCTTCGCCATCGTGGGCGGCAATCCGGCCAAGGTGATCCGCTTCAGGTTCGCGCCGGAAATCATTGTCCAGCTTCAGGAAACCGCCTGGTGGGATCTTCCTGTGTCCAGCGTGCGCAAGCTCGTGCGCGTGCTTCAGAGCGACAACATGGACGCCGCGATTGAGGCGGTCCGCATGGAGCGTGAGCGGCTTCAACTCGCGCGGTGACGGGCTCGCCGGAACCGGCTTTTTTGATAATGATCGGGCTGGCGGGAGGGGACGACGTGGGAGATAGTGTGCTGTGGGTTGCCCTGACCGTCGGGCTCTTCGTGGTGCCTGTGGCCATCGGCTCCGCCGTCATCGCGAGACTGCAGCAGACGTTCTACCGGCGGCTTGAGTTCATCCGGAGCTACCGATGGCCACCGGCCCTGCTCGACCAGCTCAAGAAACACCACCCCGACTTCACGCGGAAGGAGACCGCCCTCATTGCGCAGGGGCTGAAGCAATTTTTCATTGCCCACCTGCGCAGCGGTCGCGCGTACGTCGCGATGCCATCGCAGGCTGCCGACGAACTCTGGCATGAATTCATCCTCTATACCCGCGCCTATCAGGAGTTTTGCGACCAGGCTTTCGGTCGCTTCCTCCATCATACGCCGGCAGTGGCGCTTGCGCCGGCGCGACAGCGGACCAATGAAGGGCTGCGCCGGGTCTGGTGGTGGAGTTGCAAGGAAGAGAGCATCAATCCGACCAATCCGACCCGGTTGCCGTTGCTCTTCGCCCTCGACAAGAAGCTGAACATCCCGAACGGCTATCACTACACGGCCGATTGCGAGCAGCTGCGCAAGAACGGCGTGCCGGGCACGCAGTGCGGCGGCGACTTCTCCTCTTCGAGCTTCGACGGCTCCACAACAGGCATGGGCGACGGCGGCACCGGGGTCAACGACGGCGCCGACGGCGGCGGATCGGACGGCGGCGGCTGCGGCGGAGACTGAGGCGGAACAGCGCATCGCGCAGGCCGGAGCCAACCCAAAGAAGCGTTGGCCGCGCGTCGCTCGCGGTGTAATCAGCGCCCATGAGCTTTGAACCCGCCTTTGACGCCTTCGCGGCGCGCTTCGACCATGGCGAGAGCCAGTGCCTGTCGGCCCGGCTGGTCGCCGATCTGACGACGCCGGTTTCGGCGCGGCTGAAACTGGCGGCCGCCTTTTCAGGTCCCAACATCCTGCTGGAATCGGTCGAGGGCGGCGCCGTGCGCGGCCGCTATTCGATCATCGGACTGGCGCCTGACCTCACCTGGCGCTGCCGCGATGGCGTGGCCGCGCTGTCCGTCGACGGCGAGACCTTCACGCCGGACGCACTGCCGCCCTTGCAGAGCCTGCGTGCGCTGCTGAAGGTTTCCGCCCTGACGCTGGCCGAAGACCTGCCGCCGATGGCCTGCGGTGTCTTCGGCTATCTCGGCTATGACATGGTGCGCCAGATGGAACGCCTGCCGGGCGAAAAGCCGGATCCGCTCGGCGTGCCGGACGCCCTGCTGATCCGTCCGCGCCTTGTCGTGGTGTTCGATGCGGTGAAGGACGAACTGATCGTCGTCACGCCGGTCCGGCCCAAAGCGGGGGGCAGCGCGCGGGCCGCTTACGAGAGCGCGTGCGACCTTCTGGAACAGGCACTGGCGGCACTCGAAGCCCCGCTGCGCCACGAAGTCAGCGCCGAAGAGGCGGAACGGGCCGCGCGGGCGCTGGCCCAGGCCAATCCGCTCTCGAACACGCCGCCCGCCGACTACCTCGCCATGGTGGCGCGGGCCAAGGAATACATCCTGGCCGGCGATATCTTCCAGGTCGTGCTGTCGCAGCGCTTTTCTCAGGGGTTCGACCTGCCGGCTTTCTCGCTGTACCGCGCTTTGCGCCGGGTGAACCCCTCGCCCTACCTTTGCTACCTTGATTTCATGTCTTTCCAGATCGTGTGCTCCAGCCCGGAAATCCTGGTCCGCGTGCGCGACGGCAAGGTCACGATCCGGCCGATCGCCGGAACGCGCCGCCGGGGAACCACGGCGGCGGAGGACCGCGACCTGGAGGTCGAGTTGCTGGCCGACCCCA
>DAOMXN010000158.1:0-6082 GCA_035437025.1 Beijerinckiaceae bacterium | reverse complement strand
ATCGATGCCGAAGACCTGAGCTGCTCGGTGGAACCGGGCGTGACGCGCGAGCAGGTCAACCGCGAGGTGCGCGACCTCGGCTTGTTGCGCCCCCGCTTCACTCGACTCCAGCGCGGCCGCCGCTGCCGACACCGAGGCGCGCAGCACCTCCAGGTCAGGCGCGCCGGAAGCGGATGCCGCGAGTTGAGCCGCCTGCCGTTCGGTTTCAGCAAGCTGGGGCTTCAGACGGGCAAGACGGGCGTTCGCCTCCGCAAGTCCGCTTTCGGCGACGGATCGCCGGGCTGTCGCCTCGGCAAGGGCGGTCTGGATCTCCTGCAGCGTCGCTTCCGCCTGCTGCACCTCGGCTTCTGCTGAGGACAGGCGCTCGCGCGCCTGAGGTTCGGCGTCCGAACCGCCGGATTCCGCCGAGAGCAGCGTCTGCTCGGATGTCAGGCGCGTCAGCGCCGCCGTCGCGTCGTCGCACATGCGCCTGGCGCGCTCAAGATCGCGCGCAAGCTCGGCGATCCGTCGGTCAAGCTCCTCCTGACGGGACTTGGCGCGCCGTTCCTCGCCGTCCAGTGCCTCGCGCGCGATCACCAGGCGCTGGAGGAGCTCGCCCGCCTTGGCCTCCTCCTGTCGCAACGGCGCGATGGCATGCTGGGCGACCGCGCGCTGGCGCTCGGCCTCGCCCTGTTCGGTCATGGCCGAAGCGACGGCGCGGGTGTCAAGATCAAGCTGCCGGCCCGCCTGCTCGACAAGCGCGCTCGCGCCGTGCCACTCGCGCTGGCGCACCACCGCTTCCGCCCGGCGGATATCCGCGGCGACGGTGCGATAGCGCTCGGCCTGCCTGGCCTGACGCTTCAGGCCGTCGATCTGACCGTCGATATGGGTCAGGACGTCGACGACCCGCGCGAGGTTTTCTTCCGCGGCCTTCAGCTTGAGTTCCGCATCGTGTCGCCGGGCGTGCAAGCCAGCGATTCCGGCAGCGTCCTCAAGGATACGGCGCCGCGCCTGGGGCTTGGCGGAGATAATTTCGCTGATCTGCCCCTGACGCACCATCGAGGGCGAGCGCGCGCCGCTCGCGGCATCCGCGAAGAGCAGCTGCACGTCACGCGCACGCACCTCACGTCCGTTGATGCGATAGGTCGAGCCGGCCTCGCGCTCGATCCGGCGGGAAATCTCGAGAAAGTCCGCGTCGTTGAAGGCTGCCGGCGCCTCACGCGCGCCGTTGTCGACGCGCAGCATGACTTCCGCATGGTTGCGCGCCGGACGCTGCCCTGATCCCGAAAAGATCACGTCGTCCATGCCCGAAGCGCGCATGCTCTTGTGCGAAGTCTCGCCCATGACCCAGCGCAGGGCCTCGACCAGGTTCGACTTGCCGCAACCGTTGGGACCGACGACGCCGGTCAGTCCCGTCTCGATCACCAGTTCTGTGGGATCGATGAAGGTCTTGAAGCCGATGATTCTCAGCCGGTCGAACTTCACTCGGGGTCAATCGCTCTGAAACACCCGCACAGCGGCGGGCTATTGTTTTCCGGTCGCCGGAGCGTTGGCGATCGCCGCAGCCATGTCGGCGGGAGAAAGCGCGCCACGGTATCGGACGCCGTTCACGAAGATCGTCGGCGTGGACGCGACGCCGAACTGCTCGTAGGCACGCTTCCTTCCAGCCAGAACGGCGTCATACATTTTCTGGTTTTGCAAGCAGCGGTCGAAGCTTTCCTGTGTGAAACCGTAGCGGGAGAACGCAATGGCTTTCAGGGCGCTTTCCGGATCACTCGAAAACGCCCAGTGCTGCTGCTCGCGAAAGAGCACCTCGACCGCATCGAAGAACTGCTGCGGGCCGGTGCATCGCGCCAGCATGGATCCGGCGAGCGCGACGCCATCAAACGGAAACTCGCGGAATATGAAGCGCACCTTCCCGGTGTCGATGAAATCCCGTTTCAGCTCTGGCAGCGTCTGGACATGGAACATGGCGCAGTGCGGGCAGCTCATCGAGGCGTATTCAATGACGGTCACCGGCGCGTCCGAACGGCCGAGCACGTGATCTTCGAGTGCCGCGGCTTTCAGCAGCTCGACCGGGTCCACCTGTCCGTCCGACTTGCCGACCTGACCGTGCGATGGCGCCCAGGACGCCATCAGCATGGCCGACGCCATCAGGAGAAGGGATCTGCGAGACTGCGGCATGGCGCGCTTCCTTTCCAGCCCACTATTTCGCCGGCAGGTGCGGCTCGATCAGCTTGTCCAGCTGCTGCGGCGAAACCGCCCCGCGTTGAATCTTGCCGTTGATGAAGAACGTGGGCGTCGATTCGACCGCGAATTTCTCTACGGCACGCTGGCGAATTTGCTTGAGCGCGTCATAGGTCGCCTGATCTTGCAGGCAGGCGGTATAGCTCTCCTGCGTGAAGCCGGCCTGCCGAACCGTCTGCAGCAGGGCTGCCTCGGGCTGCTCGGCATAGGCCCAGTTGCGCTGCTGTTTGAACAGCAGTTCGAGCATGGGGAAGTACTTGCCCTCGCCCGCACACCGCGCCAGCAGCGCCCCGGCATAGGCCAGCGGGTCGAGAGGGAACTCCCGGAAGATGTACTTCACCTTGCCGGTGTCGATGTACTGCTGCTTGAGATGACCGAAAGACTCGTTATGGAACGTCGCGCAGTGCACACACGTCATCGACGCATATTCGACGATGGTGACCGGCGCGGCGGAATTGCCAAGCACCTGCTCCGGCAAGGGGCCCGCCTTCATGAGCTCCGCCACATCGACAGTCGGTTCCGCGCCCTTCCTCGCTGCATCCGCCGTCGGAGGCGCCGGCGCCTTGGACTGCTGGCCGGAATCGCAGGCGGAAACCGCCAGCAGGGCCCCGAGGACCGCAACCAGGGCGCCGGAACGGGAAAGAGCAACTCGAGTCATCGTAAAGTCCAGTCCGTTTCTTGTCCGGGACACGCGCCGCGAGCAGAACCAGCGAAGCGATGTCTGCCTAGGGCATTTTGATAGGGTCTGGCAACCGCTCCAGGGTCGCAGGCCCGCTCGGTAGCCGCTCTGATCTCGACCGCGCACGGGCAATTGTCGCGGCTCCAAGCCTCGTGATCGCGTCCCGCAAGCCCTCGGCGGCAATTCCGGCGGCAATGCGGCCAGCGGCTTTCACATCTTCGGGAGCAGGCTTTGGTCTCTTGGCGGGCGAACCGGGCGGGCGAACGGGCATTTGCCGGATCACGAGCCGCGCCACGCAGCGCCAGCCGAGCCTGCGATTGATGCGTTCGATCAGGATCGGCGCCATCTGCTGGAGATCCAGCGCAAAGCCCCCCGAGCAGGCAACGACGAGGGTCGCGCCCCGGCCGTTGTTCTCGGCTCCCTTTGGCCAATCCAGCGACAGTGGCCGGCTGTGGCGGGCCACGCCGGACCCGGCGATCTCCGGCCAATGCACGACAAGATCAGCACCGCCGAAGCCGCGTCTGGCGTAGACCGGGGCGATCTGGCCCGGCACCAGCGCGGACAACCGCGCCGGCCCTCGTTTGGAACGCAGCGGAGGTGATGGATCGTCGGCCACTGACTTTGCAATTTCACTCTGAGGGACTCGCCACGACGGCTGCATGCGACCATGGTGGCGCCATGCTACCGTCTGACGCCACCGATGCAACGCCTGAAGCTGCCGCGCTGCTTGCCTGGTATGATCGCCATCGCCGCGACCTGCCCTGGCGTGCCGCACCGGGAAGCCCTGCCGATCCTTATCGGGTGTGGCTGTCCGAGATCATGCTGCAACAGACCACGGTCGCGGCTGTCCGGCCCTATTTCGCGGCTTTTCTGGCGCGCTGGCCCCGAATCGAGGCTTTGGCATCAGCCCCGCTGGAAGAGGTGCTCTCGGCATGGGCCGGGCTGGGATACTATTCCCGGGCGCGGAATCTGCACGCCTGCGCGCAACGGGTGATGGACCGCCACGGCGGGCGATTTCCGGCGGAAGAGGCCATCTTGCGCACATTGCCCGGCATTGGCGCCTATACCGCCGCGGCGATTTCGGCGATCGCCTTCGCGCGCAGGGCGACCGTGGTCGACGGCAATGTCGAACGCGTGATCGCGCGATATTTTGCCGTAGAAGCGCCGATTCCGGCCGCGAAAGCCCGGATTCGCAGGCTCGCGGACGATTTGACGCCGGGAACCCGTCCGGGAGATTACGCGCAGGCCATGATGGACCTCGGCGCGACGGTCTGCACCAGCCGCAGCCCGGATTGCGGGCGGTGCCCGCTGGCACAGGGCTGCATGGCGCACCGGCGCGGCATTGCCGCCGAACTGCCTCGAAAGGCGCCGAAAGAACCGAAACCGGTCCGATTCGGTGCTGCCTACCTAGCGTTTCGAGCGGACGGCACCGTGCTGATCGAGACGCGGCCGGCCCAGGGCCTGCTCGGCGGCATGCCCGGATTGCCGACGACGGACTGGCGCGCCGAGGCACCGGGGATGACAGAAGCGGCCCCGGCCGCCGCGTCCTGGCGGGAGGCCGGCGCGATCACGCATGTTTTCACACATTTCCGTCTCGAATTGACGGTCTTCGTGGCAGAATGCGGCCCAAGGCCGACGGTTTCGCCAGCGATGCGCTGGGAACGTCCCGAGGCGATCCGGCCCAGCCTGCCGACGGTGATGCGCAAGGCGCTGGATCGCGGCATGGCGGCGAAAGGATCGTAGAACACGCAGTCCTCGAGGGCCGAGCGCAGGCCTTTCGGACACGAACACCCGATGCGCGCTCCATCGAAACCAACCGGATCGATCACGCCGTTGCGCGCGCGCCTGTTTTTTGGTCAACAAGAGAAGCGCGCCATGCCCGCACCGTGACGCGGCGCAGCGATGAGGAGGTGGCCATGAAGGCCAAGATTTTTTCCGGCGTGATCCCGGCACTGATGACGCCCTGCACGGCCGAGCGGCAGCCCGACTTCGCGGCACTGGTGCGAAAGGCCAGACAGCTGATCGCCGAGGGCATGTCCGCCGTCGTCTACTGCGGATCGATGGGTGACTGGCCCCTGCTCACCGACGCGCAGCGCATGGAAGGCGTGGAGCGGCTGGTGAAGGCCGGCGTGCCGGTCATCGTCGGCACCGGCGCCGTCAACACGGCCTCGGCGGTCGCTCATGCCGCGCACGCGCAGAAGGTCGGCGCGCAGGGCCTGATGGTCATCCCGCGCGTGCTGTCGCGCGGCTCCGTCATCCAGGCGCAGAAGGCGCATTTCAAGGCCATCCTCGCAGCGGCGCCCGATCTGCCGGCGGTGATCTACAACAGCCCCTACTACGGTTTCGCGACGCGCGCGGACCTGTTCTTCGCCCTGCGGGCCGAGCATCCGAACCTTGTCGGCTTCAAGGAATTCGGCGGGGCGGCCGACCTGCGCTATGCCGCCGAGCACATCACCAGCCGGGACGACGGCGTCACGCTGATGGTCGGCGTCGATACGGCGGTGTTCCACGGCTATGTGAACTGCGGCGCGACCGGCGCGATCACCGGCATCGGCAACGTGCTGCCGAAGGAAGTGCTGCACCTGTCCAACCTGGCCGAGGCCGCGGCCAAGGGCGATGCCGACGCGCGCCAGCGGGCGCAGGAACTGGAGCAGGCGCTGGCGGTGCTCTCGTCCTTCGACGAGGGACCGGACCTCGTGCTGTATTTCAAGCATCTGATGGTGCTGAAGGGCGACCGGGAATACACCCTGCATTTCAACGAGACCGACGCCCTGACGGACAGCCAGCGCGGCTATGCCGAGGCCCAGTTCAAACTGTTCAACGCCTGGTATGCGGACTGGAGTCGCCTGCCGGGCGCGGTGAAGAAATACGCGGCCTGATCGCAGGCGCCCGGACAGCAGAGGGGGCCGATATCATCGGCGATACCCGATGGCCGCGCCGGGATCAGTCCTCCAATCGGAGGCGCAGACGCGCGCCCTGAGGCGCCGGCTTGAGCACGATCGGCAGCCCGGCGACCATGACCTGAACCCCGTCGCAGACGCCGGCCATCGCCTGGTTGAGCCGGCCTTGCGCATCCCGGAAGTCGCGACCGAGCGGCGTCGCCGGGACAATCCCCAGACCGGTCTCGTTGGAGACCAGCACGACCGGGCCGGCGGATCGTTCCAGCGCCGCGGCGAG
>DAOMXN010000157.1:2721-6087 GCA_035437025.1 Beijerinckiaceae bacterium | reverse complement strand
CGGGGCGCGCTCCGGATTGCCGGCCGCTACGGACGCCGCTTGGGGCGGCGGCGCAACGACGGGTCTGGCGCCAGGGGCGAGGACGGGAGCCGGGCATGGCCGAGGGGCCCATAGGAACAGTGGGATCAAGCGGTGTCGCCGCACGGCTTCGGCGCGCCGTGCGCCAGCTGTGGCGTCCTCTCGTGGCGTTGCCCGCGCTTCTGCTCCCCACCATTGGCCTGGCCGACGATCTTGGATTGCGTTTGTCCACCGGCTCCCTGCCGGGACGGCTGGAGGCGCTGAAGCTCGACCTCAGCGGACCGCTGGGGATGCTTTTCGTTGGTCTGGCCATCTTTTCCGCCACCATCGCCGTTCTGCATGTCCGTGCACGCCGCCTCTGGAACGATCAGTTCGAGAGCCAGCGTGCCGTGATTGCGGAATTGCAGATCCGCTCGGAGCGCGCTGGACTGTTTCTCGGGTCGGAACCGCAGGTGTTCGTGAGCTGGGACGGTCCGGGCGGCCAGCCGGAATACGAAGGGGACCCGAGGATCGTCGGCGAGACAATCACGACCGGGCGCCTTCTCGACTTCGGCAACTGGGTGGCAGCCGGTCAGGCGCAGGCGCTTGAAGCCGCGGTGGAACGCCTTAGAACGGCCGGCGAGTCCTTCAGCCTGAAACTGAAGAGCCTTGGCGGATCGGTCATCGAGGCGGATGGCCAGCCCGTGATGGGGCGCGCCGTGATGCGACTGCGCAACGTCACCGGGGAGCGCCAGGAGATCGCGCGGATACAGGAAAAGCTCGCCGCCTCGGCCGGGCTCATCACGTCGCTTCGGGCCTTGCTGGACACCATTCCGCAGCCGGTCTGGCTGCGCAGGAGCGACGGCGCGCTGGCGTTCGTGAATTCCGCCTACGCCCATGCGGTCGAGGCCAAAGGCGCCGATGACGCGATGGCGCGCGGGTTGGAACTGCTCGAGCGCAAGACCCGGGACAAAGTGGCGCACAAACACCGCCAGGGGGAGAATTTCCGCGGCGCGGCCAAGGCCGTCGTGGCTGGCGACCGGCGCGTTCTCGACGTCGTCGACGTGATTGGCACCGACGGCGCGAGCGGCGGAATCGCCACGGACATAACCGAACTCGAATCCGCCCGGCGCGACATCGAGCAGCAGAGTGAGGCGCACGTCCGGGTGCTCGACCAGTTGCCGACGGCAGTCGCGCTGTTTGACCGGCAGCAGCGGCTGTCCTTCTACAACCGGGCGTTCGACCGGCTGTGGCAGCTGGAGTCGGGGTTCCTGGGCAGCCGTCCCACCGACATGGAGCTGCTTGACCGCTTGCGCGCGGATGGAAAATTGCCTGAACAGTCGGACTTCAAGGAATGGAAGCTCGGCCTACAGCAGAGCTTCCAGGCCAACGAGACCCTTGAAGACGTCTGGCACCTGCCGAGCGGTCGCGCCCTGCGCGTGGTCACCAGCCCGAGCACCAAGGGCGGCGTCACCTACCTGTTCGACGACGTCACCGAACACATGCATCTGGCGACCAGCTACAACCGGCTTGCCAGCATGCAGGGCGAGACGCTGGACTCGCTGGCCGAGGGCGTGGCGGTCTTCGGCTCGAATGGCCGCCTGCAGTTGCACAATCCGGCCTTCGCATCCCTCTGGGGGCTGAGCAACGCCCATCTCGTTGATGCGCCACACATCGATCTCGTCGCCGGCCGCTGCGCCACCGAGACGCATGCCGTGTGGTCCGAGATCCGCGCCGCCGTCTGCGGGCTGCCGGACGAACGCGTGAACCGGACCTTCGACGTACGCACCCGTGCAGGCAAAGTGCTTTCGCTTGGTCTTGCGCCGCTGCCCGACGGCGCTTCGCTGCTGACGGTGGAGGATGTGACCTCGACCGCCAATGCCGCGCGCATGCTCTCGGAGCGCAACCAGGCTCTGGAAGCCGCCGCACGGTTCCGCTCGGAGTTCATCCACAACGTGTCGTTCGAACTGAGATTGCCGCTGACCAGCGTCGTCGGTATCGCGCAACTGCTCGCCACCGGCACCGCCGGACCGCTGAACGAGCGCCAACGCGGCTATGCAAACGACCTGATGCGGGCGACCGACGCCATTCTCGCCCTGATCAACGACATCCTCGACCTCGCCAGCATCGACCAGGGCAACCTTGACCTGAAGATTTCCAAAGTTGATCTGCGTCAGTCCATCGAGGAGGCCAGCGCTGGTCTCAAGGACCGGCTCGGCGGCGCCCAGGTGCGGCTGGAACTGCGTGTGGCGCCCGAAGTCGACTCGATACTTGGCGACGAACGGCGCTTGCGCCAGATCCTGTTCAACCTGCTGGCCAATGCGGTCGCCTGCTCCGATCCCGGAGACAGCGTGGTGCTCGAGGCCGAGCAGGGCGAGGAAGGCATAGCCATCCGGGTGCTGGACAATGGCGCGCTGCCGGCGACGGGTGATGCCGGCGCCGACAGCCAGCGGCGAACCGACCGCGGACAGAGCCTTCGGCTGTCGATCGTCCGCTCGCTTGTGGAACTCCATCATGGACGCCTGATGGTTGAGGGCCGAACGGATGGGAAGCGTCAGGTCGTCTGTATTTTGCCGGCGGCGCACGATCCCGCTCAGCCGCCGCGTCGCATCGCGGGGTAACGGTCATGACTGCAGGCCCCGCGCAGGAAAACCCGGTCGCTGCCACCGAAACCGGAGCATGGCCAACGCATTGGATCATCGAGGCCAAGGACCAGGCCGCGACGGAACGGGTCGCAGCCGAGATTGCCGGGATGCTTCGCCCGGGCGATCTCGTGACGCTCGGCGGCGGGCTTGGCGTCGGGAAGACGACCTTCGCCCGGGCGCTTATCCGCGCCCTGTGTGGCGATGATGGGCTGGAAGTTCCCAGTCCTACATTCACGCTGATCCAGACCTACGATGCGCCGCGTCACCCCATCGTCCACGCCGATCTCTATCGCATCGAGAACCCGCGCGAGCTCGACAGCCTTGGCTGGAACGAAACCGCTGACGGTGCCGTGCTGGTCGTCGAGTGGGCGGACCGCGCGGGAGCGTTGCTTGCCCCAGACCGGCTCGATGTTTCCTTTGCCATGGAGCCCGATGCTCCTGATGTCCGCATCCTGACGCTGACAGGGCACGGGACGTTTTCGGCCCGGCTTGGCCTGGCAAAATCGATTCACCTGCTGCTGCGCGGCTGCGGCATGGCCCAGGCGCAACGGCACCACCTGCAGGGCGACGCTTCGACCCGGGTCTACGAACGGTTGCATCTTCCCTCCGCGCGGCCCGCGCCGACGGCAATCCTGATGATCGCACCCAAGCGGCCGGACGGGCCCGCCATTCGCAACGGCAGACCGTACAGCCAGATCGCCAAGCTGGCGGAAGACGTGAAACC
>DAOMXN010000157.1:0-2621 GCA_035437025.1 Beijerinckiaceae bacterium | reverse complement strand
CTGATGCCGGATTGGTATCTGCCGCACAAGGGACACCACGCCCTCTCGGCGACGTCGCGGATCGCCTTCATCGATCTGTGGTCGGCGCTGTTGCAGCCGCTTCTGGCCGGACCGGGCACATGGCTGCTGCGGGACTACCATTCTCCGAACCTGCATTGGCTGGCAGATCGCGAGGGCATCCGGCGCATCGGCCTGATCGACTTCCAGGACGCCCTCTACGGTCCTGCTGCCTATGACGTGGTTTCGCTGCTTCAGGATGCGCGCGTCGATGTGCCCGACGCGATGGAGCTTCGGCTGCTGAGCCACTATGCCAGGTTGCGACGACAGGAAGACCCGGCCTTCGACATGGCAGGCTTCGCGCAAGCCTATGCGGTTCTGGGGGCGCAGCGGGCGACAAAGATCCTCGGCATTTTCGCGCGCCTGAACCGGCGAGACCACAAGCCGGGCTACCTCCGGCATCTGCCGCGCATCGAGCGCAACGTCGTGCGCTGCCTCGCCCATCCCGCGCTCGCGGAACTGCGCCAGTGGTATGCGGCGAACCTGCCCGACCTTTTTGCCTGACGCCGCGATGGCCAGCCCCCAGATCAATACCGCGATGATCCTGGCCGCTGGCCTGGGCAAGCGGATGCGCCCGCTGACCGACTTGCGTCCGAAACCCATGATCGAAGTGGCCGGAAAGGCACTGATCGACTACAATTTCGACCGCCTCGAAGAAGCCGGGGTCACCCGTGCGGTGGTCAACGTGCACTACCTCGCCGACATGCTGGAAGCCCATTTGCGGGCGCGCCATTCGCCTGACATCGCGATCTCCGATGAACGCGCGGCGATCCTCGATTCCGGGGGCGGCGTGAAGAAGGCGCTGGCGCTGCTGGGCGAGGGCCCGTTCTTCAGCCTCAACGCCGACACGATCTGGATGGACGGGCCGCGCTCCAACCTGGTGCGGATGGCCGAGACATTCGACCCCGCGACCATGGATATCCTGCTGCTTCTGGCGCCGACGGTATCGACGGTCGGCTGGGGAAATCGCGGCGATCTGGCGATGGAACAGGACGGGAGGCTGCGCTGGCCGCGACCGGGAGAGGTCGCGCCTTTCGCCTATTGCGGCGCTGCGATCCTCGATTCGCGCCTGTTTTCCGATACGCCGGACGTTTTTTCCCTGCTGCTGCTGTTCAATCGCGCCATGGCCGCGGGCCGGCTTTTTGGCCTGCGCCTGGACGGCCGTTTCATGCATGTCGGCACGCCCGAGGCCATTGTCGAGGCCGAAGCGGCGATCATCGGGAGTTCACGGTGAGCGGGTCAGCCGCGCCCCGAAGCCCCCGTGTGATCTCCATCCCCGCCGGCGCGCCGTTCCTCGAAACGCTCGTAGAACTGCTTTTGCGCGGGACCTTGTTTGGTCGTTCGGACCCGCTTCGCCCGGACGAACTCGCCGACGCCTTGCTGTTTCTGCCGACGCGCCGGGCGGCCGAGGTCTTCGCCTCGATCATCGCGGCGCGCGCGCCGCAGGGCGCGCTGATGCTTCCGCGCATCGTCCTTCTGGGAGACCCGGAACCGGACAGCGCCGCCGGCAGCGGGCTGGGCGGACCTGCCGGCCTGCCTGGTCTTCCCCCCGCCATTGATCCGCTGGTGCGCCAGTTGAAACTCTTCGAACTGGTGGACGCCTGGCGGCGGGCGATCGAGACCGGGACGCGACCTCACGGGGATGGCGAGCCCTTCTTCGTGGCGCGCTCGCGTGCCGACGCCTTCGCGCTGGCTGGTGACCTTGCCGGCCTGATCGACGAAACCATCATCGAGGCCGTCCCGCTCGAACGCCTCGGACAGGGCATGCCGCCGACGTTCGACCCTTCGCGCCACGATGCCTACTGGTCGCTGACCGCGAAGTTCCTCGAGATCGCGGCCCAGCAGTGGCCGGTCATTCTTGCGGAGCTCGGCCAGAGCGATGCCGAGCATCGCACGCGCAGCCTGCTGCTGGAGCAGGCGCAACGGCTGGCGCAATCGGGAACGGGCCGACCCGTCATCGTTGCCGGATCGACCGGGTCGGTATCCGCAACGGCCGAATTGATGCGTTGCGTCGCCGGACTGACGATGGGCGCCGTCGTCCTGCCCGGGCTGGACACTACCCTCGATGCCGCGGCCTGGGATGCCATCGGCGCGGAGGATGCGGCGCTCGCCACGCGTTTCGCCCATCCCCAGGCAAGCATGAAGCGCGCCCTGGCGCGGATCGGCATAGGGCGTGCCGACGTCGTGCTGCACGGGCACTCGCGCATCGCGACCCGGCCCCAACTGGCCTCGGAGGTCTTTCGTCCGGCCGAAGCGAGCGACGCCTGGAGCGCCCTGCGGCAGGACAAGGTTCCGGAGGGCATGGCGCTGGTGGAGGCGGCCGACGGCGGCGAGGAAGCGCTTGCCATCGCCCTGATCCTGCGGGAGGCGCTGGAAACGCCGGGACGGACCATCGCACTGGCGACGCCGGACCGCATGCTCGCGCGCGCCGTGCAGGCAGAACTCGAGCGCTGGAACGTTCGCGTCGCCGATTCGGCCGGATTGCGGATGATCGAATCGCCGGCCGGCATCCTGGCGCGGCTGGCGTTGCTGGCGGCCCGGCCCGATGCCGGCGGAACCGCGCT
>DAOMXN010000156.1:0-6168 GCA_035437025.1 Beijerinckiaceae bacterium | reverse complement strand
AAGGCGGGGGCCGGCGCGCTCATTCCGCCGCCACCCGCTCGCGGTCCTCGATGATCTCGCCCGACCTGAGCCGGATTCGCCGGTCGCAACGCGCGGCGAGCGCCCCGTCATGCGTCACCAGCACGAGGGTGGCGCCGCGTTCCCGCTTGAGATCGAACATCAGATCGATGATCTGCCGTCCGGTTCCCTCATCGAGATTGCCGGTGGGCTCGTCCGCGACGAGGATCGCAGGCGATGGCGCCAGCGCCCGCGCCAGCGCCACGCGCTGCTGCTCGCCGCCTGACAGCTGAGGCGGATAGTGATGGATGCGGGCGCCGAGACCGACCGCCTCGAGTTCGTCGCGCGCGCGGCGATGCGCATCCGCCCGCCCCGCGAGTTCGAGCGGAATGGCGACGTTCTCGAGCGCCGTCATGGTGGGGATCAGGTGGAAGGCCTGGAAGACGATGCCGATGGACCGACCGCGGAACCGGGCGAGCCCGTCCTCGTCCAGGGCGGCCAGATCCTGCCCGGCGATGGCGACCTGACCGCTGTCCTGCCGTTCCAGACCGGCGGCGACCATCAGCAGCGTCGACTTGCCGGAGCCCGATGGCCCGACCAGGCCCACCGCTTCACCCCGGCCGATCGACAGCGACACGCCGCGCAGGATGTGCACGCGCGAGGCACCGGACCCGAGACTGAGATGGACATCCTTCAGCAGGATCGCAGGATCGGTTCCAGCGGACATTGTCTCTCCCTGACAGGGCTGTTCATCGACGGCTCACTGGCAGATAGGTACGAATTGGCTTAAGGCCAAGCCATGCATGCAAACAAACGTCCGTTCTCGCGCCGTTCCATGCTCGCCGCACCGGTCCTACTGGCCGGATTCGGCGCCATGACGGCGAACCGTTCCGCGACAGCCGCCACGCCGCTGAAGCTGGTCGCCCTCGGCGACAGCTTGACCGCCGGCTATCTGCTGCCTGCGGACGCGGCCTTCCCCGTCGTGCTGGAAAAGGCGCTGCGCGCCAGGGGGCACGTCATCGAGATCACCAATGCCGGGGTTTCCGGCGACACCACGGCCGGCGGACTGGCGCGTCTCGACTGGAGCGTTCCTGACGGGACGCGGGGCGTCATTCTCGAACTCGGCGCCAACGATGCGCTGCGCGGTCTGGATCCGAAACAGGCCGAGCAGAACCTCGAGGCCATGATCGCGGGGCTGAAAGGGCGGGGCATCCGCGTCCTGCTCGCCGGCATGCTGGCGCCGCGCAACAATGGCCCGGACTACGCCGCCGCCTTCGACGCGATCTACCCGCGGCTCGCGGCAAGGCACGGTCTGCGCCTGTATCCGTTCTTTCTGGATGGGGTCATGGGCGAGGCCGGCATGACCCTGCCGGATCAGATGCACCCCAGCCGCAAGGGCGTCGAGACGATCGTCGCCCGCATCCTGCCCACCGTCGAATCCTTCATCGCCGACATATCGGCCGGCCGCTGACCGGCACCATCAGGAGAATGCCATGCTTGATCTCTGGAAGGACCCCTGGCCGCTGGACGTCAAGCAATGTCCCTGCGACATCCATTTCACTGACTGGCTCGCGTCTGCCGGAGTGCGGAACGCCACGATCTTCCATTTCGGCACCGGCGACCACCACCACGTCGGCAAGACCGAGGCGATGCGGGAAGCCGGCAATTCCGTGCTCGGCATCACGGCCACCAAGCCCGAGTACGACAGCTATATCGATCTGGTGATCCGCCACCCCCTCGTCGGCAAGCGCTACAAGGTGCTGTTCACCGACATCTACCAGCTCGCGCCCGAGCTCATGCCGGAGTTCGACGTGGTCACGCTGTTCCACCTCTGCGAATTCTGGAGCGAGACCAATGCTCCTTACGCCCGCATGAACGATTCCGGTGTGCTGGAGGCAATGGCCGGCAAGGTCAAGCGCGGCGGCAAGTTGCTGTTCTACACCGGTTCCTTCGCGGCCTCGACGGCCTCGAAACTTGTAGACGCCAACATCGCGCGGCTGGGATTCGGCCCGGCCGAACGGCACGAGACGCTGCTGGTCCACACGAAGCGCTGAGGATGGGCCTTCCACAGACCCGTTGCCTGGCTGTCGCGCATCGGTGCTAGGTTTTGCCCAGACTGTGATTCGCGTGGGGGTTGCGATGCCGCGTCTGTTCACGGGTATCGAGGTGCCGCCGGATATTGCCGGAACGCTGGCCGCACTGCGCGGCGGCCTTCCGGGCGCCCGCTGGTCCGAACCGTCTGACTACCACATCACGCTGCGCTTCATCGGAGACGTCGACCGGCACACCGCCAGCGAGATCGCCGAATCCCTTGACGAATTGCAGGTTGATCCGCCGGAGATCCGCCTGACCGGTCTCGACACTTTCGGCGGCGCGCGCCCGCATGTCGTCTTCGCCGCCATCGACAACAGCCGGCCGCTGAACGAGTTGCAGGGCGACCACGAGCGGCTGATCCGCCGCGCCGGGCTCGCGCCGGAGCGACGCAAGTACACGCCGCATGTCACGCTCGCCCGGCTGCGCTCGTCCTCCGTGCTCGATGTGGCGGACTTTCTGTCCACGCGCGGGGGCTTCCGCGCCATGAGCTTCCGGCCGCGGCGCTTCGTGTTGTATTCGGCGCGCGAGAAAGTCGGCGGCGGCCCCTATGTGGTGGAGGCCGCCTACCCGTTCTAGGGCCTATTTCGGCGCCATGCGGAGCGAACCGTCGAGGCGGATGGTGCCGCCGTTGAGCATGTCGTTCTCGCAGATCTGCTGCACGAGCTGGGCGTATTCGTCCGGACGGCCAAGGCGCGAGGGGAAGGGCACCGAGGCGCCGAGCGCCTTTCGCGCCTCTTCCGGCAGCGTGTCGAACATCGGGGTATGGAACAGCCCCGGCAGGATGGTGACCACGCGCACGCCGTACTGGGCGAGGTCACGCGCGGCCGGCAAAGTCAGCGAGGCGACGCCGCCCTTGGAGGCCGCGTAGGCGACCTGGCCGATCTGCCCATCCTCCGCGGCGACGGACGCGGTCATGACGATGACACCGCGCAACCCGTCGTCCGTCAGCGGCGCGGCCTTCGCCATGCCGGCGCTCGACTTGGACAGCACGTTGAACGTGCCGACCAGGTTGATCTGGATGACCTTCGAGAAGCTGGCGAGATCGTGCAGCACCAGATCGCCGGTCTCGCGATTGCGTCCGAGCGTGCGCTTGGCGATGGCGATGCCGGCGCAGTTGACCGCAATGCGCTCCTGGCCATGCGCCTGACGCGCCGCGGCCAGCGATGCCACGACCGACTCCTCGCTGGTCACGTCGGTCTTGCAGAAGATGCCGCCGATCTCCGCAGCGACCTTCTTGCCGCGCTCCTCGTTGAGGTCGAACAGCGCCACTTTCACGCCGTGGCTGGCCAACCGGCGCGCCGAGGCTTCACCGAGGCCGGAAGCCCCGCCCGTGACGATTGCCGCAATGGATGTGTCGAGTTTCATGCCGTTCCCCTTGGCTCTGGTGGGCACAGGGAATGCACTTAGACGTCAGCGGACGCAAGGGCGCTGTTGGCGCGCCCGCCGGCCCGGCCGGATCAGGTCTCGGCTTCGCCGGTGGCGTCGAAGCCCTTCGGCGCTCCCGAGGCGATCAGCCGCTCCATCTCTTCCTCGGTGATCAGGCTGTCGAGCTTGATGCCGTAGCCGGTCGTGCTCGAATTCATGATCCTGCCCGGGTATTCGCCGCCCGAGACCAGGATCGTGACATCGACACCGGTCCGGTTCATCACGAAATGCGACGCCTCTCGGAAGCGCATGCCGCCGCGCGACACCTCGATCACCAGCCCCTCGATCTTGAAGCCGCGCTCGACCACGGAGACTTCGCCCATCAGGCAGCACTGGATGCGCTGGTGCGCGCGCATGTGGCTGCCCGTCCGGTTCCGCTTGATGAACGGAATGCGGGCACCGATGCTGCCGGCGATGCCGCCGAGAGAGGGAAGGGACAGGGCCATCGCTGTTCTCCGGTTCGGACGCGGGCGCCGGGGGATGCCCCCGACGGCGCCATGATCAGGCACTCTTCAGAAGGTCGGACAGGCGGCTCTGCGCCGAGGCGTAGAACTTGTCCACCTGCGCCAGGTTTTCGTGCACGGCGTTGGCAGGCTTGGCCGGGCCCGGGGGGGCGCCCTTCGCGGCCTCGCTCAACTGCACCTCGACGCGGGCCGTGGCATTGGCCGGAACGACCGAACGCGCCACGTCATCGCGCGCTCCGGTGCGGTTGATGAGTTCCGAGTAGGACATGAACACCGCCTCGAAAGACTTGGACATTTCCGCGAAGCCGTGCGCGAGTCCGCCGTCGATGGACTTGCCCAGCATGCGGATTTCGTTGGCCAGTTCCTTCGTCTCGCTCATCGCGGTGATGACGGTGTTTGCATCCTGCTGTTTCACCGCGATCTCGCGCATGCTCTGGGTCAGGACGCCAAGCGCCGTGTTGAGCACGTTGGCGATCTCGCCGAGACCCTTGACCATGGTGGAATCCATGGTGACCGACATCTGCTGCACCTGCGGCGAGACGTCCGGGCGCAGCTGCAGTTCCCGGATACCGGAGGACAGTTCGCCGCGCGTGCTGGAAAGCTGCTGCTGCTGGTCGGTGGTGACCGCGTGCAGGCGCTCCAGCGAACTCATCAGATCGTCCATCTTGGAGCCGGCCTGCGTCTGCGACGTCTGCAGCAGGCGCGACAGGCTGGCCTGGAGCTGGGCAAGGCTTTCGAGGCGGTCGGCGGCGTCGAGGTGGTTGCGGGCGCCCTGCGCCACGATCTCGTCGATCTTGCGCGACACCTGCTCCGCCGACATGCGCGACTGCTTCATCGATTCGGATTCCTGGGCGGAGACCTCCTCGAAGCCCTTCTGCGTGACGGCGCGGTTCTCCTCGATGGCCGATTCGATCTTGGCAAATCCCTCGACCACGCGGTTCGCCTGGGCATAGTCAAGCTGGCGCAGGCCGTTGATCTCGTCGCGGATGCCGCCCAGCGAGGTGATGGCGCGGCGCATGCCGTCCTGCTCGGAGGTCAGGCGCTCGATCTGGCCGGCGGTGGCCATGAGGATCTCGTTCTCCTCCTTGCGCCGGTCCGCCAGCTTGAGCACGGCATCCGCCGTCTTCTCGAACGTGTGGTTGGTCGAGCGCAGCGCCGAAATGATGGCGGCCACGCCGGGCGCGGCCATGAAGGTGGCGTCCTCCGCCACCATGCCGGCGGCGTCCTTCTTCTCGTTCTCGATCTGCGCGATGCCCGCCAGCCAGCCCTCGAACGCCTCGATCATCGCGTCGGTCGCGGAGGCAACGAACCGTCCGATCAGACCGATGCACATGGAGGTGCCGAGGCCGAACAGCGAGGCCGAGAAGCCGGTGGACATGCCCTTCAGCGGCGCTTCGAGGTCGGTCAGCAGCTTTTTCATGGCATCGGACGACGAGGCGTCGGCGCCGGCGACGCCGCCGATGATGCCACCGACCGATTCCACCATTTCCATCAGTCCGATGAAGGTGCCGATCAGACCAAGAAAGACTTCCAGTCCGGCGATGTAGATCAGCAGCGAACGCCGATGTGCCGCCGCCGCGCTCAGCGCCGCCGTCAGGTTCTGCAGCGTGGAGACGGAGATGCGCATGTGCCGGGTGCGCAGCAGTTCCTCGAACACCAGCTCGTAGACATGCCCGAGCAGATCCGGCTTCTGATACACCGTTCCCTTTTCCAGGCAGCGGTAGTGCTTCCAGAACGGGTCCTCGGCCGACTTCTCCGCGTTCTGCTGGATGTCCTGGTATTTTTCCCGCAGCGCTTCGAAGGCGAGCTGTTCGTTCCTGAGGCCGTAGAGGTCCTTGATGGCGAGGCCGGCGGCGAAGAAGAAGATGAGGAAGATCGCGCCGTTGAGCGGAATATTGTGGCTGAAGCCCGTTATGATGAAGTGCTTCTGCCAGACCATCACGCCGACGAACGACAGCAGGACCACGGCGACGCGGATCTTCTGCGTCCGGATCTTCTTCACATACAACTGATCGAGCATCACGCATCTCCCCCGGCAACGCCACAACAGCCCGGGTGCTGCTCAAATTATGCCAAGTCGGGCAACAAACGGTTAATGACGTCGCGAATTTCGCAGGTCGCCTGCACTTTCGCGGGAGGCGCTGGCCGGAGCCGCCCGGCCGCCGTAGTCAGGCTGGAGTGGCGGGGG
>DAOMXN010000155.1:0-6229 GCA_035437025.1 Beijerinckiaceae bacterium | reverse complement strand
CGGTGCCCGGCGGCAGGCGGCGCGCGAGAGGCTGGCGACGGCCATCCGCGAGGTCCTGGCCGAGGCCATCGCCGCTGGCGGATCGACATTGAAGGACTATGCGCATACCGACGGTTCCCTTGGCTATTTCCAGCACCGTTTTCGTGTTTACGACCGGGAGGGCGAGCCCTGCCCGACGCCAGGCTGTCGGGGCGTCATCCTGCGTACCGTGCAGTCCGGGCGCTCGACGTACCATTGCAAGGTTTGCCAACGCTGACCCTTGCGGGGCGCTCCCGCCTCCTGTAGCCCTCAGCGCATTCGGATCGAGGAGCGCGCCATGGGCCTGAAAGCCAGCTACGACAACATCATCGCGGAAGTGCACGGCAAGGTCGGCGTGATCCAGCTGAACCGCCCGCAGGCGTTGAATGCGCTCAATTCCTTCCTGATCGAGGACCTCAACCATGCGCTGGAAGTCTTCGAGACCGATCCGAATATCGGCTGCACCGTGCTCACGGGCAGCGACAAGGCCTTCGCCGCCGGCGCCGACATCAAGCAGATGGTGTCAAAGACCTACATGGAGGCCTATCTCGACGATTTCATCGGCCGCTGGGATTATCTGTCGCGCACCCGCAAGCCGGTGATCGCCGCAGTGGCCGGGTTCGCGCTCGGCGGAGGCTGCGAGATCGCCATGATGTGCGATTTCATCATCGCCGCCGACACGGCCAGGTTCGGCCAGCCCGAGATCAAGCTTGGCGTCATGCCGGGGTCTGGCGGCACGCAGCGCCTCACCCGCTTCATCGGCAAGGCCAAGGCCATGGACCTCTGCCTCACCGGACGCATGATGGATGCTGCCGAAGCCGAGCGTTGCGGCCTGGTCTCGCGCATCGTGCCTGCCGATCAGCTCGTCGCCGAGGCGCTCAAGGCGGCCGAGACGATAGCCTCCCTGTCGCTTCCGGCGGTGATGATGACCAAGGAAACGGTCAATCGAGCCTACGAGACCACGCTGGCCGAGGGCATTCGCTTCGAGCGGCGCGTGTTTCACTCCATGTTCTCGCTGGAAGACCAGAAGGAAGGCATGACGGCCTTCGCAGAGAAGCGCAAACCCAACTTCAAGAACCGCTGACCGGCGCCCTCCGGCCCGCCGTTTCGGCAGACCGGGTCCAGGACCGCCAGGAAGCGAACGGTAAGAAACGCCATGCCCGACCTGATGTCGCTGATCGGCGTTTCATTCTCGACGCTCATGGCCTTGATGGCGGTCAGCTTCTGCGCCGCCATCGTTGATGCCATCGCCGGCGGCGGCGGTCTTCTCAACGTGCCCTCGCTGATGATCGCCGGACTGGATCCAGTCTCGGCTGTCGCCACCAACAAGGTTCAGGGTTCCTTTGGCGTTGCCTCCTCGACTTTGGCCTATGCGCGCGCCGGGCTGATCCGGTTCCGGGAGATGGCATTCCTGTTCCTGTGCTCGTTCGTGGGCGCGGGCGCCGGCGCGGTCGCGGCGCAGACCCTGCCGATCGGGGCGCTCCGGACCTGGATACCGCTGGTGCTGATTGGCCTCGCGCTGTTCGTGGCGACCGCTCCGAAGCTGACCGATGCCGATTCCCACGCACGCCTGCGCCCCGCGGTATTCGCTTTTCTGTTCGCCGCGCCGATCGGCTTTTATGACGGCATGTTCGGTCCAGCCGGCGGTACCTTCTTTTTCATCGCTCTGGTGACGATGCTGGGACAGGGCGTGCTGAAGGCCGTGGCGCATACCAAATTGCTAAATCTGGCGAGCAATCTGGGCGCGCTCTGCCTGTTCCTGTTTTCCGGCAAGATATACTGGGCCGTCGGGCTGTGCCTCGGGGTTGCCGCTTTCGCGGGCGCTCAGATCGGTGCGCGCGCCGCCCTGAGCAGGGGTGCGCGACTGGTCAAGCCGATGGTTGTGGCGGTGGCGGTCCTGATGGCGATCCGGTTGCTGCTCGATCCGGCACATCCGGTTGGCCAGTGGCTGCGCGGCGGCTGATTCCTTCAGGTGGCGCCCCGCTACCCGTTGACGGATCGCGGTGATCGTGCCAATGAGCCGCGCAAGCGCCGGCGGCCTCGTCGGCGCGCACTAATTTTCACGCCCATTGGATCGATGCGGAGCGGCCCGTAGGCCGGAGCATCGCTTCCGGAGATTGAGAACGATGGCGAATACGAAATCGGCCAAGAAGGCTGCGCGTCAGGCCGTTGCGCGCACTGAGGTCAACAAGTCCCGTCGCAGCCGCATGCGCACGGCGGTGCGCAAGGTCGAGGAAGCAATCGCGGCCGGCACGGCCGATGTCGCGGCGACGGAGCTGCGCAACGCCGAGCCTGAGTTGATGCGCGCTGCGCGCACCGGCGTCATTCACAAGAACACCGCCTCGCGCAAGGTTTCCCGTCTGACCAAGGCGATCAAGGCCCTCCAGGCCTGAAACGGCTTCCGGTTTGGATTGAGGGCCTGGCTCACTGCCGGGCCCTTTTTGCATTTGCGACAGTGTGTCGCCGCATTTTTTCACGCCCCGCAACGCCTTTTCACTTGACAGAGGCATTGTGTGAACAGCCGCCCCTGTCGCGCCCATCGATAATAATTTGTGCTGTATTTCCAATAGGATAAGCGCCAAGAGCGATTTCCGTCCGAGGTCGTGGGCGTGGCCGGTTCCGTCGGTCCGGCCGGTCAGGCAAATCGTTTCGATATCGAAACATTAAAAATCCGTAAACGGCACCCAAGGTGAATCGCAAGAGCTTCAACAGCTTGCCGGCGCTCCCCCCATCTTGCCGAAGGCGACAGGTCGGCAATGACGCGACCGAGCTGCCCGGTCGCGGAAAAACGGATGTTGCAGGCCCTCGGATCGCTGGCTAACACTCCCTCAACACCGGCGCCGCCGGGCTTTCTGAAATCGGTAGGAGACGAACTCCCGCTTCGGGAGAGGATGTTCTTTTGCCTGGCGATGCCGTTGCATCCGACCGCTCATCCAGGCGTGCGGACCGCGGCGGCGGAGCGGGCGGACTTTTGTGTCGTCTGACGCGACGAGGGCTGGCGGGCCGTCGCATCAGTGCCTTGGGTCTGGAAGGCGATCCTGAGTGCGTAGCAAGCCCGCCGGACCCGACGTGGTTCTCCCTGAGGGAACTGCAAACACCGAACATCCGAAACGTCGACCTGGAAAGCACGCTTTCCCGGAACCCGAAAGCATTGCTCGAGCCTGACCATGTTCAACGCATCTAGCCACCAAGAAAAAGAAACGGGCGCAGCGGAACGGGACGGGGCGCAGGATCGCCTCGCCCCGAGGGAAGAGGCAAGAGTCTGGGAACGTGTGCGTCGGCGCCTGCGTGCTGAACTGGGTGACGACATCTTCACCAGCTGGTTCGCGCGCCTCGAGCTGGTGTCCGTGAGCGACGGTCTGGCCCAGCTTTCGGTTCCAACACGCTTCCTGCGCAGTTGGCTGGTCGGTCACTACGCCGACCGCATCGAGGTGCTCTACCGGGAGGAGAACCCGGCGGTTCAACGCATCGCCATTGCCTTGCGCGAAGCCGGTGCAAGGACCGCGCCGCGCAAGGCGGCTGGTGCTCCGCATCAGGCCGGCGCCCCGTCAGGACCTGCCGCCGCCACGGCTACGCCGGCCAGCCTATCCCTCACGCCTGCTGTCGCCACACGCTCGGACGATAGTTTCGAAAGCTCGCCGCTCGACCGTCGCCTGACTTTCGCCAGCTTTCATGTCGGCCGCTCCAACATGATGGCGCATGCCGCGGCCATGCAGGTGGTTCAGGCGCAGCCGGGGCAGGGACCGGTCTACAATCCGCTGTTCGTGCATTCTGCGGTGGGGATGGGCAAGACCCATCTGCTGCAGGCGACCGCGCAGGCCGTTTCCGGGACCGACAGGCGGGTAATCTATCTCACCGCCGAGAAGTTCATGTACGGCTTCGTCGCTTCGCTGCGTGCGCAGACGGCCCTGTCCTTCAAGGAGAACCTGCGCGCCATTGACGTTCTGGTGATCGACGACGCGCAATTTCTCAACGGCAAGCAGACGCAACAGGAGTTCTGCCATACGCTGAACGCGCTGATCGACGCCGGAAAGCAGGTGATCGTCGCTGCGGACCGCAATCCGGCGGACCTCGACATGCTGGACGAACGCATCCAGTCGAGGCTGGCGGGCGGGTTGGTCGTGGAAATCGGCCCGCTGGACGAAGCCTTGCGGCTGCGCGTGCTGGAGAGCCGCATTCAGACTGCCAAGGCGCACCTGCCGGCCTTTCATATCGGCTCGGATGTGCTGGCCCATGTCGCGCGGTGCGTGACCGCGAACGGGCGCGATCTTGAAGGCGCGGTCAACCGCCTTCTCGCCCACGCGACGCTGGGCGGCGGACCGCTGGACCTCGAGACAGCCGAGGTCGCGATCAAGGATCTGATCCGCACGCAGGAGCCCAAGCGCGTGAAGATCGAGGACATCCAGCGCCTTGTTGCCAACCACTACAGCGTGAGCCGCGCCGACATCCTCTCGTCGCGGCGCACCGCGACCGTGGTGCGACCGCGCCAGATCGCAATGTATCTGTCGAAGACTCTGACCTTGCGCTCCCTGCCGGAGATCGGGCGGCGCTTCGGCGGCCGAGATCACACGACCGTGCTGCACGCCGTGCGCAAGATTGACGGGCTGATCGGCACGGATATCTCGCTTGCCGGTGAAATCGACCACCTCAGGCGCATGCTGCAGGAATAGGGCGGTCCGGCGATCGGTCCGGCAAAAAGGGGTGGATTTCTCCGCCCGGACCGTTGCGCGGCTTGCGCGAACCGGAAACTCGCGCCATCGTGCGGTCCATTTTGCGCCGGGTGGGTGGGGTATGAAGGTTACTGTCGAGCAGGCCGCGCTTCTGAAGTCGCTGGGCCACGTGCACCGTGTGGTGGAGAGGCGCAATACGATCCCGATCCTGTCGAACGTGCTGCTGCGCGCCGAGGCCGGGAAACTCTGGCTCAAGGCGACCGACCTCGATATCGAAGTGACGGAATCGCTGGCGGCCGATGCGGCCCAGGGCGGCTCGACCACGGTTCCCGCCCATGTGCTCTATGACATCGTGCGCAAGCTGCCGGACGGCGCGCAGGTGTCGCTGGAACAGGCGGGGGACGCCAGCCAGCTGACGGTGCGTTCGGGCCGATCCCGCTTCACCCTGCAGGCGCTGCCGGACAGCGATTTCCCGGACCTCGCTGCGGGAACGCTGTCGCACCGCTTCGAGGTGGCGGCCACCGAGCTGCGCCGCCTTTTGGAGAAGACCCAATTCGCAATCTCGACCGAGGAGACGCGCTACTATCTCAACGGCATCTACCTGCATGCCGTCGAGGGCGAAGCCGGTGCCATCCTGCGCGCCGTGGCGACCGATGGACACCGCCTGGCGCAGTCCGATACGCCGGCGCCGAAGGGCGCTTCCGGCATGCCGGGGGTGATCGTGCCGCGCAAGACGGTCGCCGAGATCCAGAAGCTGCTGGCGGAAGCCGAGGGCGACATCACGGTCGAACTGTCGACGGCAAAGATCCGCTTTTCGGTGGGGTCGGTCGTCTTCACCTCCAAGCTGATTGACGGCACCTTCCCGGACTATGCCCGCGTCATCCCGACGCGCAACGACAAGCGTCTGACCGTTGAACTCGATGAATTCGCCCGTTCCGTCGATCGCGTCTCCACCATCTCGTCCGAGCGCGGCCGCGCGGTGAAGCTGGCGCTGGCGGATGGCAAGCTCGTGCTGTCCGTCAACAACCCGGATGCGGGCCAGGCGGTCGAGGAACTGTCGGTCGATTACGAGTCAGGTCCCCTCGATATCGGCTTCAACGCCCGCTACCTGCTTGACATCACGGCGCAGCTTGATGGCGATACCGCGCTGTTCAAGCTGGCCGATCCGGGGTCGCCGACGCTGATCCAGGACCGGGACGGCGCGCCGAATCTCTACGTCCTGATGCCGATGCGGGTGTGACGCTCGACACGCCTTTGCCCATGCGCTAGGCCAGCCCATGCCTGCTGCCTGCCGCGTTGTCCGGCTGAAACTGACCGATTTCCGCACCTATGCCGCAGCCGATTTGACGATCGGCGCGCAGTTGGTTGCGCTCTCCGGAGAAAACGGCGCGGGCAAGACGAACGTGCTGGAGGCGCTCTCGCTGCTCGCCCAGGGACGGGGCCTGCGTCGTGCCGAGCTTGCGGACATGGCGCGGCGCGGGGGAGCTGGCGGATTCGCCGTTTCGGCCGAGATCGAAGGGGCGTGCGGCGGCGCCGTGCTT
>DAOMXN010000154.1:0-6252 GCA_035437025.1 Beijerinckiaceae bacterium | reverse complement strand
GCAGGTACCGGTGCTGATCGCCGGCATGGCGCGTGACGGCGCCCGGCGTTTCGAGATCAGGCTGGAGCCGGAAGACCTCGGCCGGGTCGACGTCCGTCTCGACATCGACCGCGACGGCCAGGTGCGCGCGCACCTGGTGGTCGAGCGTCCGGAAGCGCTTGCGGCACTGCGCCGGGAGGCCCACGCCCTGCAGCAGGCCTTCGCCGAAACAGGCCTGCGCAGCGACGGCACCGGCATCCAGGTCAGCCTCAGGCAGGGCGGCGACGGTCAGCACCATGCCGCCTACCGCCACGCCCACACGGAGCTGGCGGACGATCCCATGAACCGCAGCGCCGAGGACCAGTCCCAGCCCGGTGCTGGTACGGCCCGCAGGCTGGCGCTGCGTTCGGCCATCGACATCATGCTGTAAGGACGCCTCATGAGCACCATTTCAACCGCCCTGACCAACACCGCCTCCGCCACGTCCGGCACCGCGGCAGGCGGCACGCGGGCATCGATCGCTCAGAATTTCGATGCATTCCTCGGCCTGCTGACGACGCAGCTCAAGAACCAGAGCCCGATGGACCCGCTCGACACCAACCAGTTTACCCAGCAACTGGTCCAGTTCGCGGGTGTCGAGCAGCAACTCAAGACGAACGAGAGCCTTTCAGCGCTTGTCACATCGAGCCGCGCCAGTATGGTGACATCGGCGCTTGGCTTCGTCGGCAACACGATCACGGCGGACGGGGCAACATCGCGCCTGTCCGGCGGCAAGGCCGAATGGCGCCTGCAGGCGCCGCGTTCGGCGGCAGGCGCCGTCCTGTCCGTGACCGACAAGAACGGCAGCATCGTCTTCACCGAGACGCGCGGACTTGCGGCGGGCGAGCAGTCCTTCGTCTGGCGCGGCCGCACCTCGTCCGGCGCCGTGGCGGCGGACGGCGACTACAAGCTGACCGTCACGGCGCGCGATGCTTCGGGCCAGACCATCGCCGTGAAGACCGAAATCGCGGGCGTCGTTACGGGCGTCGACGTCTCGGGAGCGGAGCCCGTCCTGAACATCGGAAGCCTGAGCGTGCCGGTCAGCATGGTTAAGACAATCCAAACAGCGAAATGACTATTATTCAGCAATGTTTGCCGCAGCTTAGCCATTTTTTAAGCCGCGCCGATCTATGGTGCTTGCAGTTTGTTGCGTTGTGTCCTGTGAGCGTACCCATGACCGAACCATATCGCCCGCGCGCGAAGTATGTCATCGGCCCCGATGGCAGCCCTTTGACGATCGCGGACCTGCCGCCTTCCAATACCAGGCGCTGGGTGATCCGCCGAAAAGCGGAGGTGGTGGCCGCGGTACGCGGTGGACTTCTCTCCCTCGACGAGGCCTGTTCGCGGTACACCCTGACGGTCGAGGAATTCCTGTCCTGGCAGCAGTCAATCGACGATCACGGCCTGGCCGGCCTCAGGACGACGCGGATCCAGCAGTACCGCGCCTGATCGCGAAAACCGAAGCATTTCAACGCCGTGGCTCCGCCGCGGCGTTTTACGTTGTCTGCCGCCTCTCGGCCAGGACCACGGCCGCGTCATAGGCGGCGCCCAGACTGCCGGCGTCAGCGATGCCCTGCCAGGCAATGTCGAAGGCCGTGCCGTGATCGACGCTGGTGCGCACGATCGGCAGGCCGACCGTGATGTTCACTCCGCCTTCGATGCCGAGATATTTCACCGGGATCAGACCCTGATCGTGGTATTGCGCCACCACCGCGTCGAAGGCGCCGGCGCGCGCGCGCATGAAAACGGTGTCGGGCGCATGCGGCCCGGTCACATCGAACCCCTCGGCCTGCGCCTCGGCCACCGCCGGGGCAATGATGTCGATCTCCTCGCGTCCGAACAGCCCGCCTTCGCCGGCATGCGGATTCAGCCCCGCCACCGCGATGCGGGGCCGCGCGACCCCGAAGGCGCGCACGCCTTCGTCCGCGAGCCGGATCGCCGCGACGACGCGATCGCGTGTCACCAGCCGGATCGCCTCGGCAAGCGGCACATGGATCGACACCAGGACGACGCGCAGATGCGCGCTGGTCAGCATCATGCCGAAGTGCTCGGTACCGGTGCGCTCGGCGAGGATTTCGGTATGGCCGGGATGACGGATGCCGGCGGCCGCCAGCGCCTCCTTGTGGATCGGAGCCGTCACCATCGCCCTGATCCGCCCGTCCAGCGCCAGATCGATCGCCGCGAGAATCGCGTCATAGGCCGCCCTGCCGGCGCCGGCGTCGACCCGGCCCGGCGCGAGATCGGCCGGCAGATCGCTGACAGGAAGCACCGGCAGGATGGCACCCCGCGCGTCGTCTGGCGAGGCGACTGGCCGGACCGGCGGACACCCCGGCGCGAGGGTCGCCGCCCGTGTCATGACCCCGACATCGCCGATCACGAAGGCCGGAACGCCGGGCCTTTGGGCAAAGAACTTCGCGATGATCTCCGGACCCACACCGGCTGCATCGCCCATGGTGATCGCTATCAGGGATTGCTTGTCGAGATTCATAGTTTGATTTTTTCAACCCTGGATTGCGTTCATTAAGAATTTGGTAACCAGCCGGGCGGCAGAAATTGCCGAGAGCGCTCTTGCGAGCGTCCGTTTCCGGGGTTTGAAGACTGTGCAGGGATTGATCGATTTCGTCCAGAAGCTTGGCCCGCAACGCCTCGTCGCGATGGGCGCGGTGACGCTGGCGCTGGCCGCATTCTTCGGCTTCATCGCCTTCAGGGTGGCCCAGCAGCCCGCAGGCATCCTGTATGCCGATCTCGCCGCGACCGAATCGGCCGCCATCGCGCGCGAACTTGATACGCGCGGCATCCGCTATGAATTGCGCAACGACGGCGCGACGATCGCCGTTCCGCGCGACCTGATCCCGCGCCTGCGCATGGATCTCGCCGCCAAGGGCATCCCGGCCGGCGGCAGCGTCGGATATGAGATTTTCGACAAGGGCGATGCGTTCTCCGCCACCGGCTTCATGCAGAATCTCAACCAGGTGCGTGCGCTCGAAGGCGAACTGGCGCGTTCGATCCGCGCGCTGGAACGCATTCAGGCTGCGCGGGTTCACCTCGTGCTGCCGGAACGGCGGCTGTTCCAGAAGGACAGGAGCGAAGCACGCGCCTCGGTCGTGCTCAGGGTGCGCGGCGAACTGGAGGCTGGACAGGTCCGCGCCGTCCGCCATCTCGTCGCCTCCGCCGTGGACGGCCTGAAGCCCGCCCGCGTCTCGCTCATCGACGAGGCCGGCCGCCTGCTGGCCGATGGCGCCGGCGACGAAACCCCGGGCGGCGTCGCGGCGGAAGAGCGCCAGCAGGGATTCGAGCGGCGCCTGCGTGGCCAGATCGAGGACATCGTCGCCAGCGTGGTCGGGCGAAGCCGGGCACGGGTGCAGGTATCCGCCGAATTTGAGCACAACCGGGTCCAGCAGACTTCGGAGACCTACGACCCCGAGAGCCGGGTGATCCGTTCCACCCAGAGCCGCACCGAATCCAATGCCACGACCGAAGGCAAGGACGGGCAGGTCAGCATCGGCAACGAACTTCCGGGCGCGCAGAAGCCGGATGGCGCAGCCGGCGCCCGCGAGCAGGGTCAGAAGCAGGAAGAAACCGTCAACTACGAGATTTCCAGGACCACGCGCACCGAGACGCTTGAGGCCGGCCGGCTGAAGCGCCTGTCCGTCGCCGTCCTGGTCGACGGCGTCCATGCCAAAGGCGCGAATGGCGAGGCAACCTACACGCCGCGTCCGGCCGAAGAACTGCAACGTATCGCTGCGCTGGTGCGCATCGGCATCGGCTTCGACAAGGCGCGCGGCGATCAAGTCGAGGTCGTCAACCTGCGCTTCGCGGAGACCCCTCCTCCGCTCGAAGTGCGTGAGCCGACGCTGCTCGAACGCCTGCAGATGCTCGCCCGCGACGAGATGCTGCGGATCGCCGAGATCGGCGTTTTCGCCGTGCTCTCGTTGGTAGCGCTGATCTTCATCGTGCGGCCCCTGGTCCGCCAGATGCTGGCGCCGGCCGAGCCGGTGGCGCCGCCAGGCGTTCCGACAGTGCGCCCGGCTGACGGAACGACCGTTTCTGGCGCGGAGGCCCCCGGCATGGCGACCGGCCTGCCACCGCCCAATGCCATCGAACGGCTCGGAGAGCGCATCGCCAGCCAGCCGCAGGAAGCCGCGGCGATCCTGAAGACATGGATCAGGAGCGCCGCATGAGACCCGCGACCGGCGCCGAACGCGCGGCGCTCGTGCTCATCGCTCTGGGTGAAAAGCACGGTGCCCAGCTCTGGCAGCATCTGGACGATGGCGATATCGAAGCCGTTTCGACCGCCATGGTCCGGCTCGGCCGCGTCGACGAGACCTATGTCAATGCGGCGATCGACCTGTTCGCCGGGTCACTCCAGGCCGGAGCGGTGACCGGCAATGTTGGCAGTGCGGAGAAACTCCTGCGTGGCGTGCTCCCGGAAGACCGGGTGGCCCCGATCCTGGAGCGGATACGGCGCCCGGACGGGCCCAATGTCTGGGAGCGGCTATCCGCCCTGAACGCGCAGGTTCTGGCCGACTACCTGTCCGGTGAGCACCCGCAGACCGTCGCAGTCGTGCTTGCCCGCCTGCCGGCCGAGCGATCCGCCACAGTCATCGAACGGCTGGAACCGGCTTTCGCGCTGCAATGCCTCGAACGGATGGCGCGTCCAAGCACGGTCGACGGGCAGACTCTGGTCGCAGTCGAACAGGCTCTCGGCGCAGGGCTCGCGGAGGTGACCGCCGGCAGCGCCCAGTCCGATCCCGCCGCAAGCATTGCGGACATCTTCAACGCGCTCGACCGTCGGGCGGGCGATGACCTGCTCGGCCGCTGGACCGCCGCCGACGCCGACACCGCCGCGCGCATCCGTTCCAAAATGTTCACCTTCGATGACTTCGCAAAACTCGACGCGGCGGCGGCACAGGCACTGCTGCGCGTGGTCGACCGCGAACTGCTGGCCGTCGCGCTCAAGGGAGCAGGCGAACCCCTGCGCGCCTTCTTCATGAACCAGATGTCCTCGCGGGCGGCGCGGATGTTCGAGGACCAGATGTCGGCGCGCGGCCCCATGCGCCGGAGCGAGGTCGAGCAGGCGCGCATCCGCATCGTCGGCCTGGCCAAGGAGCTGATTGCGTCCGGGGAAATCCGCCTGCCGACGGATGATGCCGCCGAGGATGTCATCGAATGACCATGCCCACCTTCGAGCCTGTCGCCTTCGGAATGCTCCGCGCCAGCCGCTCCGACATCGGGGCTTGCGACCTCGCTCAGCCCAGCCCGGAAGCCGCCGCAGCCTATGCGCAAGGGTTTGAGGACGGACAGCAGACCGAGGCGGCGGTGCGGGCCGCCAGGACCGCGGCCGCTCTCGATTCCCTTGCCCAGTCGCTCGAATCGTTCCGTTCCGCCCTGTCCGAACTGCAGGACGAGATGCGCGCCGACGCTGCCCGTCTCGCACTGTCCTTCGCGCGCAAGCTCGCCGGTCGACTGATTGAGGCGGAACCCGTCGCGCCGGTGCTGGAGGCCTTGGCATCGCTCGCTTTCGACCTGGCGCAACGCGAAGACGTCACCATCCACGTCGGGCCGGATGCCCTGCCCGCGCTCCAGGCGGCGCTGGAAGCGTCGCAGCCAGCCCCAAGAATCGCGCCAATCCTCGTCGCCGACCCGGATCTGACGACCGGAGACTTCCGGATCGACTGGCCGGACGGCGGACTCATCCGCGACCGAAACGCCATCGAAGCGCGTCTGGAAGCGATCCTCGACCGCAGCCTTTCACCCCAGTCCGCCCCGGAGGTCCCGTCATGAGCCAAACCACCCTGTCACCGCCGCCGGCCTTGCCGAGCCTGGCCTCACCCCCTGACCGCCAGAGCGATGACACCGACCTGCGCCGCCTGAACGACCTCCCGGTCAAGGTTTCCGCCGTGGTGGGCCGCGCGCGCATGGCAATCGGCGATCTGATGAAGGCCGGCCCGGGAACGATCGTCGAACTCGACCGCAAGGCCGGCGCGCCGGTGGATATCCTCGTCAACGACCGCCTGGTGGCCCGAGGCGAGATCGTCCTGATCGATGGCCAGCTCGGCGTCACTCTCACCGAACTGCTGCAGGAAGGAGCGTGACCCCATGCGCCTGCTGATCGTGGGCCCCTTCCGGGGCGAACTCATCGCCGCCGCCAAGATCGCCCGCGAGCGCGGCGCGCAGGTCGCACAGGCCGACACCCTGGACGCGGCGCTGGCGCACATGCGTTCCGGGCGCGGC
>DAOMXN010000153.1:0-6291 GCA_035437025.1 Beijerinckiaceae bacterium | reverse complement strand
TGACCCTTGGTATGAGCCGGGTCAGCCAACCCCCGCGCCGATCCACGCCACCGCCAGGGTCGAGCCACAGCCCGGGCGCAGTAGCGTCACCGCTTCCTCGAGGTGGGAGCCGGATGTCGCCACGTCGTCGACGATCAGCGCCGGGCCGGAAAGCCGCTGTGCCAGCACCATCGGCGGGCGTTTGACGTTCTCTTTCGGATGCGAGGAGCCGCGCTGGGGGCGGCTTTCCAGGGCACGCGCTACCGGGATGCCGGAGCGCAAGGCGAGCGCGCGGGCAATCTCCAGCGAGAAACAGGGGCCCTCGCCGGAATGGCCGCAGGGGACAGGAACGATGGCGTGAAACGCGCCCAGGCCGAACAGGGCCGTGACATCGGCCAGAATTTCATCAGCGACGCGATCGGGAAGCTCCGGAGGAATATCGGCCTTGAGGGCGCGCAACGTCTTGATCTGCCAGGATTTCAGATTGCTTCGCCAGGATCGCAAGGTGAGGTACTGCATGGCCTTGCGGTTGCGGATGGCACGGCGGGCCACGAGCGTCTCGAGAAGGAAGGACACCGGTGCGGATGGGCTGTCCGGTCGGCGCAGCCTGATCCGTTCTGCGATCTGGCGCTCCTGTACGATGCCGTCGGTGACTTCGCGCGCTGCGGCGTAGAGGTAGGTCTGCGCATCGTCCGTGGGCGAAAAGGGCGACAGGTGGAGCTGGAATGCCCGGCGCCCGCTGTCGGCGGGAGAGATGACTTCGACGTCCGGCGGCGACAGCCCGGTGCGCAGCGCTTGTTCCTGCAACTGCATGATGGCCCCGCCCATGGGCAAGCGCAGCTCGTCCGGCGCTTTGCCGATGGCGCGCTCCGCGTCTCGGCCGATCAGGCGGGCCATTTCGGAATTCAGAGCGAGGACGTGCTGACGACTGTCGAACAGGGCGGCGGGCCACGGGGCCGTTTCGACCGCAGCATAAGCTTCGTTCAGGCTCAGGGCTGTCGTTGCGGAGGGGTGAGCCGCCGCGAGTTGGCGCAGATGCGGCGCCGCCGTCGTGCGGATCGCATCGACGATCTCGGCCAGAAGTTTCAATTGCCTGCGCGATGGCCGCGACCGGGCTTCGCGCCCCAGGATGATGAGCGCCAGCGAATGATCGGGATGCGTGTCGATCGGCTCACGAAGCAGAAAACCGACCGCGTCGAGACCGAGAAATCGACGAACAGCCGAAGCGTCCTGGTTCTTCGTGGCATCGGGAAGCACCACACGCTCGTCTGGCGCATAGCGCACGGCGGCAAAGTCCCAGGTCAGGCTGCGAAATCGCGCTTCGAGGCCGCTGCTCGCGACGACGCGACTCACGCCGCCGCGATGGAATGCCAGGGCGGCGAGATCGGCATCGAACAATTCGACGGCGAGGCGCGCAAGCCGATCCAGCGCCTGCGGCAGCGCACCAAGAGTCTCGGTTCGCCGCAATTTCTGCAGCGAGGCGACCAGGTCATCGGTTGTTGGCACGGCGCTTCGCTGGATCTGTGCGGTGGCCCGACCGCATGGGGACCGTTCACTGGCGCAAACTGCCCCAGCGAGCCGATTGTTGCAATGCTGGCGAATCGGCGGTGGCCAAGGACTTGACAATCCGGAATTAATTCCTACAATTTTTGCCATCGCTCCCGTCCATGGGGAAGCGTCTGCAGCGCATCGATGCGGACGGGGGCCGGCGACCCATGCGCACGGTCCCTGTCGCGGCACGCCGCGATGACACCGTCCGTCGCAGCCCGGAGATGCGTCCGGGGTGCGTAGGGGCAGACCGAAACGGCGTCCTTGGCCCTGCATCGCCGCGGGCCGCAATGGCCGGGAGGGCAGTCCCGGCGAGGACGTGCGAGCAGGCTGACAAACGCCGCGGCGCGGGTGCGGGATCAAGGTTGTCCCCGCACGTGCAATGAACGATCGCTTTGAGAGGCCTCGGGACGGGAACGTCCGCGGCCTCGTGCCCGCGCCGGTTTCCCCGATCCTGCCGCCCGAGGGCGGCGGGCGCGAGCGCGCGTCTTGCATCCGGGACCGGAATGGCGATGATGCGCGCAGGGTGGGGCGCGGCGATCAGCGCTGACCGATGAGCAGGAGCGGTGAATGTCCTTCTTGAAGAAGCTTTTCGGCCTCGGCGGTGATGGTGGCGGCGCGGCGGCGCAAGCCCCGGCGCAGGAGCACAATGGCTTCACCGTTCGCGCGATGCCCTACCAGGAGGGTGGGCAGTGGCAGATGTGCGGCGTCATCTCCAAGGAGATCAACGGCGAGGTGAAGGAGCATCGCTTCATCCGCGCCGATCGGTTTCCCGGCCGCGAGGATGCGGTGGAATTCACCTTCGCCAAGGCGCGCCAGATCATCGACATGAACGGCGAGAAAATCTTCAAGTAGAACGCATCATCGGGACGGATCGATCCTTCGCGTTCTAATCATTTGACAACGCCGCGCCCTAGCCGCGATGCTGATGGCATGAGCGCTGCCGACTATTCCCATCACCTGCCCGATTCCCGCTATGCCTGGATGCGCCTTGTCGCCTCGCTCGTCGTTGGCACCATGGCCTGTGCCGGCATCTGGACGGTGGTGGTGGTGATTCCGACGGTGCAGGAGGAGTTCGGCACCGGACGGGCCGGGGCCTCGCTGCCCTACACGCTGATGATGGTCGGGTTCGGCGCCGGAACCATCCTGATGGGCCGGGTCGCCGATCGCACCGGCATGGTCGTGCCGATCATCGCCTCCGCGCTGATGCTGGGTGTGGGGTACGTCCTGGCCGGTCTCGCCGGCTCGCTCACGAGCTTCGCGCTGGTGCACGGCTTGCTCATCGGCACGGGGGCCGCGGCCGGCTTCGGTCCGCTGATGGCGGATGTGTCGCACTGGTTCGTGAAGCGCCGGGGGCTGGCCGTGGTGCTGGCCGCCTGCGGCTCCTATTTCGCCGGCACGCTGTGGCCGCTGGTGATGAACTGGGCGATCCCGCAATGGGGCTGGCGGGCGACGCATGTCGGCATCGGCATCGCCATCGTGGTGGTGATGCTGCCGGTGGCGCTGATGTTCCGGGCGCAGCCGGCCAAGGCAACGCTGGCCGATGCCGAGACCGCCTCCGACGCGGCGCGGGCGGACCTCGGTTTGTCGCCCGGTGCGCTGCAGGGCCTTCTGGTGATCGCCGGGCTATCCTGCTGCGTCGCCATGTCGATGCCGCAGGTGCATATCGTCGCCTATTGCAACGACCTTGGCTACGGCGTGGCGCGCGGGGCGGAAATGCTGGCCCTGATGCTCGGCCTTGGCGTGGTGAGCCGCGTCCTGTCCGGCTTCCTGGCTGACCGGATAGGCGGGCCGGGAACGCTGGCGGTCGGCTCGTTCATGCAGGCGGTCGCGCTGTTGCTCTACCTGTTCTTCAACGGCCTGTCGTCGCTCTACGTCATTTCCGCGATCTTTGGCCTGTTCCAGGGCGGCATCGTGCCGATGTATGCGGTCATCGCGCGCGAATTCCTGCCGCCGCGCGAGGCCGGTCTGCGGATCGGCCTGATCATTTCCGCCACCATCGCCGGCATGGCGGTGGGCGGCTATCTCTCGGGCGTGATCTTCGACTACACCGCCTCCTATCGCATGGCCTTCCTGCATGGGTTCCTGTGGAACCTGCTCAACCTCGCGCTCGCCGGCTGGCTGTGGTGGAAGCGGCTGGGGCCGCGTCTCGCCACCGCTTGAATCCGGGGCGGTTGGCTGGCAGGTTGCGGCCGATCAGGGAGGGGCCGTACCCGCATGCCGAAGACCGACCAGAGCGAACCGCGCGGCGAGCTTGCCATCCGCACCATCGCCATGCCGGCGGACACAAACGCCAACGGCGACATTTTCGGCGGCTGGGTGCTGGCGAGGATGGACCAGGCCGGCGGTGTGATGGGCGTCTCGTTCTCGAAAGGCCGGGTCGTCACCGCCTCGCTGCAGGCCATGAGCTTTCTCAAGCCGGTGCAGGTGGGCGATGTCCTCTCGGTCTACACCGAAGTGACGCGCGTCGGCCGCACGTCCTTCGACCTGAGGGTCGAGGCCTGGGCGCGGCGGTTCCTGACGCGCGAACATGTGAAAGTCACCGAGGGAACCTTCACCTTCGTGGCCATCGACGACGCCGGCAAGCCGCGCGTGCTGCCGCAGGCGGCGATGCCCGGCGGGCATGGCTGATCCGGCAACCTTCACCATCCAGCCGCTGACGCCCGGGACGCGGGGTCCGGCGAAGGCGCTGTTGCGCCGGGTGTTCACCGACGAGGAATGGTTCGACGAGCTGAACATCGCGCTGCTCGGCACGCGCTTTCAGGGTTTTTCCCGGCTGCTCGGTGTCGAGGGGCAGCGGGTGTGGGTCGCCGTTGCCCCGCATGGCGCGGTTCTCGGCGTCACCGGGCTGTACATCGTCAGCGGCGATGCGGACGCGGTCTGGCTGGGCTGGTTCTGCGTTGCGCCGGAAGCGCGCGGACAGGGCGTTGGCGGCGCGTTGCTCGATTTCTCGATTGAGGAGGCAAGGCGGTCAGGTCGACCGTTCCTGCGCCTGGTGACCTCGACCGATGCGAGCGAAGCGGCGGCGCAGGGTCTCTACGAAAGCCGCGGACTCACGGTGGTGGCCCGTCGCCAGCCCTTCAGCTGGATCGGCAGCGGTGTGGAAGAATTGACGCGCCAACGCTCGCTGTCGTGAGGATGCGCAAGCCCCTTGCCAGCGTGGCCGGCAAGGCCTTATTTCGGCGCGAGGGCCCTTAGCTCAATGGTTAGAGCCGACCGCTCATAACGGTCTGGTTGCAGGTTCGAGTCCTGCAGGGCCCACCAGTATGTCTGCCCACCTTGAAGTCATTGGAATTCTTGACATCTCGCGTTGATGAGCGGCGTGGTCGTCATGGCGTCCGGTACCGCGCGGCGGCTCGCCGGCGCGAGCTCGCAGACAGCTCCGTGAACCGGAAGTCGCGTGCGACTTGATCGATCAACGCGACGTTTGCTTAACCAGTCCGGCTTTTCCGGCTGTCGGCGTCCGGGTCGTAACCGAGTTCTTTACCTCGAAACGCCAGTCTTCCCGCCCGCGAGAGGCAACAACCAACGGGGAAGCATCGCATCATGACATCGATTACGATCACGGCTGAGAAGCTGCGCACGGACTGCCCGGCGGACAAGTTCCGCCTGATCACCCGCAGCGACATGGACGGCTTGGTCTGCGGCACGCTGCTGAAGGAACTCGGTCTCGTCGGCAGGATCGATTTCGTGCATCCCAAGGACATGCAGGACGGCAAGATCGCCGTCACCAGCGCCGACATATCGACGAACCTGCCGTATGTCCCCGGCATCTACGCGGCCTTCGATCATCACGAAAGCGAGGGCAAGCGCGTCGCCGGCAAACCCGGCAACCACGTGATCGACGTCAAGGCGCCCTCGGCGGCCCGCGTCGTCTATGATTTCTTTGGCGGCAAGGCGACGTTCCCGCGCATTCCCGACGCCATGATGGCGGCGGTCGACAAGGCGGATGCCGCAAGGTTCAACCGGGACGACGTGCTGGATGCGCGCGGCTGGGAACTGCTGTCCTTCCTGATGGACGCCCGCACCGGCCTCGGCCGCTTCCGCGAGTTCCGAATTTCGAACTACCAGCTGATGATGACGCTGATCGACGCCTGCCGAAATCACGCCTCGATCGAAGAGATTCTTGATCTGCCGGATGTGCGCGAGCGCGTCGACCTCTACAAGGCGCATCAGGCGTTGGCGCGCGAGCAGATCAAGCGCTGCACGCGTGTCGAAAAGCCGCTGGCAGTGCTCGATCTGCGCGGCGAGGAGACGATCTATGCCTCCAACCGCTTCATGATCTATGCGCTGTTCCCGGAAGCGAGCATCTCCTGCCACGTGATGTGGGGCAGGGAAAAGCAGAACACGGTCCTCGCCTTCGGCAAGTCGATCTTCGATCGCTCCAACCGGACCAACATCGGCGAACTGATGCTGGAATACGGTGGCGGCGGCCATGCGGCGGCGGGCACCTGCCAGATCGCCAATGACCGGGCCGACGCGGCGCTGAGCGCCCTGAGCCAGCGCATCGCCAGGGAAGCGGCCTGATCCATCCAGCGGTTGCGGGAGAGACCGGCTTCGGCGAGGCCGGATCTTCCCCCGACATTCCCGCGCCGGGTCCCCGGAAAACATGTTCGGCCGCGTGCGACGGTACGTGTCGCACGCGGCCTTTTCGTCTCTGGCCTTGGCGCGGGGACCGTCGCTGGCGCGCTGTGCCGCACTCGACGCCTGTCATCCCGCGCCTGCCCATGCCCGTCAAAAAGGCCTCGCTGCTCGGCAGCAACC
>DAOMXN010000152.1:0-6333 GCA_035437025.1 Beijerinckiaceae bacterium | reverse complement strand
GTGCTCGATGCGGCTGGGTGCGCGCTGGACGGGCGCGGTCAGCTGCCGCAAGGCGCGCTGGCATTTCCCCTGCGGGCCGGTGCTCCGTCGGCGCACAGCCGTCGCCGCCTTGGTCCCACGCTCGATCTTGGCGTAAGGGCGCTCAATACCTTCCTACCGGTACGTCGCGGCCAGCGCCTGGGCCTGTTTGCCGGATCGGGCGTGGGCAAGTCCGTACTCATGTCGATGATCGCGCGGAACAGCGACGCGGACGTCATCGTCATCGGCTTGATCGGCGAACGCGGCCGCGAGGTGCAGGAGTTCATCGAGGATGATCTCGGACCGGAAGGCATGAAGCGCGCCGTCGTCGTGGTGGCGACTTCGGATGAATCGCCGCTGACGCGCCGCGAGGCGGCCTATGCCACCATGGCGGTGGCGGAGTATTTCCGCGATCTTGGCCGGCATGTGGTGCTGATGATGGACAGCGTCACGCGCTTCGCCATGGCCCAGCGCGACATCGCGCTGTCGATCGGCGAACCGCCGACCACCAAGGGCTATACGCCAACTGTTTTCGCCGAATTGCCGCGCTTGCTGGAGCGGGCCGGGACCTGTGCCGGCGAGGGCACCATCACCGCCTTCTTCACGGTGCTGGTGGATGGGGACGACCACAACGAGCCCGTCGCCGATGCCGCGCGCGGCATTCTCGACGGACACGTGGTGCTGGAGCGCGCCATCGCCGAGCGCGGACGTTTTCCAGCCGTGAACGTCCTGCGTTCGGTGTCGCGCACCATGCCCGGCTCCTGTGATCCCGCGTACTACCCGGTCGTGGTCGAGGCCCGGCGCCTGATGGCGACCTATGCCGACATGGAGGAATTGATCCGCCTTGGGGCCTATCGGTCCGGCACGAATCCCCAGGTCGACTGCGCCATCGACGCCCATGAGCCGCTCGAGAAATTTCTCGCGCAAGGTAAGGAAGAATCAACCTCCTTGAGCGAGGGTTATTCCCGTCTCGCGAACATCGTAAACGCCCTGGGCTCTTTCCGGGGATGACCGCGTAAATGGTCAGGAGTTGAGTAAGGGCAATGAAGTCGCGCGAAGCTTTGCTGAAATTCAAGAAGTTCCAGGTTGAGGAAAAGCGCCGTCGGGTCGCTCAGATCGAGGCGATGGTGGCTGAGTTCGGCCGCATGGCCGGTGACCTCGACCGTGAGATCGAATCGGAAGAAAAACGCGCCGGCATCTCTGATCCGGCGCATTTTGCTTATCCGACCTACGCCAAGGCCGCGCGGACCCGCCGCGACAATCTGGTCAATTCGGCGGCCGAATTGAAGGACCAGCTTGAGGAGGCCAAGGCGGCGCTCGAAGTGGCCTTCGAGGACCTGAAGAAGGTCGAAGTCCTGGACGATCGCGAGAAGGCCGCGGAGCGCGCCGAGGCGGCGTTGCGCCAGCAGATGGAAGCAGATCGCGCCGCAGCCCGCATGCGGTTCGTCGTCGGTCGCGCCTGAACCGGGCTGGCGCGGCGCAAGCTTCGCCGCGCCCCATGAGATTGTCTGCGCCGGGCTCTTCGCCCGGCGTTTTCATGTCCGGGGAAGCAGCGGCACGTGCGGGGCGGCATCCCGCGGCAGCAGGCCCGCGAGCCGCGGGTCCGGCACGATCTCGACCGCCTGTTTGACGACGCTGAAGCCGGAGCGCCGATAGAAGGCCAGCGCCGCAGGGTGATCGAAGGTGCAGGTGTTGACGGTCACCGTGCTGACGCCGGCGCGCCACAGCGCCGACAGGGCGATCGCCATCAGGGCAGTGCCGGTGCCCTGGCCGGTGTGACCTTCGAACAGGCCGAGGAAGGCGAGATCGGCCCTGCCGGGCTCGCGAAAGTCGAATTCCATGAGGCCTGCATCCGCGCCATCGGCGACGACGGCATAGGCCTCGACCGATGGGTCGTCCAGGACCGCGGCCAGGTCCCCGGCGCTCAGTTGCAGACGCGACCACCAGAGCCAACGCCGCCCGAGGGTCGCGAAGATGCTCCGGTAGCGGGCGTGCTGCGCGCCGCGCAGGCGCTCCAGAAGGGGGCGGTCGAGCGGGGTCGATCCGGTGTCCGTTGGCCTTTCAGGCATCGCCAGGTAGGTCTTGATGGTCGCGACATGGCCCGCCGGAATGTCGGTGATGCCATCGAGGCTGGCGGCGAGCGTTGCCGTCATCAAAGCGTCTCCTGCTGCAGGCAGCGTCGCATCCCAGCGGAATTCGGGCACGGACGGTACGGCATGCTGTTTCGGCCTTGCGGAAGCCGCACACCTTGTGCAGGAAGCAGCGGGCAGACGGCAACAGACGGCGCCAGCCGCGCAACGGGTCGGGCAATGAAAAAAATCAAGGACTTCATCTGGCCGCTCTTCGGTCTCGTCGCGGTCGTGTGGTCGGTGCAGCTGCTGTATGTCAAGCTGAAAGCCGAAGCGGCGACGGATGCCCGCGTCGAGCAGATGCTGGAAAATTCGTCGCTCTGGCAGAGCATCAAGATCATCGCCGGCGTGATCGGCCACAAGCTCGCCGAAATTCCGGCGACGGATTATCTCCTGGCCGGGCTTTCGACGCTCGCCGCCTATGCCGCGCTCGCCTGGTACGATCGCATCGCGCTGCTGCATCTGCGCAAGACCGAGGGCATTTCGTGGATGTTCATTTCGCTCTGCTCGTTCACGACCTATGCGCTGTCCCACAATATCGGCGCATCGGTCTTCTCGGGCGGCGCCGTGCGCTACCGCGCCTACACGTCGAAGGGCCTGACGGGGGCGGAAGTCGCGGTCCTGGTGGCGCTGTGCTCCTTCACCTTCGCGTTTGGCACCCTGCTGCTGACGGGCATCGTTCTGGTCGGCGAACCGCATATCGTGCAGCCGCTGCTGGCGAAGTCCCCCCTGAATGGCATGAAGAATTCGGTCATCCAGTTCGTCGGCCTGGGGATTTTGACGGCCTGCGCGCTGTATGTCTTCGGCTCCTGGAAGCAGTTGAAACCGCTGGTCATCAAGGGCTTCCGGCTCGAATATCCCCGGCTGGAGGTGGTCAAACAGCAATTGATCGCCGCGCCGCTGGAGCTGATCGGCGCCGCCGGCATCATCTACTTCGCACTGCCCGACGTGGGCAATCCGGGGTTCTTCGTCGTGCTGGGCGCGTTCCTGCTCTCGTTCTCGGCGGGACTTCTGGCGCAGGTGCCGGGCGGCGTCGGCGTGATGGAAGCGGTCTTCATCATCATCATGCCGCAGGTGCCGGCGACCGCCGTGTTCGCCGCGCTTCTCGTCTGGCGGCTGTTCTACCTGCTGATACCGCTGGCGCTCTCCATTCCGATTATCCTGGCCTTCGAAGAGGGGCGGCTGAAGGAAACGATCAGCCATCGGCATGAAGACGACAAGCCGCAGTCATAGCATCGCGAGGGTCTCGATCTTCACCGAGGCGTGGATTTCGGCCTGCGACAGCACAACGGTCTGGGCGCGGAACCGCTCGGTGATCATACGGACATAGGGGCGCGCCAGCGCCGAGGTCACCAGCACCGGCAAGGCGCCGGCCTGGGCGGCCTCCTCGAAACGCTTCTTCAGCGCGAGCACGAACTCGTGCAGTTTCGATGGAGCCATGGCGAGCTGGCGAATTTCACCCTCGCCGACCAGCGAACCGGCGAAGGCATCCTCCCAGGCGGCCGACAACGGGATGATGGTGAGCCGCCCGCCGGCGTCGGCGTGCTGGAAGCAGATCTGGCGGGCCAGCCGGGCGCGCACATGCTCGCCCATGGCGCGCGGATCGCGCATCGCGCTCGCCACTTCCGCCACCGCCTCGATGATGGCGCCGAGATCGCGGATCGAGACCCGTTCCGCCAGCAGATATTGCAGCACGCGTTGCAGCCCGGTGGCCGAGATGGCGGCGGGAACGATATCCTTGACGAGGTCGCCATGCTCCTTGGGCAGGTCGCGCAGCAGCTTCTGCACCTCGACGTAGCTCAAGAGGTCCGGCATCGCGGCCTTGACCAGTTCGGTGAGGTGGGTGGCGATGACCGAACCGGCGTCCACGACGGTATAGCCCCTGAACTGCGCCTCTTCGCGCAATCCGGCGTCGATCCAGGTCACCGGCATGCCGAAGGCCGGCTCGAGCATCTGCGTTCCTGGCAGGGCAACGGGCGCGCCACCGGGGTCCATGGCCATGAACTGACCCGGGAACACCGTGCCGGCGCCGGCCTCGATCTCCTTGATGCGCACGACATAGCGGTTGGGTTCGAGCTGCACATTGTCGATCAGGCGAACGGCGGGCAGGACAAAGCCGAAGTCGGCCGCAAGCGAGCGGCGCATCGCCTTGATCTGTTCGGTCAGCCGGTCGTCGCCGGACTTGGCCTGCGCCAGCGGGAGCAGGGCATAGCCGATCTCGATGCGCAGTTCGTCGATCCGGAGTGCCGTGGCGACCGGTTCCTCGGCGGCGTCGGCGTCGGTCGCCGGCGCTTCGCCTGCCTGCGGCGCTGCTGCCTTCTGGATCGCCAGGGCACGTCGCGCGACATAGAACGCGCCGCCAGCCAGCAGCAGGAACGGCAGCATCGGCATGCCGGGAAGCGCGGCGATCACCAGCATGACCGCGCCGGACATGCCCAGGGCTTTCGGGTAGAACGTGAGCTGGCTGAGGAAGGCCTTGTCGGCCGAGCCGGAGACGCCAGCCTTCGAAACCAGAAGGCCGGCGGCGGTCGAGACGATCAGTGCCGGCACCTGGCTGACCAGTCCGTCGCCGACGGTGAGCAGGGTGTAGGTGCGCGCGGCTTCGCCAAATCCAAGACCCTGCTGGAGCACGCCGATGGCGATGCCGCCCAGCACGTTGACGATGGTGATGAGGATGCCGGCCACGGCGTCGCCCCGCACGAACTTCGAAGCGCCGTCCATGGCGCCGAAGAAGGCCGATTCGTTCTCCAGCTCCTTGCGACGCAGCCGCGCCTGATCCTGCGAGATGATGCCGGCCGACAGATCGGCGTCGATCGCCATCTGCTTGCCCGGCATGGCGTCGAGGGTGAAGCGTGCCGCGACTTCCGCGATGCGGGTCGAACCCTTGGTGATCACCACGAAGTTCACGATGACCAGGATCACGAAGACTATGAGGCCGATGGCGAAGTTTCCGCCGATGACAAAGGCGCCGAAACTCTCGATGACATGGCCCGCTGCGGCCCCGCCGGTATGGCCGTTGGCCAGGATGAGACGCGTGGAGGCCAGGTTGAGCGCCAGCCGCAGCATGGTGGCGACGAGCAGGATCGTCGGGAAAGCCGAGAATTCCAGCGGACCCTGAATGAACAGCGCCGTCATCAGGATCAGCACCGAAAAGATGATCGAGACGGCGAGCAGCAGGTCGAGCAGCAGCGGTGGCAGAGGGGCGATCAGGACGACGAGGATGGTCAGCACGCCGAGGGCAAGCGCCAGGTCGCCGCGCCGCAGCAGGGCGCGCAGCTCCGCGAGGCTCGGCAGGGACGGTTGCGGAAGGCGGGGTGAGGTGCCGGAGCTCATCGGTGTCCGATGCAATCAGAAGTTGTGACTCGGCAAGTTTTGCCGCCGGTATGGTTAGCGAAGGGTTAACGGCGCATCGTCGTGTGTGTTTTCGCACGGCACAGGGCACGCGAACGGGGCAATGTCCTCTCAACGAACCGGCGGCGGTCCGCCGGAGCTGTGATCCAGGGAGAAGTGCCATGCGTATCGCCACTGTTGCCCGTCTGTCGCTCGGACTTCTCGCCGCGACCGTTTCGTTCTCCGCCCATGCCTGGGAGCCGGCTGACAAGGCGGGTATCCGCAAGGTGATCCGCGAGCAGATGCAGGCGATCAGCCGCACCGACTCGGTGGTCTTCGCCAGCACGGTGGCGCCCGGACTGCGCTCCCAGTTCCCCAACGAAGACGCGCTCTACGGCGTGCTCGTGGGCAAGATTCCGGCGCTGGAAGGCGCCAGGGAATTCGGCTTCGGCCCGCTGAAGACAACCTCGGTCGGCCTGGTGCAGACCCTGCGGTTCACGGACGCCTCCGGCAATCCGTGGGTGAGCATGTTCGTCATGGAGCAGCAGGATGGCCGCTGGTTCGTGAAGGGCGTGAGCGCCAAGCAGGTGACCGCCCAGAAGCTCTGACACTTGGCAAGTGGCGCCATCCTCGGTCTTCGGGCCGTTCGGATGGCAGAGGGAGGCCGGGGCAGATCGCTCCGGCCTGCTTCTTCAAGCGACCTGGACGCGTGCGGACCCCGGGTGCGGAACGGCGATGCCGGCGGCCTCGTAGTCGTTGAGTTTGTTGCGCAGCGTGCGGATGGAAATGCCGAGAATGCGCGCGGCGTGCCTGGCTCTGCTGGTTGGCGGAAACATGTTTCACAGTTTCAGGGCGC
>DAOMXN010000151.1:0-6346 GCA_035437025.1 Beijerinckiaceae bacterium | reverse complement strand
GAGGTCCTGCGCGGGCGCGAGGCGCGGCCCGGGCGGGTCCGACTTGAAATTCCGAGATTGGCCGAGAGCGGCCTCAACGTCTCCCTCGATTTTTCGGTCGAGTCGCCGATGACGGAGGCTGACCACGTGAAGACGGTCCATCTCTTCGCCGAGCACAATCCGCTGCCGCTGATCGCGCGCTACCACTTCACGCCGCGCAGCGGACGCGCCAGCGTGTCCACCCGCATCCGCCTCGCCGACAGCCAGATCGTCACCGCGCTGTGCGAGATGAGCGACGGCTCCGTCTTCGTCGACCGGGCGGAGGTGGTGATCACCATCATGGCCTGCGGGCTGGAACCCACCTGAGGGCACCATGGCGACAATACGCGCGCGCCTTCCCGCGCAGGCCCGGCCGGGCGAGACCGTGCAGGTGCGCGCGCTCATCCAGCATCCGATGGAAACGGGGTTCCGCCGCGACGAGGCGGGCCGGGCCTTTCCCCGCAACATCCTGAAGGACTTCACCTGCAGCTATGACGGTGCGGTCGTCTTCCGGGCGGAATTCTTTCCCGCTGTCGCCGCCGATCCATTCCTCGCCTTCCACTTCGTGGCCACGCGCAGCGGCGACGTGGTGCTTAGCTGGACCGAAGACACGGGCAAGGTGTTTTCGCAGACGCTGAAGATCGACGTCACATGATGCGCCGGGCGGCGGTGCTCGCCGTCCTGGCGCTGGCAGCGCCGGCCGGAGCCGAGCCGAAATCCGGCATCCATTATCAGGCGCCGGAGACACGCGCCCTCCAGGCCGACGATTTCGCCAATCCCGGCATGCTCTGGGTGGAGCGCGGGGAGGGGATGTGGCGCGCGGCGGATCTTCCGGGCGGGCGCTCCTGCGCCTCCTGTCATGGCAATGCCGCGGACAGCATGCGCGCGGTCGCGGCGCGCTATCCCGCTTTCGACGGGCAGGCCGGCCGCGTCGTCGATCTCGAAGGCCGGATCAACCTGTGCCGCACCGTTCGGGCCGGCGGCCTCGAACTGGAGCGGGAGTCGGATGCGCTGCTGGCGCTGACGGCGTTCGTCGCCCACCAGTCGCGGGGGCTTGCGGTGTCGGTTCGGGTTGACGGGCCGGCGCAAGCTTCGTTCGAGGCGGGGCGCACGCTGTTCGAGACCCGCTTCGGCCAGTTGAACCTGGCCTGCCGGCACTGCCATGTCGACAATGCGGGCCGGATGCTGCGCGGCGATCGCATCAGCGAGGCCATGCCGAACGGCTATCCGCTCTACCGGCTGGACTGGCAGAAGCTGGCGTCCCTGCAGCGGCGCCTGCGCACCTGCTTCGCCGGCGTCAGGGCCGAGCCCTTCGCCTACGGCGCGCAGGAGCTGGTGGATCTCTCGCTCTATCTGGCGGCGCGCGCCAATGGCCTTGCGATCGAAACGCCCGGCGTCCGCCGCTGATCAGGCCGGCAAGGTGACACGGAAGCGCGCGCCCCGATCGGCCTCGACCAGGGTGACGGTCCCGCCCTGCGCCCGCATCAGTTCCAGCGCGATGGCGAGACCCAGACCGGTGCCGCCGCGGGCCGCTCCCGAGAAGGCCTGGAACAGGCGGGCGCGGATCTCGGCCGGGATGCCCGGCCCGGTATCGGAAATGTCGATCTCGACCCGGTCCTTCAACCGCCGCGCCGAGATCGTGAGGACGCCCTGTTCCTGAGGCGAAACGCCGACCTGTCGCATGGCGTCGACGGCGTTGCGCGACAGGTTCAGCAGGACGCGCATCATGTGATCCGGGTCGGCCGTAATGCGCATCGGCGCCGGCATCTCCGCGACGACACGGACATCGGCTTCGTCGCCGAGACCGAGCAGATCGCTGACTTCCGCCACCAGGGCGACCAGGTCGAAGCTGCGTGGCGCCGGCGCGCGTTCCTGCGCCCGCCCGAAGGCCAGCGTGGCCTGGCAGAATCCCACCGCACGATCGAGCGCGCCGATCAGCTTGGGCGCGATGCGTTGCACCGTCGGGTCCTGCACCGTGCCGATGCGGTCCGACAGGAGATGCGCGGACGCCAGCAGGTTGCGCAGGTCGTGGTTGATCTTGGCGACCGCCAGCCCCATCGCGGCCAGATGCTGCTGCTGCTTGAGCTGTTGGCTCAGCCCGGCCTGCATCTCGGCGAGCGCCGTCTCGGCATCCCCCAGTTCGTCGCGCCGGCCCGACGGCGTGATGAACCGTGTGGAATCCTCGGCGTTTTCGCTGAATGCGAGCGCGCTGTCGGCGAGCCGCTTGACGGGTCGCACGATCAGCCAATGCAGCGAGGCATAGACCAGCCCAGCCGTGATCGAGGAAATCACCAGGGAGAGAAACAGGATGTTGGTGGAATAGCGCCACATCGCCTCGCGCAGCGGGCGTTCGCTGAGGACGACCTCGACGAAATCGCCCCCCATCGGCGCCGGCCCGATGACGCGCACCAGCCGTTCGTCCCTGTGCAGCATCGTATCGAAGCTCGCCAGCGTCGAGCTGTAGGGGCCACTGTCGCGCAGGTCATATTCGCGCGCCACCGCCAGCGGCATGTCCGAAGACGCCAGCAGCCGCCGCGATCCCTCGATCTTCAGCGCGATCATGCGCGCCCCGACGTTTTCAAGCAGCTGGGTGACGATCGTCTCGGGAATCGCCTCGGCCGGCGCCGCCTCCAGGACGAAGGCCGCGATGCGCGCCGCCGCAAGCCGGTCGCGCAGCCAGTTGTTGCGGAAGTTCGCCATCGACGGCACGAAGATCAACACTTCCGCCAGCATGACGAAGGCGAGCGTCAGCAGCATCAGCTTGCCGGACAGGCCGAAATACCGGCGCGCGCGCGCGCCTCCGGACGGTTCCGGTCCGGCGCCGCTCACCCGAACCGCCTCAGAAAGCGGATCATCCGCCCGACCCACGGGTTGCGCAGATGCGCCGCGTAGGACTGGACGGCGACGCGTTTCGATATTTCCGAAAGGCTCGGATAGGGCATGATCGCGTCGGCCATCGCGCCGATCTTCATGCCGGTCCTGACCGCAAGCGTCCAGGGCGCCAGCAGTTCGCCGGCCTTTGGCCCGGCGATGGCAGCGCCGAGCACCACGCCCTTGCGGCTGACTACCGCCTTGATCAGCCCGGCGGTCTCGCGCTCGGCACGGGCGCGATCGACCTCGGCGAAGGGCCAGCGATAGACCATGACGCCCGTCTGTTCCGCCCGCGCCTGCGCTTCAGACAGACCGACCGCCGCCAGTTCGGGATCCGTATAGGTAACGCGCGGCACGGCGGCATAATCGGCCTTCACGGGCAGCCGGAACAGCGCGTTGCGCACCACGAGCCCGGCCTGATAGCTGGCGACATGGGTGAATTGCGGGCCTCCGGCGCAATCGCCGATGGCATAGACGCGCCGGTTGGAGGTCTTCAGGCCGGCATCCACGGTGATGCCGCGTGGATCGAAGGCGATTCCCGCCGCCTCAAGCCCGAGGCCATCGAGGCGCGGCCTGCGGCCGATCGCCACCAGCAGGTGGCTGGCGTTCAGCATCTCCGGCGCGCCCTGTCCCTCCAGGTCGAGCGTGACACCGGAGGAAACCGCCTGCACGCGGGTGACCCGGGCGCCTTCGAGGAGTCGCACCCCGTCGCGCCGCAGCGCCATGCGGATGACATCGGCCAGCTCCGGATCCTCGCGGCCGAGCAGCGTGTCGGCCTCGATGATGGTGACTTCGCTGCCGAGACGACGATGCGCCTGCGCCAGTTCCACGCCGATCGGGCCGCCGCCGATGATGACCAGCCTGCGGGGCGTCTCGTCCAGCGCGAACACTGTCTCGTTCGTCAGGAACGGCACGTCGGCAAGCCCGGGGATGGGCGGAATGGCCGGTCCGGCGCCGGTGGCGATGACGAAGCGGCGCGCCCGCACCGACCTCTCGCCCGCCACCACGGTCCGGGCATCGACGAAGCGGGCATCGGCCTCGATCACCTCGACGCCCAGCGCGCGGTACCGGGCGACGGAATCGGTCGGCGCGATGGAGTCGATGACTTCCTGTACATGGGCCATCAGACGTTTGCGCTCGATGATCGGCGGCTGCGCCTTGATGCCGAACCGACCGGCCGTCCGGATGTCGTGGGCGGCGCGTGCGGCGGCGATCAGCGCCTTCGATGGCACGCAGCCGGAATTGAGGCAGTCGCCGCCCATGCGTCCACGCTCGATCAGCACGGTCGGCACGCCGAGCAATCCGGTCGTCGCCGCCACGGACAGTCCGGCCGCGCCTGCGCCGATGATGCAGATGTCGGTCGTCACCAGGTTTGAAGGCTCAGGTTGAGGCACGTGATGCCACTCCTTGCTGCGGTGCTCGCCGTGCCCTGCACGGGACGGGCGCACCGGCATCGGCAGGGTCCGTGGAATGTCGGACGACGATTCCTGGCCCTAAGGCTGCCTCGAATCCGCCGACGGGGCAACTGAGCGGGACCGGTGGCGCCGGGCCAGCATCGAGAGCAGGACCAGAACGGCCAGTCCGCCCAGCGCGAGCGCGATGTCGCGGGAAACGAAGGCCGATGGATCGAAGGAGGCCACGCAGGGAGATGCGCCGCGGGCGCGGCACTCCGCCAGCCGGCGCGCTTCCGATTCCAGCACGCCGTTCAGTCCGGCGCCGACGAAGCTGTAGGCCAGTGTGCCGGGCACGATGCCGACCAGCGTCGTCCAGAAATAGGTGCCAAGCCGCGCGCCGAGAAGCGCCGCCGCCAGGTTGACCGCCGCGAACGGAAAGATTGGCGTCAGCCTGAGGATCAGCAGGTATGAGGCGGCGTCGGCGTGAAATTCCTGGCGTATGCCGCCGAGCCAGGCTTCGGTCTTGCGCACGAAATACGCGTGAAACAGGCCCCGCGCCGCCAGAAACACCAGCACCGCGCCCAAGGTCGCCGCGAACACGATGGCCAGGCCGGCCGCAAGGCCGCCGAACAGCGCGCCGCCGATCAGCGACAGGGCCAGGGCCACCGGAATCGAGAACACGACGACGACGATGTAGATCGCGATGTAGAGCGCGATCGCCGGGCCGAAATGCGCGCGGACATAGTCGGTGATCGCGCCGTAGTGCTCGAACAGGGCATCGATCCGCACGATCCGCGCCAGCGTCCAGATGGCCACCGCGAGGATGAGGACGCTTCCAGCGATCTTGGCCAGCCGTAGCGGCGTCAAGGCTCCCCGTCCCTCCCCGTTGCAGCCCGGTCACTGCCGTGCCGTTATCCGGCCATTGGTGACACTGCGGCCCTGCAAGCGCAAGCGCCGCGCCGCAATCCTGCGTGACAGTGGCGTGAACGGCGCGCCGGCACGCTCTAACGCTCGCCCAGGTACTCCGGCTCGCTGCGCTGCCTTCCGATCATCCATGAAACCAGCGCCAGGATGGCGAGGTTGATCGTCGCTGGCGGGGCCAGAACCACGACTTCCACAAGGCGCGCCACCAGGGGATGGACGTTCGCGGCCAGCTTGCCCATCCCGCGTTCCAGCGCGCCTGGCGCGAGGAGCCGGCCGATCAGGTCGCCGAGGGAGGTATAGTCGAATTCCTTCGCGCTGATGATGGTCGTCCCGTCGACGACGATCATCACGAAGGCCAACAGCGTGGCCAGAAAGCTCAAGACCCGGAACAGCAGCCGCATGCCTACCCCAATCTGGCGAGGTGTCCGCTCCGGGCTCGGCCTCGGCGGCGGGCGACGGATGAAACGGGCCTCTCTGTGTTATCTCATCCTATCCCCGCGCGACAATCAACGGCGCGATACGGGCCGCCGCCCGTCGCGCCATCAGGACCGGGTGCCGGTCTCCGCCAGGTCCCGCAGGGCTTGCGGCGTGTCGATGTCGAGCAGCGCGCCGGGATCGTCCACCGCGACCTCCACCACCTGGCCGCCGGCGTCCTCGATCAGGCGACGCGCACCGATGTCTCCGGAAACGTCCGCCACGGACGCAAACAATCCGCGCGCGATCAGCACGGGGTTGCCCTTCTGGCCGAGGAATGTCGGCACGACGGCCTTTGCATCGGGCGTCTGCGCATAGGCGGCCGCCAGGCGACGGATGACGGCCGGGCCGACCAGGGGCATGTCGCCGAGCAGGATGACGGCCGCCCCGCAGTCCGGCGCCAGCGCGCCGATGCCGGCCCTGAGCGAGGTCGACAGACCGTCGGCGAAGGCCGGGTTCTCGATGAAGCGCAGGTCGAGCCCGGCCAGCGCCGCCCGCACCTGGTCCGCCTGGTGTCCCACCACCACTGAAACCGGGCCGATCCCGGCCGCCACGGCGCTCTCCGCGACATGGCGGACCAGCGCCTTGCCCCGGTGCTGTGCCAGCAGCTTGTTCGGCCCGCCCATGCGGGTGGAGCGGCCCGCCGCCAGGATGATCACCTCCAC
>DAOMXN010000150.1:0-6359 GCA_035437025.1 Beijerinckiaceae bacterium | reverse complement strand
ACAGGCCCGAACACCGCGTCCGCGCCGGTGGCGCGCGCGGTCTCCGTCAGGCGGGCGATCCAATCGGGCGACGCTTCCTCATCGTCGTCGAGAAAGGCCACCCACCGGCCCTGCGCCGCCGCTACCCCGGCGTTCCGGGCATTGGCGACGCCGGTCTTCGGCTCGTGCAGGGAGCGCACCGCGACCGGTCCGCCGGCATGGGCTGCGACAATCGCCGCCGCGTTGCCGTCCGGTGAATTGTCGACGACGATGATCTCCAGCGAGACGCTGCCGCAGGTCTGCTGCTGCGCGAGCGCGCTCGCCAGCGCCCGCTCCAGGCTGCGGTTCCGGTTGTAGGTCGGGATGACGATCGAAACGGTATCCATGTCCGGCAGGCTTCCTGGGGCGACCGTCGAAAGACTTTCTTGACCTTTCAGGGCCACCTTGCGCAGCGACAGGTAACGATTTCGCTAAGGCTGGCCGGCTTGGTCCAGGCTTTTCATGGTGGTTTTCGTGACACCCACCGCATGGTCGACCAGCGGCCACATCTCCTACGCACCCGAGGACGGCGTCGAGAACCGTGAGATCTCCGGTCCGCGTCTGTGGCTGGAGCATTTTCTGCTCGCCGGCTTCCTGTTCATCACTTTCGTCGGCACGCAACCGTTCCTGGGCGCCAGCATCGAATCGCGCTCGGAAGGCAGTCCGCTGGATCGCTTGATCGTCCTGGCGCTGTTCGCGGTGGCCTTGGTCGTGCTGTTCGGTCGCTGGCGCGACGCGCTGCGCTGCGTCGGCGCCAACCTGCCGCTTTTCCTGCTGGTCGGCTTCTGCGTGGCCAGCATCCTCTGGTCGAACTTTCCCGGGATCACCCTGCGCCGCGGCATGTTGCTGTTTTTCCTGACGACGATCGCCCTGGCGGTGGCGGTCAGCACGGACGACCTCAGGCGCCTCCATACCGTCCTGTTCGCCACCCTTTCCGTGCTCGTGCTGATCTGCCTGCTCCTGGCCCTTGGCGTGCCATCCGTCGGCATGTCGGAGATCGGCGCCAAGGGCTTCTACACGCAGAAGAACGTGGCCGGCATCGTCGCCATGATTACGGTCGTGCTCGCCGTCACCTGGATGATGGGATCGCGGGAGGGCTGGCAGAAGGCGCTGGCGCTGGCGGCCCTCATCCCCGTGCTCGTCTTCCTGGTGCTGACGAAGAGCAAGACCTCCATCAATCTGACGGCGCTCGCCGTGCTGGTGATCTGCGCCTTTGCGCTGGCGGAGCGCTACGGCCCGGCGATGATCATCGCGGGCGGTCTGTTCGGCGCCCTGCTGCTGATCGGCAGCGCCCTCTGGCTTGCGATACTCGACTTCGACATCGACGCGGCCATGCGCACCATCATCGGCGACACCTCGTTCTCGGGACGCGACGAACTCTGGGACTTCGTGCGGCGCGACATCGCCCGGAGCTACTGGCTCGGTCACGGCTATGGCGCCTACTGGGACGTCGGACTGGCGAACGATCCGCTGGTGCGCGCCGAGGTCGGGAGCTGGCTGGAGGCCGTGCCCATCGGCGTGGTCAACCAGGCGCATGACGGCTATCTCGACCTGTGGGTGCAAATGGGCCTGCCCGCCGTGGTGATTGCCACGCTGGTCACGCTCAAGGCCACCTTCGCCAGCGCCCATTATGCGCTGGCCAGCCATGAACCGGTCGAGGATCGCGCCCTGGTCGGGGCGATGGCAGCCGTCCTGGTGATCTACCTGCTGCACAATTTCACCGAGGCAACGCTGTTCGTGCGCGGATCGATCTTCCACAGCTCGGCAACGCTCGCCATCTTTCTCGCCTCCCATGCTTGGCAGGTGGATCGCGACCTTCGGCTGAGCGATGACGACCCAGAACCTGACGAGGATGCATGAGCGCGGAGCATGCCCCAGTCAGCCTGACCATCATCCTCTGCACGTTTCACCGCGAGGCGCTGCTCCGCCAGGCGCTCCAGAGCCTGCTCGGTCAACAGGTTCCGCGCGGCTGTCAGGTTGAAATCGTCGTCGTCGACAATTCCGACGCGGGGACGGCGCGGTCCGTCGTCGAGAGCCTCAAGTCCGCCAGCCCGTTTCCTTTGCGCTGGATCGAAGCCCATCCGGCCAACATCTCGGTCGCGCGCAATGCCGGCGTCGCAGCGGCTGCGACGCCCTTCATCGGCTTTCTCGACGACGATCAGAGGGTCGATCCCGGTTGGCTTGAGGCTGTCGCGCGAGCCGCGCGGAATCCGGACTTCGACGCCCATTTCGGCCGAAACGAAGCCCGTTTCGAGACGCCGGAGCGCACCACGCCGGCAATCCTGCAGCTCTTCACCCGAGTGCTCGATGCGCCGGCGGGCACGGAACTTTTCGCCATGGGCCCTCGCAAGACGCCGGGGATCACGCTCGCGACCGCCAATTCACTGTTCCGCCGCGCCGCCATGCTGGTCGGTCCCGGTCCGTTCGATCCGGCCTTCGGCGCCGGAGGCGGCGAGGACTACGACCTGATCTGCCGCATGCAGCGGCGCGGCAGCCGCTTCGCCTGGATGCCCGACGCCGTAGCCAGCGAACTGGTGCCGGCCTCGCGGTGCGCCCCGGCCTACATGCGACGCCGCATCTACGCGGGAGGGCAGGCCTATGCGGCTGCGGTAAGCAATGCCTCCGACCATCCGGCACGCATGCGCTGGCTCATGCGCCTGAAGGCGATTGTCCAGGCCGCGCTGATGCTGCCGCTGTTCGCCGTCCGCGCCGCCCAGGGTCGCGCCGCCCTGCTCGATCACGGCTTTGCCTTCGCCGGCGTGCTTGGCAAGATCGCTTTCGGCGCGATCCATCCCCTCTACAGACGCGTGGATGCCGAGGAGCGCGCAGGGCGCTGACACCGGAGTCTGTGCGCTTTTGAATCACTTCGCGCGGTTTCAGGCGCTCCGGTTAACCTTGCTTTCACGTAAATGACCTAGCGTCACGCCAGTATCATTGCGCGGTTTGGTCTGGAGTACGCGTATGAGTTCGGTCGCGTTCGTCGACACCGGCCAGCCTGCTGCCGGTCCTGAAGTCGCCGTCAATCTGTCGAACATGCACAGCACGCTGGAAGCGATCGGCGAGCGGGCAAGGTCAGGCGAAGGCTTCACGCTCTTCACCATCAACCTCGACCACGTGGTCAAGCTCAACGAGAACGATGCGTTCCGCGAGGCCTATGGCCGCGCGAACTTCGTCACCGCCGACGGCTGGCCCGTTGTCTGGCTGATCGACCAGGAAGGCAGCGGGCTGGAGCGCACCACCGGCGCCGACCTTCTGGAACCCATGTGCCGGCAGGCTTCGGAGATGGGGTATTCCGTCTATTTCGTCGGTCCCGGCCCGGAATCCCAGCGCAAGGGACTGGGCATCCTCACCACGCGCTACCCCGGCCTCAAGGTCGCCGGCGCCGAGGCCCCGCAACTCCCAAGCACGCTCGATGACGCCTTGGTCGACGCCATGGCCGGGAGGATCACGGCCTCGGGTGCCCGCATCTGCGTGCTGTCGCTTGGCGCGCCGAAGCAGGAACTGCTTGCCGACGCCCTGCATCAGCGCTGCCCGAACGTCGGTTTTCTCTGCATCGGCGCAGCGCTCGATTTCATCTCGGGTCACGCCTCCCGCGCCCCGGACTGGGTGAAGCGTGCCAAGCTCGAATGGTGCTGGCGCCTTGTGCACGATCCGATGCGCCTGACGCTGCGCTACGCCAACTGCGCCTTCGCGCTGGTGAAGCTGGCGCTGCCCGGCATCTTCCGGAGGGGACCACGCCTCAAACTGGCCGATCCGAAATGACGATACCTCTGGTCCGAGAGTTCCGTTCGATGACACGCACCCTTCCCCGCCACGCCGCCTTGCTCGCCGTGCTGCCCCTCGGCCTGGCCGTTTCGGCCTGCGAGAGCACACTGACGCTCGGGTCGAGCGAACCCGCCCATACCAACAGCACCGCGGCCAAGCCCATTGGTCCGGTGGCTGCGGCGCCGCAGGCACTTCCCGAAGCGGCCGGCAAGGCAATGCCGCTCAATTCCGCCCTGTTGCCGAAGGAGGCGAAGACCACGCTTCCCGAGGACGTTGTCAAGCCGGCGCAACGCCTGCAGGGCGGCGACAAGGTGCGCATCGTCGTCTACGGCGAGGACAAGCTGACCGGCGACTACGAAATCGATCAGTCCGGCGCCATCGCCATGCCCCTGGCGGGCGTCGTCAAGGCAGAAGGCCTGACCAAGGACGAACTGGAGAAGGCGATTGCCCGCCGTCTCAGCCAGGCGCGCATCCTGAAAAATCCCATCGTCACGGTCAGCGTGGCGTCCTTCCGCCCGTTCTACGTGCTTGGCGAGGTCGAGCGACCGGGCGGCTATGCCTACCAGAACGGCCTCAACGCCATGAGCGCGGTCGCCCTGGCCGGCGGCTACACCTATCGCGCCTCCAAGTCGAAGGTGATGATCCAGCGCGCGGGCGAGAAGGGCTTCACGCAATACCCGCTCTCGCCGGAAGTCCAGATCTTCCCCGGCGACCTGATCTCCGTGCCCGAACGCTACTTCTAGACCCCTTCGATAAGGCCGCTGAAGCCTGATCGCTTACGGACGCAAGAACGTGAGAACCCTTGAGGATTCCGCCCTTCGCCGCCGCGCCGCCGCATCCCGCGGCGGTCTGCGCGGCCGGCTGGCGCGAGTCCTTTTCGGCGCACTCATCTCTCTGGGCGCGATGGCCGGCACGACCCCGCTGCGCGCCCAGTATCTCGATCCCCCGCCGACGGTCGGCGACGATGTCTTCGATGCCCGCGCCCGCAAGCCGCGCTCGCCGCCCGATCCCTACAAGAAGCCCGGCCAGGACTATCGCGGCATCCTGCTCGGTGACGTGATTTTCTTTCCCAAGGTGTTCATAGGCGCGACCTACGACGACAACCTGACCTGGGCCGCCCGTAACCAGACCGACGGTTTCGGCGTGAAGATCAATCCCGGCTTCGTGGCGCTGCGGGATGCCGGCATCCACAAGACGCTGGTCTATGCCGATGTGGACGCGCGCCTGTTTCCCGGGCTGACCAAGGGCAATGCCGTCAACCTGCGTGCAGGCCTGGAACAGATGTGGGAGGTCACACGCGACTTCGTCATCAAGGCCAAGCTGCAGTACGACCACAAGGAAAGCTATGCGGACAGCAGCGCGCTCGATCCCCTGACCGGCGCCATCACATCGCTGACAACGCCGCTGAAATCCAACCAGTTCCTGGCCGGCCTCACCGCGAAATACTCCTTCGGCAACGCCTTCCTCGGGGCCTCGCTCGAAACGGTGAAGACCACCTATCAGGCCCTGCACTCGGCTTCGGGGCGGGTTTCGCAAAGCTACCGGGACAGCCTGGTCAACACGGTGACCTTGCGCGCCGGCTACTGGCTGACGCCCGCCTTCTATGCCTTCGCAGAGACCACGGGCAACATCCGGGACTACTCCGACGACGACTACCGCTCGCGGGGATACCGGGTGACCGCCGGCATCGGCACGGACCGCATCGGCCTGGTGCGCGGCGAAATCTACTCCGGCGTGCAGAAGCAGTTCTACGACCAGCCGGCCATCAAGGACACGTTCAGCCCGGTCTTCGGCGGGCGCCTGTTCTGGTACCCGACGCGCGATCTGACCTTCCGCGCCTCGCTCGACCAGAGCTTCACCGATTCCTCGACGCCTTCGCGCGCGAACCCCAACGGCAACCCGGCCCGCAAGACCTCGGCCGAATTGAACATGCGCTACCAGATCGACAAGTCCTGGGCCTTCTCCTGGCGCGCCGGATACGACTACCACGCCTTCATCGGCGTGCCGCGCCGCGACCACAGCTGGCGCACCGGCGTCACTCTGTCCTACGACATCTTCCGCAACGCCGCGCTGACCCTGGACTATGACTTCTCGCGCACCATCTCGAACACAACCGGCATCGGCAATGTGCGCAATGCCATCATGTTCGGCATGAACTACCGCTTCTGAACGCGGACTTTCCGAAGGGCCTCAGGCCTGCGCGTCCCGTTCCGCCGCCAGCCTCGCCATCCGCTCGCAGATCGCCCGCCGCGCCGCGATCGGAATGTCGATCGTCGATTGCAGGGCGAAGGCGACATGCCCGGGGCCGAGGTCGTGGATGAAGGAATCGACTTCGTCCGTGCCGGAAAACCCGTCGCTCCAGCGGGCGTGGCACAGGGTCTCGTCGGTCGCGAACAGGCCGGCCTTCTCCAGCCCGAGGATCTTGTCGGCGAAGACACCGTAGAGGATGTATTCGGCGAAATGCGGCGTTCGCGCCAGCGCGATGCGCCAGTCCGTGCCCGCCAGCGCCTGCACCCGCTCCACCGCGCCGCTCGTACCAACTCAGCGTCTGTCGCGAAGGCGAACGCTTTCTCGAC
>DAOMXN010000149.1:0-6363 GCA_035437025.1 Beijerinckiaceae bacterium | reverse complement strand
CGAAGCTGTAGCGGTCTTGGCGGCCTGCGCCCTGGCAAACCGTTCGTCGAACGCCGTGCGCCAGGAACCGACGGCCGAGCCGTCGTACAGGGTCGCATCGGTCAGCGTCTTGACGGCGCCTTCCGGCTCCGAGGAGCGGCGGCCGTTCTGCGGCCCGATCCTGACCTTGCGGCCGGCGGCGAGATCATCGAGCAGCGTATTGAGGCTGTCCGGCGTCAGGTCCTCATAGAAGTCGTCGTTGATCTGCACCATCGGCGCGTTGCAGCATGCACCTAGGCACTCCACTTCCAGCCAGGAGAACTTGCCGTCGGCGGTGACGTGATTCTGGTCGCCGACGCGCTGACGCAGCACGTCCTTCAGCTTTTCCGCGCCGCGCAGCGCGCAGGGCGTGGTGCCGCAGAGCTGGATGAAATGCGTCCCGACCGGCTGGAGATTGAACATCGTGTAGAAGGTCGCGACTTCCAGCACGCGGATGTAGGGCATGCCCAGCGTATCCGCGACGTGCTCGATCGCCTTCTGCGGGAGCCAGCCGCCGGCCTGCTTCTGCGCCTGCCAGAGCAGCGGGATCACGGCCGAGGCCTGGCGGCCCGGCGGATACTTCGCGACCTGCTGCGCGACGAAGGCCTTGTTGTCGTTCGAGAACGCAAAACTCGCGGGCTGGACTTCAGCGGGCGCGAGACGGCGGACAGTCATGGCATCAGCCTCATCAGAAACAAACGGACTCGCGGGCGGGACGGCCGTCCGGACCACGGTTGATGCGCATGAGGCAGGTGCGCAGCTCTGCCCCTCGCTGCATCATGACCACAAACCCGAAGCCGCGCGTCGTCGCGCTCTGGATCGCCTTCACCTCGTAACCGTCGCGCGCGAGCATTTCCAGCGTCACGGTGTTGGCATTTGGTGGGGTGGCCTGCGCATTGTGCGCCTGCGGCTCCCCTGTCAACAGTCCGGACGCGATGAGCGCCGTCATCGCAGTCATCATGGCACGCCCTCATGCCTTCGCTTCCCGACAAAGCGAGACGTAGGTGATCCGCGCAGGCGTATAGCCCGTGACGCGATGCATGTCTGCGAAATTCCGCATGGTCGCGACAGCTTTTCGCACCTGTTGCGCCTGCGCCGCGTCGATGGCGCAGCCGTAGCGCTTGCCGCGATAGGTCCAGGCCAGTGTCTGCCCGTCCAGCGCCGGGTCCATCAGCATGTCGAGCGAAGGAATCGGTGGCCCACCGACCGTGTGAATCCGGCTGGCCGACGCGTTGTCGTCGAACAGCAGGTGCGACAATCCGCGCACCTGCGCCTCCAGCACACGGCGCCCCTGGTCGATGTGATCGTCGAAGAAAGCCAGCGTCTCGTCCGTCGGCAGGCCGGCAAGGTCGAACCCGGACCAATCGGATTGTGTGTAGATCGCCTCGCGATCCTTGTAGACGAGATTGGAAAAATCCACGTCGAAGCAGAAGATCGTCGCTTTCGGACAAGCCTGCCGCAAAATCCAGGTGGTTTGGCCGCGAAAGACACCCGATTCGATGATGACCTTCGGGTTCAGAAGCCGTGCGACGGCATAGACTTGCAGGCAGCCGTTGAAGCCATTGCCGCCCTTCTTGGCGTTGACGGGCGATGTCGGGATCAGGTCGTAGAAATCGCGCACGATGGCGGCGATCGTCTGCTCCCTCTGCCCGCTCGCGGGGAGAGGGCCGGGGTGAGGGGCAAGGTCCGGGCACGCATCGATATCCTCCGCCAGCGCCTCGGTCACCGCAGACAGCAGCCGTTCACGCTGGAGGTCCGTCTCCGGACGGTCTCGCCATTCCGGCGCCGCCGGCAACAGGATATAGCCTAGATCGGCCCAGAACCGCTTGAGTTCGGCCTTGGGGATCGCGCGCAGTTCGGCCTTGAGGCGGGAATGATCGGCGGTCATCGCGACCGCCTTACCTGTCCACTTCCCCGAACACGATATCCAGCGAGCCCAGGATCGCGCTCACGTCCGCCAGCATGTGGCCGCGGCACATGAAATCCATGGATTGGAGATGCGCGAAGCCCGGTGCGCGGATCTTGCAGCGATACGGCTTGTTGGTGCCGTCCGAGACGAGATAGACGCCGAATTCGCCCTTCGGCGCCTCGACGGCGGCGTAAACCTCGCCGGCCGGCACCTTGAAGCCCTCGGTGTAGAGCTTGAAGTGGTGGATCAGCGCTTCCATCGAGCGTTTCATTTCGCCGCGCTTCGGGGGCGCGACCTTGCCGTCCGTGGTGGAGACCGGCCCCTGCCCGTCCGGCTTCCTGAGCAGCGCGCAGCACTGCTTCATGATGCGGATGGACTGGCGCATCTCTTCCATGCGGATGCAGTAGCGGTCGTAGCAGTCGCCGTTCTTGCCGATCGGAATGTCGAAATCGAGTTCCGAATAGCACTCGTAGGGTTCGGCCTTGCGCAGGTCCCAGGCCGCGCCGGAGCCGCGCACCATCACGCCGGAGAAGCCCCACTTCCAGCAATCCTCCAGCGAGACGACGCCGATGTCGACGTTGCGCTGCTTGAAGATGCGGTTGTCGGTGAGCAGGCCTTCCAGGTCATCGCAGACCTTGAGGAACGGATCGCAGAACGCCTCGATGTCGTTGATGAGTTCGGCCGGGATGTCCTGATGCACGCCGCCCGGCCGGAAATAGGCCGCATGCATGCGCGAACCGGAGGCCCGCTCGTAGAAGATCATCAGCTTCTCGCGTTCCTCGAAGCCCCACAGCGGCGGGGTTAGCGCGCCGACGTCCATCGCCTGCGTGGTGACGTTGAGCAGATGAGACAGCAGGCGTCCGATCTCGGAATAGAGTACGCGAATGAGCTGGCCACGGCGCGGCACGCCTATGCCGAGCAGCTTCTCCACCGCGAGGCAGAAGGCGTGCTCCTGATTCATCGGCGCGCAATAGTCCAGCCGATCGAAGTAGGGCACGGCCTGCAGATAGGTCTTCTGCTCGATCAGCTTTTCCGTGCCGCGATGCAGGAGGCCGATATGCGGATCGACGCGCTCGACGATCTCGCCGTCAAGCTCCAGCACCAGGCGCAGCACGCCGTGCGCGGCCGGATGCTGCGGGCCGAAGTTGATGGTGAAATTGCGCAGATGCGGTTGTTCGGTCATGGATCAGCTCACTGCGCCTTGGCTTTCTCATCGCCCGGCAATTGATACTCGACCCCTTCCCACGGCGAGAGGAAGTCGAACTGCCGCATTTCCTGGTTCAGGCGCACCTTGTCGTAGACGACGCGCTTTTCCTGGTCGTCGTAGCGCACCTCGACATAGCCCGTGGTCGGGAAGTCCTTGCGCAGCGGATGCCCCTCGAAGCCATAGTCCGTGAGGATGCGGCGCATGTCGTGGTGGCCGGTGAACAGGATGCCGTAGAAATCGTAGGCCTCGCGCTCGAACCAGTCCGCACCCGGAAACAGCCCGGTCAGCGAGGGAACCGGCGTTTCCTCATCCGCCTGCACCTTGACGCGGATGCGCTGCACCAGCTTCGGCGACAGGAAGTGGTAGACCACGTCGAACCGCTTGTCGCGACCGGGGTAGTCCGCGCCCGCGATGTCGATGAAGCTCAGGAACTGGCAGCGCGCGTCCGTCTTCAGGAAGCTTGCGACATTGACGATGTCAGCCGCGTTGGCGGAAAGGCTCAACTCCCCGAAGGCGACGGACCAGCCGGTCACCGCGCCCGGCAAAGCCGCCTGGATATGTTCGCCAAGGGAGGAAAGGGCTTCGGTCATGGTCTTCGTCGTTTCCCGTTCTCCGCGTCGTCATGGCCAAGCGTGTTCCGGCCATCGACGACTTACCTAGTCCGTCCAAGTCGTAGATACACGGGCCGAGCCTGCGTATCCGCGCCTCTTGGCGCCTATCTCTCGATCGTCGCCGTCCGCCGGATCTTCTTCTGCAGGAGCAGAACGCCGTAGAGCAACGCTTCCGCCGTCGGCGGGCAGCCCGGCACGTAGATGTCGACCGGCACGATGCGGTCACAGCCACGCACCACGGAATAGCTGTAGTGATAGTAACCGCCGCCGTTGGCGCAGGAGCCCATGGAGATGACGTAGCGCGGCTCCGGCATCTGGTCGTAGACCTTGCGCAGCGCCGGAGCCATCTTGTTGGTCAGCGTACCGGCGACGATCATCACGTCGGACTGGCGGGGTGAGGCGCGCGGGGCGAAGCCGAACCGCTCCACATCGTAGCGCGGCATCGAGAGCTGCATCATCTCGACCGCGCAGCAGGCGAGGCCGAATGTCATCCACATCAGCGAGCCGGTGCGCGCCCAGGCGATCAGGTCGTCCGTCGCGGTTACTATGAACCCCTTGTCGGCGAGTTCGGCGTTGATGTCGACGAAATAGGGATCCGCCGATCCAACCGGCCTGCCGTCGGGACCCACGAGGCCCTTGGGCGCCGGGGCGACCAGCGGATTTCCGCGATCCAGTGCTGTCACAGACATGTGCAGTCCTCAAAAATGCGCGCGCAGCGGGATCAATCCCACTCCAGTGCGCCTTTTTTCCATTCGTAGATGAAGCCGATGGTCAGCACGGCGAGAAACGTCATCATCGACCAGAATCCGAACCAGCCGATCTCGCGCGCCGCGACCGCCCAGGGGAACAGGAAGGCCACTTCGAGATCAAAGATGATGAAGAGAATCGCCACGAGATAAAAACGCACGTCGAACTTCATGCGCGCATCGTCGAACGCGTTGAATCCACACTCGTAAGCCGACAGCTTTTCCGCATCCGGAGCCTTGTAGGCCACCACGAAGGGGGCAATCAGCAGCGCCAGGCCGATCACGCAGGAAACGCCGATGAACACGACAAGGGGGAGATAGTCGCCGAGGAGGAGCTGCATAGGATGCCTTTCCGGACCGGGCGCGCGAATTCGGGCCGCGCTGCGCCGGCGCGAGAGGGATTAGCCCACACCGCCGGGTGTGGCAAGTGAAGCAAAAGTTGCAGGACGCCGCAGCCCCCTCGACAAGTCGCAGTTCCTGGGTTTCAACTTGTCTGACAACAGGAGCGGACATGGCCAACACCTATGATCTCAAGGGCAAGCGCGCAGTCGTCACGGGCGGCGCAATGGGCATCGGTTACGCGATATCGGAGCGCTTTGCGCAGTCCGGCGCACGGGTTGCCTTGTGGGATATCGACGAAGCGGCGGCAAAAGCCGCGGCAGCCAAACTCGGTGCCGGCTGCATCGCGGTCCCGACCGACGTCACGGATTATGCCTCGGTGGAAGCTGCGGCCAGGTCCACCGAATCAACGCTGGGCGGCATCGATATCCTGGTCTGCAACGCCGGGATCGCCGGATCGAACGAGCCGCTGGATGTCTACCCGCTCGACATGTGGCGCAGGATCATGGCCATCAATCTGGATGGCGTGTTTCACTGCTTGCGGGCGGTCACGCCGGGCATGAAGGCGCGCAAGTACGGCCGCATCGTCAACATCGCGTCCATCGCCGGCAAGGAAGGCAACCCCAATGCCTGCGCCTATTCTGCCTCCAAGGCCGGCGTGATCGCGCTGACCAAGTCGCTGGGCAAGGAACTGGCCGGGCTCGACATCGCCGTGAATTGCATCACGCCGGCGGCGGCGCGCACCGCCATCTTCGATCAGATGAAGCCCGAATTCATCCAGTTCATGCTGTCGAAAATCCCGCGCGGCCGGTTCGTGCAGGTCGAGGAGATCGCCGCCCTGGCGAGCTGGCTGGCGAGCGCGGAGAATTCGTTCACAACCGGCGGTGTCTTTGACATTTCCGGCGGACGGGCGACCTATTGAATCCACAAAAGGACCCTGCCCCAAAAGGGGCCATGCGTTCATCGGCGTCAGGGGAGAAGTGGCGCGGGCGACGGGGCTCGAACCCGCGACCTCCGGCGTGACAGGCCGGCACTCTAACCGACTGAGCTACGCCCGCGCATTTCGTCCGAAGCGAACCGCTCCGGCAGAGGACGGCGGGATACGGTGCGCCCGCCGGCAAGTCAAGCAGAGATCGCAGCGATTGATGCAGCGATCCCAGTCAGGTTTGGAGCCGTCAGAACTTGCTGCCGGCCAGCTTCAGGCGCGCCATTTCCCTGGTGGACAGGACGCGCGCATGTTCATGGGGAATCGACTCGGCCATCGCCACCAGTTCGGTGCTGACGCCCATCTGGCGGATATAGTCGGTGAGGGATGCGATTTCGGCATCGCCCGCGTAGACGCGTCGGGTCTCATAGTCCCATTTGGACCAGTCGAAGCTCTTGACGCTCCCCGCCATGCGATGCACGGCAATGCGACTTTCCGGCGGCACCACGCGTTTCACGCCGCCGGCCAGGACATAGACGCAGGCCGAGGCGCAGGTTGCCGACACGAACCGACCGGTCGTCGCTGCCCGCCCCCTGCTCCCGGCGGCC
>DAOMXN010000148.1:0-6436 GCA_035437025.1 Beijerinckiaceae bacterium | reverse complement strand
CGTTCGGCTTCAAGCTTTTCAGGGAACGCGGCGGCGATGTTCGCGAGCGCGACCCTGTGCACCGGAAGCAGCGGTCCGAGCGTGCGGGTGATCGCGCCGCCGACGGCGCTGGCACGTTCCGGCCCGAGCGCACGTGCCAGGGCGAACACGGCCGAAACCAGAGCGAGCATCGCCATTTCGCCGGCCTTCAGCAGCGTTCGCAGGAAAAAGTTTGGCTGTTTCACGCGATCCCGCCCGTTTCCGGCGCTATGGCGGCGGCCGGAGGCGCCGTCAAGCCGACATCAGAACCGCACGATGATCTTGCCGAAGACCTTACGGCTTTCAAGCCGATCCAGGCCCTTGGCGAAATCGGCGAGCGGAAAAACCGTGTCGATCACCGGCGTGATGCCTTCCGCCATCTTCTTCAGGCTTTGCTCGATGTTCCGGATCGAGCAGCCGAAGGAGCCGATGATGCGATACTGCTGCTGAAACAGCTGCATCAGGTTCATCGTGGTCGAGACGCCGGACGTCGAGCCGCAGGTCACCAGCCGACCGCCCTTCTTCATGGACAAGAGCGATCCGTTCCAGGTCTCGGCGCCAGTATGCTCGAACACCACATCGACACCCTTGCGCCCGGTGATCTTGCGCACCACCCCCTCGAACCGCTCCTCGCGGTAATTGATGACGTGGTCGGCACCAAGGTCCCTGGCCTTGCGGCCCTTGTCGTCGTCTCCCACCGTTGTGATCACGGTGCAGCCGATGGCCTTGGCCATCTTGATGGCTGCCGTGCCGATGCCGGACCCGCCGGCCTGCACCAGGATCGTCTCGCCCGGCTCCAGCCGAGCGTTGTCGAACAGCATGTGCTGCACCGTGCCGAAGGCGATCGGCGCGCAGGCTGCCTCCTCGAATGAAACGCCGTCGGGAATCTTCACGCACAGCCGCTGCGGCATGGTGACGAAGTCGCATGCGAAGCCGTCGATGTGGAAGCCCATGATGCCGCCGACATTCTCGCACAGGTTGTCGCGGCCCTGCATGCAGGCCTTGCAGTGACCGCAGGTGCGCGCGCCATACATGACGACGCGGTCGCCGACATCCACGTGGGTTACGTCCTCGCCGACAGCCGAGACGACGCCGGCTGCTTCCGCTCCGACGATCAGCGGCATCTTGCGTTTGGCGAAGGCCATGCCGCGAAAGCCCCAGACATCGATGTGGTTGAGACCGACGGCATGCACGCGGACCTGGACTTCCGCCCGGCCGGGATGCGGGGGATGGTCGACCTCGGTCAGGCGCAGGTCGCGATCGCCGAAGAGTTGAAGGGCGCGCATGGCACTATCCGTCAAAAAAAGGCGCTGGGATGTCTCAGCGCTGAAAGGCGATGGTCGCGGTCAGCCCGCCATCCACGGGCAGCACCGCGCCGGTGATGTAGCTGGCATCCGCAGACAACAGGAATTTCACGAGCGCCGCGATGTCCTCCGGCCGGGCGAAGCGACCAGCCGGAATCTGCTTCTCCATCTGCTCGCGGTAGGCAGCATAGGGCGCCATCATGTCCGTGTCGATGAAGCCGGGCGCCAGATAGTTGACGGTAACGCCGCGCCTGGCCGATTCCACCGCGAGCGTGCGCAAATAGGAAAGCATGGCGCCCTTGGTGGCGGCATAGGCGGCGTTGCCCTGGTTGCCTTCCAGCGCGGCAACCGATCCGATGCCGACGATCCGGCCGGCGCGCGCGCGAAGCATCGGGCGAACCACGGCCTTGACGATGCGCGTCATGGACCAGAAATTGACCTGCATCGCCGCCTCGGCCTTGTCCTGCGCCATCATCGCGGCAAGAACATCATAGGGCTGGCCGGCATTGTGAACGAATGCGTAATAGCCACTTTCCTCGGCGAGGTCGCAGAAAGACTCGACGGCTTCCTTGTCGGCGAGATCGACCGGCAGCGCCCGGACCACGACGCCGCCGCCGGTGAGCTGGTCGGCGAGTTCGAGTGCCTGCTGGGCGGACGAGCGATAGGTGAAATCGACATCATAATGGGCAGCGGACAGCGCGCGGACGATCGCCGCGCCGACGCCCTTACCGCCCCCCGTGACCAGAACGCGCCTGTTGGTGCTCATGCCGTCGGCTCCGTGGCAAAGACGAGCACGGTGTTCTGGCCGCCGAACCCGAAGGAATTGGACAGGACCCGCCGAAGCTTGGCTTCCCGCGCAACGTTCGGCACCACGTCAAGCGGGATTGCCGGATCGGGAACGGCGTAATTGATGGTGGGCGGGATCTTCTGATGCGCCAGCGTCATCAGCGAGATGACCGCTTCCACGGCGCCGGCAGCGGTCAGCGTGTGGCCGATCATCGACTTGTTGGAGGAGATCGGCACGGATTTCATGCGTTCGCCGAGCACGGTCATGCAGCCGAGCGATTCCATCTTGTCGTTTTCCGGCGTCGAGGTGCCATGCGCGTTAACGTAGTCGATATCGTCAGGCGTCACTCCGGCATCGGCGATGGCCGCGCGCAGGGCGGCAATGATGGGGGCGCCGTCCGGACTGGACCGCGTGCGGTGGAACCCATCCCCCTTTTCACCGCAGCCGGCGATGACGCCCAGGATGGTCGCACCGCGCGCCCTGGCCGAGGCGTAGGTCTCCAGAACCAGCGCCGCTGCGCCCTCGCCCATGACGAAGCCGTCGCGGTTTTTCGAGAACGGCTTGGACGCGCCTTCCGGAGGATCGTTCTGCGTGGAGAGGGCCGACAGCAAAGAAAACCTGATCAGCGCCTCGGCCTGCACGGAACCGTCAGTGCCGATGCACAGGGCCGCGTCCGCTTCGCCCCTGCGCAGCGCCTCGACGCCGAGCTGGATCGCCGTCGCGCCGGAAGAACAGGCGGTCGAGAGCGAAATCGGCGAGCCTTTGGTCCCAAAACTGTCGGCCAGCCGGTCCGCGACCGTGCCGAACAGGAAAAGATCGTGCCAGGGGCGGAACTCGGCGTTCTCGGCGACGCGCAGCAGGTCGGCATAGGTGACATCACCGGGCGCGGCGGCTGCCAGGGCCACTTTAAGGCGCTGTGGCCACTCAATCTCGACCGGCGGAACAGCGACGAACAGCGGACCGGGAAAGTCGCCCTTGCGGCCAATGGCCGCCTGCGACACGGCTTCCTGCGCGGCGATCCTGGCGAAATTCTCCGACAGTTGCGCGGCGCAGAACGGCTCGGCCGGCACAAAATCCACGGTGCCGGCGATGGTCGTCTTCAGCCCCTCGACCGGGAAGCGACGGATGCGCTTGATGCCGGACTTGCCAGCGGTCAGCGCGGCCCAGTTGTCGGCCTTGCCCTGGCCGAGCGACGTCACCAGCCCCATGCCGGTGACGACGATGACAGGACGGCCCTGAGTGTCTTTCATCGCCGCCTCCCTCAATCCGCCTTCACGATCACGGCCAGACCCTCGCCGCGCTGATGACCGACGCAGGTGACGGCGACGGCCTCCGGAGCGGCGGTGGATGGCGCCTCATCCGGCGAATTCGCGGCTGCCGGGAACAGGGCTCCGCTCTGGAGCGCCTGCACGGCGAGCGCGATGCCGACCGGAAACTGCGCCTCGATCATGTGGCCCAGGCGCGTGCCCGTGGCACGGACCGGCGCATCCGGCAGGACGGCGCGGATGGCGGAAAGCTCTTCATCGGTGATCGGCGCGACGCCAGTCGCCCCGGAAAGGACCGCGACTTTCTTGCCGGCAAGGGCAGGCTTCGCCGCGGCGAGACAATCCATGAGGGACGCGGCAACCGCGCCCGGTGCGCGTCTTGAGCGCCGGGCCTCGATGTCGGCGATCACGGCGAGCGGCTTTGCTCCGCGCGCCGCCGCGACTTCGCGCGCCTCAAGCACCAGGAACGCGCCGCCGCTGCCGAGCATGAAGCCCGGATCGTCCTTGCGGCTCCACACCGGAACATGCGCGCCCTTGCGCAGCATCCGGCCCATGGCCCAGATCAGCAGCGAGTCCGGACGCTCCGCGTTGAATGACCCGCCGACGAGGAAACTGTCGCCCTGTCGCGCCCGGATGCGCTCGACCGCGATGCGCAACGCGTCAACGCCAGCCTGTTCCTCGCCCATGAAGGTGCGCGAAGCGCCGGTGACGCCGTGGACGATGGAAATGTTGCCGGCGAGCAGGTTGGAGAGCTGGGCGAGAAACAGCGTCGGCCTGAGGTCGCCCATCAGGCGTTCGTTGAGGTAGACGCCCGGGCTCGCCTCCTTCGGCATCTGCGTCAGAATCTGCCCGTCCACCGCATAGTCGCGCTCGCCGCCACCGGCCGCGACCACCATCAGCATGTTGGACAGGCGTTCCTTGTCGCCCTTCAGCCCGGCCATCTCGAGCGCGAGGCCCGCGGCATATGTGCCCAGCCGCTGCCAGGGCTCCATCTGTTTCTGGTCGAGCTTCTTGACGATCTGCCGGTCGTACTCAAGCGTCGGCGTCGGGTGCACCGGATAGGGCGCGAAGCTTTCTGCGTCGATGTTGACCCGCGCGGGGTCCGCCAAGGCGGCGGCATGCGCCTCCAGGCCGTCGCCGAGGCTGGAGACCATGCCGACGCCGGTTATGACGACATCGCGGGCATTCATGGCACTGCCTCCACTGCGGGCATGCCGAGGCCCGTCGCATGGGCGCGCATCTGCTCGCCGAGGCCGGGCGGGAACGGCAGGATCTTGAACATGAGTTCGGCATCGCACACGGCCTTGCCGTCAGCCCGGATCCTGGCCTTCGTCACGGCGTAGCCCGAGCCTTCATGCACCAGCGACGCCTCCATCGCGATCGGCGTGTTCGGCTCGACGAAGCGACGCAGCTTGGCCTCGGTGACGCCGGCAAGGAACGGCATGCGCGCGAATCCGTTGAGCCCGAGCAGCAGATAGCCCGAGGTCTGCGCCATCGTCTCGATCAGCAGGACACCCGGCATCAGCGGATGGCCCGGGAAATGGCCTTCGAAGATCGGGCTCTGGTCCGGGATGACCGAAGTCGCCTCAAGGCGCGGCGGTTCGCGGTCGAACGCCGTTACCCGATCGATCATCTGGAAATATTCGAGCCGCATGCGCAGGGCCGGCGGCTCGTCACGCCTTTTTCGCGGCGACGAGTTCGTCGATGCGGGCGCAGAGGTTGCTCATGACGAAGTAGTTGTCGGCTGCCGCCTTGCCCTCGTTCACTTCCTGCTGCCATTGCTCGATCGGCATCTTGATGCCGAAGGCCTTGTCGATGGCGAAGGCGATGTCGAGGAAGGCAAGCGAATCGATGCCGAGATCGTCCACCACATGGGCCTGCGGGGTGACCTTGGCGCGATCGATGTCGGCCGTCTCGGCGATAATATCGGCAACCTTGTCGAACGTGGACGACATCAGTCGCTCCTTCGGATTTGCATGGGATTTCAGCCAGCAACCGTCACCGCCTGCAAGAAATGCAAAGGGCAAGGTCCCTGTTCGGACCCTGCCCTATACTAAACGTGGGGCGCTTGTCCAATCTCTGCTGCGGCGCAATGCCGCCCTCAGCGTCCGAGCCAGTCCCTGATCCGCCGCGCCACGGCCTCGGTCGAGATGCCGTAGCGCTCGTGAAGCGTCGGCAGGGCGCCGGCGTCGAGGAATTCGTCCGGCAGCGCGATCTGGCGGAAGACGGGCGTGACGCCAGCCCGGAGCAGCGCGCCGGCCACCGCCTCGCCAAGGCCGCCGACGATGGAATGGTTCTCGGCGACCACCACCAGGCGTCCGCCCTTGCCTGCTTCCCGGACGATGGTGTCGATGTCGAGCGGCTTGATGGTCGGCACATGCAGCACGCCGACGTCTACCCGGTCGGCCCGCAGCACCTTTGCCGCCTCCAGCGCGCGCATGGTCATCAACCCGGTGGAGATGACAAGGACGTCGCGACCATCCCGCACCAACTTCGCCTTGCCGAGTTCGAACGTGTAGCCGTATTCGTCCAGCACCACCGGCACATTGCCCCGCAACAGGCGCATGTAGACCGGTCCCCTATGGTCCGCGATGGCCGGCACGATCTGCTCGATGTCGAGCGCGTCGCAGGGGTCGATGATCGTCATGTTCGGCAGGCCGCGGAAGATCGCGATATCTTCCGTCGCCTGGTGGCTCGGTCCATAGCCCGTGGTCAATCCCGGCAGCGCGCAGACGATCTTGACGTTGAGGCTTTCCTCCGCGATCGCCATGCAGATGAAATCATAGGCGCGGCGCGAGGCGAAGACGGCGTACGTCGTGGCGAAGGGAGTAAAGCCCTCGCGCGCGAGGCCCGCTGCGGCGCTCATCAGCGAAGCCTCGGCCATCCCGACCTGGTAGAACCGGTCGGGAAAGGCCTTCGCGAAGACGAAAAGGTCCGTGTACTTGCTCAGGTCCGCCGTCAGCCCGACGATGTCGGGGCGGCTGGCGGCGAGCGCGGTCAAGGCATGGCCGAACGGCGCCGGCCTGGTCGGCTGACCGGGCGCCGCGATGGAGGCGATCATC
>DAOMXN010000147.1:0-6492 GCA_035437025.1 Beijerinckiaceae bacterium | reverse complement strand
AGCTCTCGAGCGCGCCGGCAAGATCGCCCTTGGCAACGCGGACATCGCCGATCTTCTTGTGCGACACCGAGAGATCGCGCTGCCATCCGCTGTTGGTCCTGTCGGCATCGGCGAGTGTCTGGCGGATGGCGAGGCTGGCGATGTAGCTCTCGAGCGCGCCGGCAAGATCGCCCTTGGCAACGCGGACATCGCCGATCTTCTTGTGCGACACCGAGAGATCGCGCTGCCATCCGCTGTTGGTCCTGTCGGCATCGGCGAGTGTCTGGCGGATGGCGAGGCTGGCGGTGTAGCTCTCGAGCGCGCCGGCAAGATCGCCCTTGGCAACGCGGACATCGCCGATCCTGTCGTGCGACACCGAGAGGTTGCGTTCATCGCCCGATCGGATGCAGGCAGCTTCCGCCCCCTCAAAGGCTTTGAGCGCATCCGTCAGATTGCCGAGGATGATCCAGAGGTCGCCGAGTTCCCCCCAGGCAGGCAGATTATCCGGGTCAAGCGCGGTGGCCTGACGATAGGCGGCGATCGCGGCGGCATAATCGAGATTCAGGCGGTCGATCCGGGCTTCGTGGCGCAGAAAGCTGGCTTCCTCGCGGGCGTGTTCCTCGCGGATGGCTTTTGCCAGTTCGCGCCCCTTGCGCAGTTCGGCGCGGGCCTCGTCGAATTCGCCATCGTCAATCAGCTTCAGCGCGCGGGCGCGAAGGGCGGCAAATTCCGGCCGGTCATTGCGCAGCCGTGCCAGCTCCTGACGCAGGAATACCAGTTCATCCGCCTTGCGCGCCAGTCTGTCGGGAATGTCGCCCAGCGGCACATGCTCCTCGCCGAAGCGGGCGAGCACCTTGCGCAGAGGTTCTTCGGGGACGCCCTTGGCGAGGGCGAGGGCCTTGAGCTGTGCCTTGATGTCAGCCAGTTCGTCCAAGGTTCGGGACGTATTGTCCTCGATGCGGCCGAGCCGCTTCAACACCTCGCGGTGGATGGTGGCCAGCAGGGTTTCGCAGAATTCCTTCTTCTGTTCGGCAAGCTCGAAGGTGCGGAAGAAAATCTCGCAGGCCAGCGCATAGGCGATGGAGCGCGGCGCACCAGAGGCGGGCGGGCGGAACAGCGGGTTGAGGCGCGCGAGCTGGTCCGTCATCGCGGTCGCGACGGCGTAAGCGTCAAACTCCGCGCGCGCGAACAGGGCGCGATCCAGCGCCATCTTCGGCAGTGTCTCATTGAACTGCACGAGCGCGTTTTCCCGGTCGCGGCGCACATCCTCCGGATTGCGCCCGGCCTCCGCCATGGTGCGCTGGTCGAGCGTGTCCGCGATACTCCGCTGGACGCCGGAGATGAAGGCAGTCATGTCGCCGGAGACAGGCTTGCCGCCGATGAAGGCCTCTCCAAGCGATTTTGCGACTTCACTGAAATCCTCGGCCTTGAGACCGGCAATATCCTTGTAGGCTTTCGCGCCGAACGCGACACCTGCGCCGAGAATCTTGAGTAACGCTGCTTCGCCGATCATGCCGCCGCCTCCGCCCGCCTGAAATGTAGGAGGCGCCTTGCGCCGTTGCAACGCGGCGGCTTGTCAGCCCGGCCGCTTTCCACTATAGCCCGCTGCAACCTTCCGGCCTCGCGCCGGAGGTGTCCCCGTGGCAGGCGGTTCGCCGGAGTTCTCGCTCCGTCAGACAAAAGCCGGACCACGATCCTGTAACCGCCGGTGGCCGGCCGTTTCCGCGAGTGCGGGGAGGGCGGGCACATCGGCATTTTGACGGAAAGAGAGCTATGGCCAAGAAAATCGTTGGCTTCATCAAGCTTCAGGTTCCGGCCGGCGCGGCGAATCCGTCGCCGCCGATCGGCCCCGCGCTCGGTCAGCGCGGTCTGAACATCATGGAATTCTGCAAGGCCTTCAACGCCAAGACCCAGCAGATGGAAAAGGGGACGCCGATCCCCGTCATCATCACCGCCTATCAGGACCGCTCCTTCACCTTCGAGATGAAGCAGCCGCCGGTGAGCTTCTTCATCATGAAGGCGATCGGCCTCAAGGCCGGCTCCAAGACGCCGGGCCGCGGCTTCGTCGGCAAGATCACCAAAAAGCAGATCGCCGAAATCGCCGAGAAGAAGATGGCCGACCTCAACTGCGACAGCGTTGAGTCCGCGTCCGCGATGATCGCCGGTTCCGCCCGTTCCATGGGCGTCGAGGTTGTGGGGTAAGTCATGGTTGCCAAGCGCGTTGCAAAGTCCCGCGAGGGCATCGACCGCACAAAGCTCTATCCGCTCGGCGAGGCCGTGAAGCTGATCAAGGATCGCGCTTCCGCCAAGTTCGACGAGACGGTCGAGATCGCCCTCAATCTGGGCGTCGATCCGCGCCACGCCGATCAGGTCGTGCGCGGCGTCTGCAATCTGCCGAACGGCTCGGGCCGCACGGTGCGCGTCGCGGTGTTCGCCCGTGGCCCGAAGGCCGATGAGGCCAAGGCTGCCGGTGCCGATATCGTCGGCGCCGAGGACCTGTTCGAAAAGGTCAACGGCGGCACCATCGAGTTCGATCGCTGCATCGCCACGCCGGACATGATGGGTCTGGTCGGTCGTCTCGGCAAGGTGCTGGGCCCGCGCGGCCTGATGCCGAACCCGCGCGTCGGCACGGTGACGATGGATGTCACCGCCGCCGTCAAGGGTGCCAAGGGCGGCTCGGTCGAATTCCGCGCCGAAAAGGCCGGCATCGTCCACGGCGGCGTCGGCAAGATCTCCTTCACCGCCGAGAAGCTGGAGCAGAACATCCGCGCCTTCGCCGATGCGGTGATCAAGGCCAAGCCGACCGGCGCCAAGGGCCAGTATCTCCTGCGCGCCTCCATCACCTCGTCGATGGGGCCGGGCGTCAAGGTCGATCTCGCCAGCCTGCACGGGTGAGCGGGCCCCTCGGGCTCCCCGACTGAGTTCAGAACCCCGGCGGAAACGCCGGGGTTTTTCTATGGCGCCGACGTGGCATTGGGCGGGCGCCCGTTCACGAGGATTTTGGGTGAGCGTGAGGCCGGCAGCAGGTAAGGTCGGCGCGTTGTCATGATCCAAGGCCGATCAATGTTGTCACTCCGCGCCTGTGCCGCCGCTATTCTCCTAGCCCTGACGCCTGTTGCCCAGGCGCAGACCCCGCCATCGGCCTCCGAAATCGCTGCCTATACAGGCCTGCATGCCGCCGCCCACAAGGGCGATGCGGCGGAAATCGCGAGGCTGATCGCGGCGAAGGCCGATCCGAACGGGCGCGACGGGGCAGGGCGCACGCCCTTGCATGTGGCGACTTTTGCCCGCAAGCATGAGGCGATGCGGGCGCTGGCGAAGGGTGGTGCCGATCCGCGTGCGCAGGAAAATCGCAAATACGACACCGTGACCATCGCCGCCGTTGCCGATGATCTGGCGACGATGAAGGTGGCGCTGGAAATTGGCGGCAGCGCGAAGGATATCACCTCGGTCTACACCGGCACGGCGCTGATCGCGGCGGCGCATCTCGGCCATGTCGAGGTGGTTCAGGAGCTGATCCGCGCCGGCGCGCCGCTCGATCACATCAACAACCTGCATTGGACGGCGCTGATGGAATCGGTGGTGCTGGGCGACGGTGGCCCACGCCATACCGCGACGCTGAAAGCGCTGGTGGACGCAGGCGCCCGCCGCGATCTCGCCGACCGCGAGGGCCGCACGCCGCTCGATCATGCCCGCGCACGCGGCTATGCGGAGATGGTTCGGCTGCTGGAGAAGTAACCTCACGCCGGCATGATCCGCCGTCAGCACTTTATCAACCATAAGCTGCCACGCTCGGGGCCCTTTAGTGTTGCGTTATCCCGGGGGCGGAGCGTTGCGTCAGTTTGCGTATGGGGCCGCGCTTGCGGCCGGAGTGATGATGTCATGCGGCGCCTCGGCGGCTGCATGCGGGCCGGAGGCGCTGGGTACGCACCGGACCCTGAAATTATCGGCTGCCGATGGTCCGGTCGGCGTGTTCAACTACAAAAAGACGCTCAATCTTGCCGACCGCGAGGTGGTGCTGACTTTCGACGACGGGCCGATGCCCCGGCGCACGCCCGCGGTGCTCGATGCGCTGGAGGCCGAATGCGTGAAGGCGACGTTCTTCGTCGTCGGCTCGATGGCGGCGGCCTATCCCGACATTCTGCAATCCACCGCACGGGCCGGGCATACGATCGGCACGCACACCTGGTCGCACCGCTATCTCAACCGCACAAAGGCGCAGAAAACGCGCGAGGAGCAGATTGCCGGCGGGTTGCACGCCACGAACATCGCGCTGGGCGGCGAAAACCGGGCACAACTTTCACCACTGTTTCGCTTCCCGGGCCTCGGCCGCACCAGGGCGCTTGATCGTTTCGTCGAAGCGAACGGGCTGCTCTCGATGTCGGTGGATGTGGTCAGCGACGACTGGCGCAGGATTTCGCCCGACGAGGTTCTGAAGCGCACGCTGGCCCGGCTCGATGCGCGCGGCAAGGGCATCCTGCTGCTGCACGACATCCAGCCGCGCACCGTGGCGATGCTGCCCGACCTTCTGAAGGAGCTGAAGGCCCGGGGCTATCGAATCGTGCATGTCACCGCCGATGCGAAGGAGACCGAGGTGGCGCTCGCCAACCTCGCCGAGCCGCAGGGCAGGGGCTTCCAGGTGGCGATGGCCCGCACCCGGCAGAAGCTGGAAGTGCTGACGGCGCAGGCCAGCGCGGGGCCGGGCCAGAGCTTTCTCGCCGGCAGCCGCAGCCTGAAGGTGGCTGTGAAGGGGTTCGAGGAACTGGGGTTGAGACGATGAGCGAAGCGGTGACGGTGCGTCCGCTGCAAGCGGCCGACCGGGCGGATTGGGAGCGGCTCTATCAGGGCTATGCGGCGTTTTACAGGGTTGAGCAGACGGCGGAGATGCGGGCGCGCGTCTGGGGCTGGCTGATGGACGAGGGGCATGAGGTCAAGGGGCTGGTCGCGGTTGGGGCTGGGGGTGCGCTGATCGGTCTTGCCCATATCCGCCCGTTCGCGCGGCCGCTGTCTGCAACGGTCGGCGGCTTTCTCGACGATCTCTTTGTCGATCCTGCCGCGCGCGGCAGCGGCGCTGCCGATGCATTGTTCGCCGCCATCAAGGCCGAGGGACAGGCGCGCGGATGGTCGGTGATCCGCTGGATCACGGCGGATGACAACTATCGCGCCCGCGCCGTCTATGACCGGCTGGCCGAGCGGACGAAGTGGGTCACCTACGACATGAAGGTGTAGGTTGCTGGCGCGGGGGGCGCTGAAAAATTCCTTGACAACGCCCCTTGCGACTCTGGCGGTTGCCCGATATAGAGCGCGCCATGATCAGCAGCATGCTGTCCGCGCGCGCCGGTATTGCGCGCAAATCACGAGTTACCGCCGCCGGGCCTGCAAGGGGTCGGTGAGCGGAGGAAGGGCCGGGAGATGGCAGGGTGACCTGTTGTCTTTTCCGGCCATGTCCTGTCCAAGACGGCGGATGCGTCGGGCTGAAGGGAACTTCAAGCCGGCTTAAGGCCAGGGAAGAGCGATTTTCCCGCCGGGTGCGATCCGGTCAAGGCGTCCGCAGGAGACGGGGAAGACCGGATGCTTTTGCCCTCGTTGAGAGGGTGCGGTGTGTTTGGTTTGAACCATTTGTCCTTGGGTCTGGCGCGTTTCGCCACATCCGGGGGGACAGGCAACAGCGGGGTTGTGGTGGCTTGCCGCCGTAATCCCATTCAGGCGCCGCCCCGCCGGAAGCCCGTTCCCGGGCCCCTGTCGGGTCGGCAGTTGCAACCGACGGGTTCGTGTTCCGAACCTGTCAACCCGGAGAGAGCACGTGGACAGAGCTGGTAAGAAAGAGCTCGTCTCGACGTTGAACTCGGCGTTCAAGAACACCGGTTCCATCGTCGTTGCGCATTATTCGGGCCTCACCGTTGCCCAGATGCAGAAGCTTCGTCGCGAGATGAAGAAGTCTGGCGCCACCGTGAAGGTCGCGAAGAACCGCCTCGTCAAGATCGCTCTCGATGGCACGGATGTCGCGTCCATCGGTTCCCTGATGAAGGGACCGACGCTCCTGGCTTTCGCCAAGGACCCGGTCGCGGCGCCGAAGGTTGCCGTCGAATTCGCCAAGGCAAACGACAAGCTCGTGATCCTCGGCGGCGCGATGGGAACCACTGCCCTGAAGCCCGATGGTGTGAAGGCGCTCGCCACCATGCCGTCGCTCGACGAACTGCGCGCCAAGCTGGTCGGCCTCATCCAGGCCCCGGCTACCAAGATCGCGCAGCTGTCGACCGCGCCGGCTGCCAAGCTTGCGCGCGTGTTCGGGGCCTATGCCAAGCGAGACGAAGCGGCGTGATGCCGCCTGACAGACAATCGAAACGTTCAAACAGATACCCATATCAAGGAACAAACCCATGACCGACCTGAGCAAGCTCGTCGACGACCTGTCGAAGCTCACCGTTCTCGAAGCCGCTGAACTCGCCAAGATGCTGGAAGAGAAGTGGGGCGTCTCCGCCGCCGCCGCCGTGGCCGTCGCCGCGGCTCCGG
>DAOMXN010000146.1:0-6647 GCA_035437025.1 Beijerinckiaceae bacterium | reverse complement strand
GCGGGCGCCCGATGGGCGTGTGACGGGCGTCGAGACCAACCGCGGCGTCGTGAGGGCGCGCTGCATTGCGCTGGCGACCGCCGGGAACACGAGCCATGTCGCCGCGCGCGCCGGCTTGACCCTGCCGCTGGTGACGCGAAACCTGCAGGCCTTCGTCTCGGAACCGGTCAAGCCGATCATCGACGTGATCGTCAATTGTCCGGATGTCGGCCTCTACCTGATGCAGTCCGACAAGGGCGAGATCGTTATCGGCGGCGGCACGGACCCGCTTCCGTCCTACCGTCAGGGGTGCCACTTCTCGACCTTCGAGGACGTGGTTGCCTCGCTGATCGAGCTGTTCCCGCGTTTCAAGAGCCTGAAGATGCTGCGCCAGTGGGGCGGGGCGATCGAATTCGCCTATGATGCAAGCCCCATCATCTCGGCCACGCCGATCGACGGGCTTTATGTGAGCACCGGCTGGTACGGCGGCTTCAAGTCGATCCCCGTCGGTGGAATGACGTTCGCCCACCTGATCGCCACGGGCCGGCCGCACCCGCTGGCTGAGGCCTTCGGCCTGGAACGCTTCCCAGCGCTGAAATTCCTTCTGGAAGCCGGCACCGTGGCACAGAGGTGAGGCGATGCTGCTGATTGACTGTCCCTTTTGCGGAAAGCGTCCCGAAGGCGAATTTTCCTGTCTTGGCGAAGCGGTCGCGCCCCGTCCCGATCCCGCCGGACTCGACGATGACACCTGGTCGGCCTGGCTCGTCGGGCGCGAGAACCGGCGCGGCTTCCACAGTGAGCGCTGGTGGCATGTCCGAAGCTGCGGCCGGGTGTTCACGATCACGCGTGACACGGTCACCCACGCGATTCAACCGCATGCGGAGGCGGGTCAATGACGGCGATGCGCCTGCCAAATGGCGGTCTGGTCGATCGCACGCAACCCCTGCGGTTCCAGTTTGATGGCATGGAGATTACCGGCTTTGCCGGCGACACCATTGCCTCGGCGCTGCTTGCCAACGACATCGTGCTCGCGGGGCGCAGCTTCAAGTTGCATCGTCCGCGAGGCTTTGTGGGCGCCGGCTACGATGATGGCATCATGGTGGACCGGCTGTCGCCCAGACCGGCGCCGAACCAGTTGGCGGCTGTCACCGGGATCGAGCCGGGCGCGGTGTATCGCAGTGTTTCGACCTGGCCGAGCGCGCGCAGGGACTTCGGCGCAGTCGCGGGTTTCTTCGCGCCGCTGCTGCCGGCGGGATTCTACTACAAGACCTTCATGCGGCCGTCCTGGCATCTGTTCGAACCGCTGATCCGGGCCGCAGCCGGGCTGGGCCGCGTTCCGGTCGAAACCTGGCAGCCGACGAGCGAGAGCCGCTACGGTGACTGCGACGTGTTGGTGGTCGGGGCAGGTCCGGCCGGTCTTGCCGCAGCCTCGACGGCAGGCGCGTCGGGCGCGCGCGTGATGCTTGTGGATGACCAGCCAAGTCCAGGCGGCCGTTTGCTGCACGACGGCTTCGCAGACCAGGCCTGGCTCGCGGAAATGCTGGCGATGCTGGAGGCGATGCCCAACGTCCGTCGACTGCCGCAGTCATCGGTCTGGGCCTATCACGAACACAACCTGTTGACCGTGATCGAACGCGCGCCATCGGATGCGCGCGACCTCGACTTCCGCACCTGGAAGGTCCGCGCGCGTCAGGTCGTGATCGCGGCCGGCGCGCAGGAACGGCCGATTCCTTTTCCGGACAGTGACCGGCCGGGCGTCATGCTGGCGTCCGCGGCGCGCAGCTATCTGCATCGCCACGGCGTCCGCGTCGGGGCGCGGGCCATCGTCTTCACCAACAACGATTCCGCCTATGCCACCGCGCTCGATCTGGCTCAGGCAGGCTCGGCCGTCACGGTGCTTGATGCTCGCCCGACAGTCGCGCCGGAAGTGCAGGCCAGGGCGGCGGATCGTGGCATTCGTCTGCGGACCGGCGCGCAGGTTGTCCGCGCCATCGGCCGCGCCCGCGTGTCGGCCCTGGAGTTCGAGACTGCGCAGGGCCGCGAACGGCTCGATTGCGATCTCGTCGCCGTCAGCGGCGGCTGGAACCCTGCGTTCCATCTCGCCTCGCAGAGCCGGCAGGCCACCTCTGTCTGGCGGCCGGACATCGCCACGTTCGTCGCCCGCCACGCGTCTGAGGATTTTTCCATCGCCGGCGCTGCGACCGGCACCTTCGGAACATCGGACTGCGCGCGGGAAGGCGCGGCGGCGGCCGCGACGGCGCTTGGCCGACTTGGCATCAAGTCACCTGCCGTGCCTGTGCCTGAGAGCGGCGATGCGTTTGTCGCCAACGAGGTCCATCCGCTTTGGTTTGTCCCGCGCTCCAAAGGAGCGGGCAAGGTGTTCGTCGATCTGTCCGGCGACGTCAGCACCGACGACCTGGGGCTGGCGATGCGCGAGGGCTACGATTCGATCGAGCTGATCAAGCGCTACACCACAGCCGGGATGGGTGTTGATCAGGGCAAGACCGGCAATGTCAATGTGATTGCCGTCGTGGGAGCGCTGAGCGGGCAGCCGGCCGACGCGGTGGGCACGACCACGTTCCGCCCGCCGTATGTTCCGGTGGAGTTCGGCGCGATTGCCGGCGCGCGGTCGCAAGCGCGTCTCTATCCTTGGCGCCATACGCCGCTTACCGGGTGGCATGTGGAGCAGGGCGCGGTGATGTATGAGGCGGGGCTGCGATGGCAGCGCCCGGGGTACTATCCGCAGCCGGGCGAAGACTGGTCCGCCGCGGCGCAGCGCGAGGCCCGGGCCGTGCGCGAGGGGGTGGGCGTGTATGACGGCACGCCGCTCGGCAAGTTCCAGCTCAAGGGGCCCGACGTTCCTCGCCTGCTCGATCTCGCCTATGTCGGTGACTTCTCCAAACTCAAGCCGCGACGTGGCAAGTACTCCGTGATGATGAGCGACGATGGGCTCATTCTCGATGATGGCGTGACCTTCCGGCTCGATGAGCATCGCTGGCTGCTCCACTCCTCGACCGGAGCGGCGGACAGGGTGCACGGACATCTGGAACAACTGTTGCAAGTCCATCGACCGGATTGGCGCGTCAGTCTCATTCCCGTGACGACGCAATGGGCCAACGCCACCCTATGCGGTCCCCTCGCACGCGACGTTCTGGCGGCCTTGAATCCCGATTTCGATATCTCGAACAAGGCGCTGCCCTTCATGGGCATGGTCGAAGGGCATGTCGCAGGCCTGCCGGTCCGCGTCTTCCGCGTGAGCTGGACGGGCGAACTCAGCTTCGAGCTGAATACCCCGGCGCGGCACGGACCGGCGCTGTGGCAGGCCGTGATGCAGGCAGGCGCACGCTTCGCCATCACGCCGGTCGGCTCGGAGGCCAACCATATCCTACGGGTTGAAGCCGGCTACCTTTCGACCGGCCACGAGGTCGACGGCACGGCGGATGTGCATGATCTCGGGTTGTCCGGCCTGATCGGCCCGGCCAAGACCGACTTCCTCGGCAAGCGGTCCATGGAAATCCGCCGCCGGGCCGACCCGTCGCGTTTCGAACTGGTCGGTTTGCTGCCGGAGCAAGGACAGATGGTGCCCGAAGGCGCGCCGATCACACCCGGGGGCGATCGCATCGATCAGGAAGGGTTCGTTTCGGCCTGCGTCATGAGCGTCGCGCAGCAACGTCCGGTGGCGCTCGGCCTGCTGCGGGAAGGTCGCAGGCGGATGGGCGAGACCGTGCGTGCTCGTGTCAGGGACAGGATCATCGCCATGCAGGTTGTCGAGCCGGTGTTCCACGATGCCAGCCGTTCGCGGGTGAAGTCATGACAGCCACACGCTACGCGGCCCGCGTTGTTGCGTTGCCGATGTGCGCGCTGTTCGAGGCGCGCGGTGCAGAGCAGGGCTTGCGCGCTGCGCTCGACGCGGCCGGATTCGCGTGGCCTGCGCATTCTGGCGTGATCGTCGACGGCCTGCACGGCAGCGCCATCCTTCGCTTTGGCCCGGCGCGCGTGCTCATCCGGGCGGACCTTTCGCGGGAAGCGGCGTTGGCCGACCGGCTGGAACCCGCATTCGCGACGGTGGGCGACGCCGATGTCGCCCGGGTCTCCGACATGTATGCCGTGTTCCAGGTGGCAGGTTCCAGCGCGGAGGATGTGCTGCGCCAGGGTGCGCCGCTGGACCTGTCTGCGGACAGGCTGCCACAGGGCAGTGTTGTCGCGACAGAGCTTTGGGCGATCACCGCGTTCATCAGTCGCGACCGGACAGCCGAGGCATCCTTCACGCTCATGGTCGAAAGGTCCTACGCCGGCTATGTCGCGGATTGGCTGGCGGTCGCCAATGGTGGAAAGCCTGCTGCATCGCCCGGAGTCATGACAAATCCACCGCGCCCCCTTGCGGTATGACTGGCTCCGGCCGAATCTGGTCTCGTGGGGCATCGGCCAGGCCTCAGGTCTGTGAGAGATCCCTTTTCCTGACTCGTCGACGGAGAACGGCATGACCGCGATCGACATGCACGCACATTACTACGGCGGTCTGGTCGATGACCTGATGAAGCGCAGCACGCGCCCCTTCGTCAGCCGGAACGGGCAGGGCCGGCTGGTGCTCAACGCCATGACGGCCTCGACCGAGATGTCCGACGGCTACACAAACCTGCCGGCCCGGCTGGCCTGGATGGATCGCAACGGAGTTGCCACGCAACTCCTGACCTTTCCCGGCGCGCTTGGCGTCGATGTGATGCCGGCTGACGAAATCGCCGGGCCGATCCGGGCGTTCAACGATCACCTCGCCGCGATCTGCGCTGGGTCCGGCGGCCGCTTCGCCGGTCTTGCCGGGCTGCCGCTCGCCGACACGGCCCTGGCGGCGGCGGAGATGCGGCGCGTCCGGCGCGACTTGCGGCTGGCGGTCTTCACCCTGCCGGGCAACTACTTCCTGTCGATCGCCGCAGCGCGAACTCTTGCCCCCGTGCTTGCGGCGGCGAACGAATGCGGCGCGCTTGTGATGATCCACCCCGGACTGATGCCGGGCGAAGCGCCGCCCGAACCTTACCCGGATACATCAGTCTATCGCGCGTCCGTGCTGAACCTTCAGGCGAGCCTCGCGCAGATGGGACTGACGGTGATCGCCGGGGAGCTTGCCGAGGCCTATCCGCGCATCACGTTTCAACTGGTCAATCTCGGCGGCACGCTGCCCTTTGTGCTGGAACGGCTGGAAGCGGTCGCGCTTTCGCGTCCGCCATACGAACCTTTCCCGCGCGCCGCGCTGCGGAACATGGTCTACGACTGCGCCTCGCTCGGGCCGGATGCGCTGGCGCTGGCGGTCAAGGTGTTTGGCGCCGACCGCGTGATGCTTGGCAGCGACTACCCGATTTTTTCGCCGGAGGCGCTGGGCGCCATCGCAGAAAAGGCAGACATCAGCGATGCCGAAAGGGCGCTGGTGCTGTCCGGCACGGCGGTTCGCGTGCTTGAAAGTCTGCGATAGCGCGTTCGCTTCGCGGTCAGTGGGACAGAATCTGGCTCAGGAACAGCTTCGTCCGGTCGGAGGCGGGGTTCGAGAAGAACTGCTTGGGTGGCGCGGTTTCCACGATCCGCCCATGATCCATGAACACCATGCGGTCCGCCACACGCCGCGCGAAGCCCATTTCGTGCGTGACGCAGATCATCGTCATGCCGGACTGGGCAAGGTCGCTCATCACGTCCAGCACTTCGTTGATCATCTCCGGATCGAGCGCGGACGTCGGCTCGTCAAACAGCATGACCTTGGGCTCCATGCACAGCGAACGGGCAATGGCGACGCGTTGCTGCTGGCCACCGGACAGCTGCGAAGGAAATTTCTGGGCCTGCTCGGGGATGCGGACCCGTTCCAGATACTGCATCGCGCGTTGCCTGGCCTCGGCCTTGGGCGTCTTGCGCGCCCGCACCTGCGCCAGCACGCAATTGTCCAGCACCGTCAGATGCGGAAACAGATTGAATTGCTGGAAAACCATGCCGACCTCGGCGCGGATCGCCGCGACGTTGGCGACGTTCTCGTCCAGCACGATGCCGTCCACCACGATCGACCCTTCATCGTGCTCTTCGAGGCGATTGATGCATCGGATCAGTGTCGACTTGCCGGAGCCGGAGGGACCGCAGACCACGACCTTCTCCCCACGATTCACCACGAGATCAATGTCCTTCAGCACATGGAAGGCACCGAACCACTTGTTGACGCCGGCAAGCGTGATGATGGGGCTGGCAGTCATGCGGGGTTGGTCTCCAGGAAATCGGCATCGCCCATGGGCGCGCCCGTATGCAGCAGGAAATCGCCGCGCCTGACCATCGGCATGGTGCGCACGCACAGGATGCGCCCGGTCACGCCATAGCTGACCGGAACAGGCTCGCGCGTCAGGTCATCCATCGGCCAGATGCGCCCGGCTGCCTGCCCGGCCTCGATGAGGGTCCCAAGATCGTGAAACCCTTCGAACAGACCGTCGACCGGCGCCATCAGATAGGCATCGGCGCCGGCGGTGAGATGGAGCGCCGTCCGCGTGGCCTCGGGCGCGCCGTGCAGCACGCCGGCATGACGCAGCAGGTTGCGCGTGCCGGACAGGCCGATCTCGAAGGCGCTTCGGTCAAGCCGCGCGCCGCCGCCAAGCTCGGTGGCGACCATCGGAACCTGGTGGCGCTCGCAGGCCGCCGAAAGCGAC
>DAOMXN010000145.1:0-6661 GCA_035437025.1 Beijerinckiaceae bacterium | reverse complement strand
CCGCCCCGTCCGCCGCAAGCACCGGCGCGCCGGTCGCTCCGTCGAAGACCGCGACAAGCCCCTGCACGGAGGGCTGGGGCGGAGCAAGCGCAAGGTTTGCGGGAAAGACGCCGACCAGCTTGACCGTGATCACGGATTTATTCTGCCAGGCGACCAGCGCGACGAACTTGTTCTCGCCGCCCGCCGGATCGTCGCGCACCATATGGGCGGTGTCGGGTCCCTCGCCACGATGCGCCCGTCGCAGCGCCTCGATCAGGCCGGGATAGTCGAGGAGCGCGTGAACCGCGTCGGCGTCGAAAAGGCGCATGGCTAGAACATCAGCTCTGGAAGGAAGGTCACCAAGGGCGGAAAGAACGTGAGCAGGAACAGAAGCCCGACAAGTCCGATCAGAAACGGCACGAGTTCGACCGAGAACTCCTCGATCGTGCACTTGGTGATGGCGCAGACCGTGTAAAGCACGGTGCCCACCGGCGGCGTGATGGAGCCGATCGTCGTGTTGAACACGAGCACCACGCCGAAATGCACTGGATCGATGCCAAGGCTCGTCGTCACCTTGAGGAGAAGCGGCGCCAGGATAACCAGCAGGGCTAGTCCTTCCAGCACCGTGCCAAGGACAAGCAGGGCGACGTTGATGACGACCAGCACCACATATTTGTTGTCGGAAATCGCAAGAAGCGCTCCGATGATTTGCTGGGGCACCTGCTCCAGCGCGAGAACCACTCCAAGGACGCCTGCGGCGGCGACGATGAACATGACGCTGGCGGTCGTATAGGCGGACTCTCGCAGCAGGTCATAGACATCGGCGACGCCGAAGCCGCGATAGACGAACAGACCGATGGCGAGCGCATAGAGCGCCGCCATGGCGCCAAGCTCCGTGGGCGTGAACCAGCCGACGCGCAAGCCGACGATCAGCAGGACCGGCATGGCCAACGCCCAGAGCGCGCCTCGACAACGCACGGCCAGATCGCGGAGCGGAAGCCGCCGCTCGCGGGACGGCGCGTAATTCCGGCGCAGCGCGACATAGCGCACCGCGGCCATCAGCACGAAGGCGATCAGGAAGGCCGGAACGACGCCGCCGAGGAAAAGCTTGCCGATCGATGTGTTGGTGAGCAGACCATAGATGATCAGGCCGATGCTCGGCGGCATGATCGGCGCGATCACCCCGGAGACCGCGCTGATCACCGAGCCGAAAGCGTTGGAGTAACCCTGCCGACGCATGATCGGCACGAGCGATCGGGCATCGATCGCCGCATCGGCGTTGGCCGAACCGGACATCGCGCCCATGAACAGCGAATTCAGGACGCCGACCTGCGCGAGTCCGCCGCGCCAGTGGCCGACCATGCCTTCCGCGAGGTCGTACAATCGGTCCGCGATTCCGCCGCGCGCCATCGCCGCCCCCGCGAACACAAAGAAGGGAACAGCGAGCAGCGGAAAGGACTCCAGCGACGACGACATGCGCTGCGCCACGATGCTGGCCATCATCGGGTTTTCGATGAAGTAGAACACCGAGGCGCCGAGCATCACGAAGGCGACGGGAACGCCGAAAAAGAGCAGCGCGAAAAAGACAATCGTGGCGAGGATCATGGCGCACCGCCTCCGGCGGTTTCGCCCCGGCAATGCAGGACGATTTCGCGCAGTTGCACAAGGATGATCAGCGCCATCGACGCAAGCAGGCCGGCCGAAACGATCCACTTCGGCCAGCCGAGCGTCAGGAAACGCGAGAAGCGCGCAGTGCCGATTTGCATCCAGGCGGAATAGATGACCGCCAGGCTGCACAGGATGACGACGAAGCAAGAGGCGATGCGGCAATATCGCGGCAAGTCGCCAGGCAGCTTGTCGACGAAGAAGTTGACGCCAAAGAGCTGCCCGTCAATGGCCGCGCCGACCAGGCCGAACCAGACCACTCCGGCAAAGGCGAGCATGGCGATATCGTGCGCTGCGTAGACTTCCGCATCGAAGAGATTGCGGGCGATGACGCTCGCAGGGACAATCGCAAGCACGACGGCCAAGAGGACGACCGGGACAAAGGTCCCGATCGCCTTGAGAAGATCGTCCAGCGCTTTCATGCCCCGGCCGCGCCTTTCGTCACTTTCCGGCGGCCGCCGCCAGAACCTTCTCGTGCAGGCCGGCCGGCCATTGCGGGAAGCTCGTATAGAAGCTCGCCGTCGCCTTGCGATACGCCTCGATATCGGCGTCGTGGAAGGTTACGCCGGCGGCCTCAAACTCCTTGCGGATCGCCGCAGCCTGCTGGAGCGAGAGATCGGAAAGCTCCCGGCCGCCCTTGCGGAACTCGTCGAGGAGTGCCGTGCGGTCGTCGGCCGAGAGACCCTTGAACGCCGCCTCGCTCATCACCCAGCCTGTGAAAAGGTTGAAGTGGCCGGTCAGCGTGATGTGCTTGGCGACCTCGAACCATTTGCTGGCCCGAAGGCCCGTCAGAGGCGATTCCGCAGCCGTCACCACGCCCTGGGACAGCGCCGAATATGCTTCAGCAGCCTCCACCGTCGTGGCGATGACGCCGAGCGGCTGGAAGGTCTTGATCCATGTCTCCACGGGAGGCACGCGCATCCTCACGCCCTTGAGACTGTCGGGCTTGCTGTAGCCGGCCTTGCCGATCATGTGGCGCGGACCGTCGAACCAGTTGAGCGCGACAATGCGAATGCCGGATTTGGCGGCGAGCTGATCGTACCAGCCCTGCATGAGCGACGAAAAGGCGAGGCGCTCGCCTTCCTCGTTGTTGGCAACGATGAACGGCCCCTCGACGACAGCAAGCTCGGGAACGCCGAAGGTCGCCATGAACGAAGCGGAAGTGTAGGTGATGACCGGCTGGCCCTGGCTGGCCTGTTCGAGCGAATCCTTGGTGGTGCCGAGCTGACCGGACGGGAAGAGCCGGAACGTCACGCGCCCTTGCGTGCGCGCCGTGATGCGATCCGCCACCTTCTGCACGACGACTAGGGACTCGGAGGTCGGCGGGTTGACCGAGGCAATGCGAATCTGGGTTTGCGCCTGGACTGCGCCCATCGTGACGGCGTAGGCCGCGACGGCTGCCGCACCTGCAAGCATACGGCGTGTAATTGTCGCAAAATGCATGTGGTTCCTCCTGTCTTGCGCTTTTTCTGCCCGTGACGGGCGGTTCACTCATGATCTGGTTCGCTCCGGCGGGAGCGGACCTAGTAGTTGGCGATCTTCTTCATGTAGCGGCGCGCCTCCAGCATCGGCTGGCTACGAGCATCGGCGAGCCGAAAGGCGAAGCCCCAAAGCACATCGAAGAAAACAAGCGGCGCGAGAAACTCCCGGAAGGGCTCCTCCAGCCCGTCGAGATCCAGCCCGGCCGCGTCGAGAACCATGATGTTCCGCGCGTCCCCGTAGCGCAGCAGGAAGTCGCGCGCCCGTTCTTCCAGACGCCGGGAAGGACCTGTTCCAAGCATCGCGATGAAGCAGGCCGACTTGTCCACGACCTCGAATGGCCCGTGGAAAAATTCGTTGGCGTGGATGGCCTGCGAGTTGATCCATTGCATTTCCATCAGCACGCAGATCGCGAAGGAATAGGCCGCGCCAAAATTCGCCCCCGCGCCCAACGTGTAGACGGCGGGGGCGTTCGCGAAGCGGGGCGCATAGGCCGCGAGCGGCTCGGCCAGCGCGACCTTGGCCCGATCGATGGCGGGCTGAAGGCCGGCGAGGCTCTTGCGTAGCGCGGCCAGCAGATTTGCCTGACCCCGCTGGGCCAGAAGACCAGCGAGCAGGCAATAGAGCACGGCGTAATTGCTGTCCGCGGCGTCGATTTTCTCGCCTGTCGTGTAGTGAGCGCGGTAAGCGACGGCGTAGTCCGCGGCGATGGCCAGCGGCGAGGCGATATCGAGCGACATGGCGATAGTCGCCGCACCCTTCCCGCGCGCAAAGTGCGCGGCCGCCACCGTCTCCTTCGTTGACCCGGTCTGAGAACAGAGGATGACAAGCGCCGCAGGGCCGAGCCTTGCCGGGGCGCGGCAGATGAACTCCTCAGCATTGAGCGCATCGCAGGGCAAATCCGGCGCGAAACGATCCATGATCACCTTGCCGGGCAACATGACGGAGAGCGAACCGCCGCATGCCACAAGGAACACATGAGTCAGGGGCCTGACCTCGAGCGCCGCCAGGGCTGCCGCGACATCGACCCTCCAAGAGGTTTCCATCAGCGTTTTCGCCCCGCCCCTGTCACGACACTCGTGCCGCCCGCACTTTCGCATTCGCAGCTTGAATTGACGGCCTAGAGCCATTGTGCGAACGTTCTCACATGTTGTCAATCCGGAAGTTCGCACAGAGGTGAGTTCGGGCATGGCGCGGATCGTATGCGTGGGCGACAACGACGTCGATTGCTACCTCTCTGACGGGCGCATGTATCCGGGCGGCAACTGCTTCAACGTCTCGGTCTTCGCGCGGCGCAGCGGAGTGGGATCGGCCTATATCGGCGCGGTCGGCGACGACGCGGCGGGCCGGCTGATCCGGAAAGCGCTGGAGTCCGAGGGCGTAGACTCCAGCCGTCTGCGCGTCGTCAAGGGCGACACGGCGCATTGCGTGATTGGGCACAGCGGCGGCGACCGCCAATTCGTTTCTTACGATCTTGGCGTTTCGCGGTTCGAGCCGGACGAGGAGGATCTTCAATTCATCGCAAGCCACGACGCAGCCCATGTGTATCAGCACGCCGGATTGGACAACTGCCTCGGCGCGATCGCCGCGCGAACCCGCCTCTCCTATGACTTTTCGACCCGGCGCGAGGCCAGCCATCGCGCCGAGGTGGCGCCGCGCTGCTGGCTTGCGTCGTTCTCTGGCGCTGGACAATCAAGGGAAGAGACCATCGGCCTTGTCGGCGCGATGCATGCCACCGGCGCGAAATGGGTGCTGGCGACACGCGGGAGCGAGGGCGCCCTCCTTTCTGGAGAGAACACGCTTCACGAGGTCGCCGCCGCGCCGGCCAGTGTAGTCGACACGCTTGGTGCGGGCGACAGTTTCATCGCCCGGGTCCTGGTCGGGCTTCTGCGCAACGAGACGCCAAAGGCATTGCTTCAGGCCGCGGCGCAGGACGCCGCCCGGGCATGCGAATACTTTGGCGCCGTGGGATATGGGGCGCCATCAACCGCGTGGCTTCAATCGTCTGGCGGATCGCTCCAGACATGATCGCCGGATGATGTTTCGACTGCAGTCGCCCGGTTTTGAGTGCGGAGAGTTGTCATCGCGCCGCCTCGTCCAACCCGGGACTTTGCGCCGGGAATCGAATCGCCCCAGGGTTGCCGGTGATCGGCTACGCAATTCTCCCGCCGCTAACGACCCAAGCCGCTTCGGGCGCTCATTGTCCGCGCAGGCGCGTTTGCGCGCGTTGCACCCGCTGCAAGTTCAGCAGCTTTAACTTCAACGCTTGATAGAACGCTGGTGGCGGCGGGCCAAAGTAGATCGTCGCGGGCCCGCGGTCTGGCACGGGGCGGACGTCCGGCCCGGGCCAGACGAATTCGTTGGCGTGATCGAGGATGACCCAAGAGCGCTGGCCGTCGAGGCCGAGGCGCGCCTTGGTTTGCTGCGGCAATTCCATAGCGCGATCGCCGTTTCCCGGCCAGCGATGCGTGATCGGCGCGACGCGTACGACGGTTCGATCGCCTTGTCGCGTCACGGCCATGATGACGACCGCAGGCCGTTCCTTCACGTTGGAGGGCGAGGAGACCTCTCCCGGCGCGGACAAGTCGTGGAGATAGCGGATGACGAAGCCGGGTTTGGGCGCGCAGCCTATCACCTTTTTATCCCGGTTGCTTCGAATTCGGCGTTCAGCGCCTCATGGCCAGGCTCCATCGCCATGCCTTCGAGCGCATGAATCTCGTCCTCGCTCCAGCCCTCGAGCCGCCGCTGATCTCGCCGCTCTGGTCGCCTGCAGGCTGCGGATGTCCTAACGCGCGGCGCAGGACCTTGTCGCCGATCTCGGTTTGCGCGAACTCACAGGGCGAGAACGCTACAGGGCATGGGGGATTGTTTAGAACGTGTGGTGTCTCGTGGGGATGAACGATACGCAGCTTCAAATGGCGGCGAATTCCGTGTATCCTCTGCTCATGAAGCGAGACCATGCCCTTGCTGAAATCGGCCGCCGCGAAACCGCATTGCGTGCACGGGGGTGGCGGCCGCGTATCTCTTCGGCTCGACGGCACGGGGAGAGGCTCGCCCCGACAGTGATATCGACGTCTTCATCGAAATCGATCCAAACCGCAAATTCTCCCTGATCGACATGGCCAGGGTACACAATTTGCTGATGACGGAACTGGGCGTTTCTGTCGATCTGAAAACCCGCTCTGGTTTGCATCCTAAACTCCGTGCCGAAATCGAGCGCGAAGCGGTTCAGGCGTTCTGACAATTCATCAGGCTTCCAATCAGGAGGCGTCGGCAACACCCCATTTCGGGGTCTGTTGCGTTTCATTGCAAAAAAGGTATAATCTGGGTATGAAGTGGTCAGTCGAATTTCTGGATCAGGTGGTTCTCGACGTTCTTTTGGAACTGCCTTCCGATATTCAGGCCAGCTTCGTCCGGATTGTTGGCCTCATCGAGGGGTATGGGCTCGAGCATGTGCGTGAGCCCTATGTAAAGCACCTGGAAGGACCGGTCTGGGAAATGCGCATGAAAGGCCGGGATGGCATCGCCCGTGCCGCCT
>DAOMXN010000144.1:0-6667 GCA_035437025.1 Beijerinckiaceae bacterium | reverse complement strand
GACCGAGATACCGAACGCGGGGGCCCATGTTGCGATGGGCCAGCTTGAACCAGGCGCGGGCGAATGCATCCGCGAACTGGTCCGGGTTCTTGTGGAACCGGCGCGCGATCGGCTCATAGATCGGGTCCATGCGCAGGGCGAGGTCCGCCGTGGTCATCATCGGCGGATGGCGGCGGGTCTTGTCATGCGCATCGGGCACCAGCGTCTGCGCCGCCGGGCTGGCCGGAATCCACTGCCATGCGCCGGCGGGACTCTTCACCAGGTTCCAGTCGTATCCGAACAGCATGTCGAAGTAGCTGTTGTCCCACGTCGTGGGCGTCGGGGTCCAGGCGCCCTCGATGCCGCTGGTCGTGGTGTGAACGCCCTTGCCCGAGCCGAGCGCGTTCTTCCAGCCAAAGCCCATCTCCTCGAGGGCAGCGCCCTCCGGCTCACGCCCAACGAGCGCCGGATCGCCCGCGCCGTGCGCCTTGCCGAAGGTATGACCGCCGGCGACGAGCGCGACGGTCTCCTCGTCGTTCATCGCCATGCGGCCGAAGGTCTCGCGGATGTCGCGGCCCGAGGCGACGGCATTCGGCATGCCGTTGGGACCTTCCGGGTTCACGTAGATCAGGCCCATCTGCACGGCGGCGAGCGGATTTTCCAGGTCACGGTCGCCGGAGTAGCGCTTGTCACCCAGCCAGGTGTCCTCGGTGCCCCAGTACACATCCTCTTCCGGCGCGTAGATGTCCTCGCGGCCGCCACCGAACCCGAAGGTCTTGAAACCCATCGATTCCAGCGCCGCGTTGCCGGCCAGCACCAGCAGGTCGGCCCAGGAGATGCGATTGCCGTATTTCTTCTTGATCGGCCAGAGCAATCGGCGCGCCTTGTCGAGGTTGCCGTTGTCCGGCCAGCTGTTCAGCGGCGCGAACCGCTGGTTGCCGGTGCCCGCGCCGCCACGGCCGTCGCCCGTGCGGTAGGTTCCGGCGGCGTGCCAGGTCATGCGGATGAACAGCGGGCCATAATGGCCGTAGTCCGCTGGCCACCAGTCCTGCGACTCGGTCATCAGCTTGTACAGGTCGTTCTTCAGGGCCCTGTAGTCGAGCTTCTTGAACTCCTCGGCGTAGTTGAAGGCCGGCGTCAGAGGGTTGGAGCGCGGCGAATGCTGGTGCAGGATCGACAGGTTCAGTTGGTTCGGCCACCAGTCGCGGTTCGAGCGCCCGGTGAATGTGGCGCTTGATGGCGCCGCGTGCGCCACCGGGCACTTGCCGTTGCCGTTTTTCTCGTTTCCATCCATGGTCGATCTCGCTGGTTGCAGGCCTGAGGACGCGCTTAGAACGCTTCTAAACAACTTAGAGGACGGAGGGGCAAACTCAAGAGGCAGTTCGTTCGGCCAGCAGCCATTGGCCGCGCTCCGGACGCCGCACGATTCCCAAGTCCTGCAGACGCTTCAGGCACTGGGCCACCGCTACCGCAGGCTGCATCGTCTTGAAATGAAAGTTGCCGGCCGTGAGCGCGGCCAGGATCTCGGCATTGGTCAGGCTTCCCTTGGCAGCTTCGAGCACGTGCTGAATCGCGTCAGACATGCTCCACTTCGCGAAGCTGCCGCCTTGAGCCGAGGGCGGCCGGACCATCGACTCGTCCGCCTCATAGTCGGCCGCGACCTCCGAAAACCCTGCCTCGAACGTCACGCCTGAAGCCATTGGCTGCCGGCCTGGGACACTGGCTTCAGGATTCAGAAGCTGTTCCAGGTCCGAGATGGCAGAGCGAATGAACCGCTCGGACCGACGCAGGTCTTCCAGGACGCGGAGCAGGTCGCGACGTTTCGAGGGTGTCACAGCGGCAAGAATTCCGAGCGGATAACGGCGCCGCCCTGCCCTGCGGCTCTGCCGCAAGCCCATTCAGGCGACCGACCGGATATGCCACAGACCGTCTCCGCCGCCAACGGAAAGCCTTGGCGCACGACCTGACCGGGCGCGGTCGCGGCGACTGCCGCGCGCCGGAAGCGCATCAAATGGCGGTCGTCGCCTCCTGCAGGACGACGTGCAAGGACCCTGGTCCCGCCTTGCCCGAGGAGGCCAGCGCGTCGGTCGGCAACACCAATCCCATGATGGAAACCACGAGCAGCGAGAAGAAGAAAAATCGCGCACTGGGCATGAGTGCACCTCCCTTGAGCGGAAGGCATGCTAGGCGCGCACGTCGCTGCGATGTCTCAACAAACCAGACCGAACCAGGCTATTTTCGGCCGCACGGTTCAACAGGGGTAAGCCCAAACGCTCGCATTTTCGGCATCAGTGCCGGTGCGGCAGCCCATTCTACCGCAATCCGGCGTTGATCTTTTCCAGCGCTGCGGAACCCGGGCACAGGTCCTTTTCCGTCAGGGTGTTCAACGGCCGCTTCACGGTGTTCTGCGCGGCGTGCAGGTCGCGCGGACTGGGATCGAGATAGAGCAGTCCGGTCGCAACCTCTCCCGCCGCCTGACGCTCGGCGATATGGGCGAGCGCGCCGGCCTTGCTGGACGGATCATAGGTCGCATCGAGCTTGCGCAGGCGAAGCATGGAGCCATCGTGCTGCATGATTTCGCGCACCTCGCCCGGCGCATAGTCCGCCGTGATTGGCGCGCGGCCTGTGATAAAGTCGAGGCGGTTCACCGCCTCGTTGTGCTCGCGGATATAGTCGTAGCTCTTGGTGGAACCCGCATGGTTGTTGAAGGCGACACAGGGCGAGATCACGTCAAGGATGGCCGCGCCGGGATGACTGATCGCCGCCTTGATCAGGGGGACGAGCTGCTCCTTGTCGCCGGAGAACGAGCGGGCGACGAAGGTCGCGCCCATCAGGATCGCCAGCGAGGCCAGATCGATGGCGCTGTCGGCGTTGACCGCCCCCTTCTTCGACTTCGATCCCCGGTCGGCGGTGGCGGAAAACTGGCCCTTGGTGAGGCCGTAAACGCCATTGTTCATGACGACGTAGAGCATGTTCACGCCGCGCCGCATGACATGCGCGAACTGGCCAAGGCCGATGGAGGCGCTGTCGCCGTCGCCGGAAACGCCGAGATAGATCAGGTCGCGATTGGCGAGGTTGGCGCCGGTGAGCACCGAGGGCATGCGTCCGTGCACGGTGTTGAACCCGTGCGAATTGCCGAGGAAATAGGTCGGCGTCTTGGATGAGCAGCCGATGCCCGAGAGCTTCGCCACCCGGTGCGGTTCGATCGAAAGCTCGTAGCAGGCGTGGATGATCGCCGCGGAGATCGAATCGTGGCCGCATCCGGCGCACAGCGTCGACACCGGCCCTTCATAATCCCGGCGCGTGTAGCCCGCCTCGTTTCGCGTCAGGCTGGGATGGTGCAGCTTCGGCTTGGCAATGTAGGTCATGACAGCATCTCCGGATTGAGCCGGATCCTGGCCAGATCGAGGTTGGCGTTGATCGCGCCGACGATGAAGCGCGCGGTGATCGGCGTGCCGTCGTAGTGCGTGACGGCGACCAGCCGCGCCGGGTCGACGCCGATCTCGTTGATCAGCATGGAGCGCAACTGGGCATCGCGGTTCTGTTCGACGACGAAGACCTTGTCGTGATCGGCGATGAAGCGATCGATCGAGGACGCGAAGGGGAAGGCGCGGATGCGCACCGCATCGAAGTGCGCCCCTTCGTCCGCCAGAAGGGCCAGCGCCTCATCCATGGCCGGCGCGGTGGAGCCGAAGTAGATCACGCCGGTCCGCGTCGGTCTGGCGGCGGCACGGAATTCTGGCTGCGGACACAGGCTCTTGGCGGTTTCGAACTTGTGCAGAAGCCGTTCCATGTTGTCGACGTAGACATCGCCCTCCTCGGAATAGCCCGCCTTGCGGTTCTTGGAGGTGCCGCGCGTGAAGAAGGCGCCCTTGGTCGGGTGGGTCCCGGGATAGGTGCGGAAGGGAATGCCGTCCCCGTCCACGTCGGTGTAGCGGCCGAACGCTTTGCCGGCCTGCAACTCGTCCGCCGTCATCACCTTGCCGCGATCGAGCTTGCGGCTGTCATCCCACCTCAGCGGGCGACACAGCCGGTAGTTCATGCCGATGTCGAGGTCGGTCATCACGAATACCGGCGTCTGGAGCCGATCCGCGAGATCGAGGGCATCCGCCGCCATCTCGAAACACTCGGTGGGATCCTCGGGGAACAGCAGCACGTGCTTGGTGTCGCCGTTGGAGGCATAGGCGCAGGACAGGATGTCCGCCTGTTGCGTGCGGGTCGGCATGCCAGTGGACGGGCCGCCGCGCTGCACGTTGATCAGCACTGCCGGGATTTCGGCAAAGTAGGCCAGGCCGATGAACTCGGTCATCAGGGAAATGCCGGGGCCGGAGGTTGCCGTGAAGGCGCGCGCGCCGTTCCAGGCCGCGCCGATCACCATGCCGATGGAGGCCAGTTCATCCTCAGCCTGAACGATGGCGTATTTCGCCTCGCCCGTGTCGGGATCGTGCCGGTAGCGCTTGCAGTAGGACTGGAAGGCCTCGGCCAGCGAGGACGAGGGCGTGATCGGATACCAGGCGCACACGGTCGCGCCGCCATAGACGCAGCCGAGCGCCGCCGCCATGTTGCCTTCGAGGAAGATGCGCTCTCCCACCGCATTGGCGGGCACCACCTTCAGGCGGCAGATGTTGGGATCGAGGTTTTTCTCGACATAATCCCGTCCCAGATGCAGCGCCTTGACGTTCGAGGCGAGCAGCGCCTCCTTGCCCTTGTACTGCTCGCCGAACAGTTGCTCGATCGCCTTGGGATCGATGCCCAGCAGCAGCGAGAGCGCGCCGAGGCCGATGATGTTCTTGAACAGCTGGCGCTGGCGCACGTCCGAATACGTGGCGTTGGAAATCGCGGTGAGCGGCAGACCTATGACGGTGATGTCGTCGCGGAAGGCTTCCGGTCCCATCGGCTTGGTCGAATCGTAGACGAGATAGCCGCCCGGCTCGATCTCCTTCACGTCCTGCGCCCAGGTCTGCGGGTTCATCGCGACCATCATGTCGCACCCTCCGCGCCGGCCGAGCCAGCCTTTTCCGGAAACCCGCACTTCGTACCAGGTCGGCAGCCCCTGGATGTTCGAGGGAAAGATGTTGCGCGGCGACACCGGTACGCCCATGCGCAGGATCGACCGGGCGAACAGCTCGTTGGCGCTGGCTGAGCCGGAGCCGTTCACATTGGCGAACTTGACGACGAAATCGTTGGTGGCGGTCACCGGCTGGCGAAGATGGACGTTCACGGCTTGCACCCCGCGTGGGTCATCTGGATCAGGTATTTCTGCATGTCCCAGGCGCCGGTCGGGCAGCGCTCGGCGCACAGGCCGCAATGGAGGCAGACGTCCTCGTCCTTCACCATGATGCGTCCGGTCTTGAGATCGGCGGAGATGTACAGGTCCTGGGCCAGGTTCAGCGCCGGGGCGGTGAGGCGCGCGCGCAGATCGCCTTCCTCGCCGTTGGGCGCGATGGTGAGGCTATCCATCGGGCAGATGTCGATGCAGGCATCGCACTCGATGCATAGCGCCGCGGAAAACACCGTCTGCACATCGCAATTGAGGCAACGCTGCGCCTCCCGGAGCGCCAGAGCGGCGTCAAAGCCCAGCTCGACCTCGGCGCGGATGTCGGCCAGGACTTCCGCCTTTGCCCGATGCGGCATCGGCGTGCGTGCCTTCACCGAGATGTCGTTGTCGTAGACCCATTCGTGAATCCCCATCTTCTGGCTGATGATGGAGACGCCCGGCGGCGGGCGGTCCGCGATATCCTCGCCCTGGCAGTATTTGTGGATCGAAACCGCCGCGTCGTGGCCATGCGCGACGGCCCAGATGATGTTCTTCGGCCCGAAGGCGGCATCACCGCCGAAGAACACGTTCGGCAGGGTCGATCGGAACGTCTTTTCGTCGAGCTTCGGCAGGCCCCAGCGGTCGAACTCGATGCCGGCGTCGCGCTCGATCCAGGGGAAGGCGTTGTCCTGCCCGATGGCGACGAGAACATCATCGCAGTCATGCGTGACGTCCGGCTCGCCGGTGGGAACAAGGCTGCGGCGCCCCTTCTCGTCGTAGACCGCCTTCACCTTCTCGAAGGTCACGCCCGCGAGCTTGCCATCACGGATCACGAACGCCTTGGGCGTGAGGAAATTGAGGATCGGAATGTCTTCGTGGATCGCGTCCTCCTTCTCCCACGGTGACGCCTTCATTTCCTCGAAGCCGGACCGGACGATGACCTTGACGTCGGCGCCGCCGAGACGGCGTGCGGTCCGGCAGCAATCCATCGCCGTGTTGCCGCCGCCGAGCACGATCACCCGCCGTCCGATGCTCGTGGTGTGCCCGAACGATACGCTCGCCAGCCATTCGATGCCGGTATGGATGTTGGACGCGCCCGCCTCCTGCCCGGGGATGTCCAGGCCCTTGCCGCGCGGGGCGCCGGTGCCGACGAAGACGGCATCATAGCCCCGGGTCAGCATCTCCTTCAGCGAGTTGACGCGCGTCCGGTGCACCGTCACCTGACCGAGGCCGGTGATATAGGCGCACTCTTCGTCGATGACGGCGTCCGGCAGGCGGAACTTGGGAATCTGGGACCGCATCATGCCGCCAAGCGCGGCGCCCTCGTCGAACACATCGACCGCGTAGCCGAGCACGGCGAGGTCACGGGCAACGGTGAGCGAGGCCGGACCACCGCCGATGCAGGCGACCCGCTTGCCGTTCGGCGCGGCC
>DAOMXN010000143.1:0-6751 GCA_035437025.1 Beijerinckiaceae bacterium | reverse complement strand
CAGCGATCGTCACCCGCGCGCCGGCCCTGGCCAACGTTGCGGCGATCGCGGCACCGATGCCGGTTCCCCCGCCGGTGACCAGCGCGTGCTGATCGGCCAGAGCCATCGCCCTACCCTTTCGCCGGCGTCGCCGCGCGCGCCAGATTCGTCTCGTACTGCATCTTGCCCGAACGATACTGGTTCGGCCAAGCGATCACCGTAAGGCCAATTTTCGCCGCTTCATGCAGCGTCCAGGCCGGATCGGCCAGATGCGGACGGGCGAGCGCGCACAGGTCGGCGCGGCCGGCGGCGATGATCGAATTGGCGTGGTCGGCCTCGGAGATCGCCCCGACGGCAATGGTCGGAATCCCGGCCTCGTTGCGGATCATGTCGGAGAACGGCGTCTGGAACAGGCGACCGTAGACCGGCTTCTCCTCCTTCACCACCTGCCCGGAGGAGCAGTCGATCATGTCGGCACCGGCGCTCTTGAACATCCGCGCGAAGATCAGCGCATCCTCCGGCGTGTTGCCGCCCTCGAACCAGTCGTGGCACGACAGGCGCACCGCCATCGGCCGGTCCTTCGGCCAGGCCGCACGCATCGCCGCGAACACTTCCAGAGGGAAGCGCGCGCGGTTCTCGTGGTTGCCGCCGTACTCGTCCGTGCGCTTGTTCGTCAGCGGCGACAGGAAGGACGAGAGCAGATAGCCGTGCGCCGCATGCAGCTCGATCATGTCCGCGCCGGCATCGGCTGCGCGCTTCACCGCCTGCACATGGGCATCGCGCACCCGGTCCATGTCGGCCCGGGTCATGGCGCGCGGCACCTGGCCGTGCCTGAGGTATGGCAGCGCCGAGGGCGCGATGATCTCCCAGCCGCCGGAGGCCAGCGGCTCGTCGATGCCCTCCCAGGCGACGCGGGTCGACCCCTTGCGACCGGAATGGCCGATCTGAATGCCGAATTTCGCCCCCGAGGCGTGCACCAGGGCGATGAGCCGCTTGAACGCCGCAGACTGGGTATCGTTCCACAGCCCGAGACACCCCGGCGTGATGCGCCCGTCCGGCGCAGGCGCGGTCATCTCTGAGAACAGCAGCGCCGCGCCGCCCAGCGCCCGCGCGCCGAAATGCGCCAGATGGAAATCGCCCGGCACACCGTCGACCGCCGAATACATCGCCATCGGCGACATGACGATCCGGTTCTTCAGCGTCAGACCACGCACCGTGAAGGGCGTGAACATCGGCGGCAGCGGCCGTTCGTCCGGCCTTGCCGGCACGCCGGCTTTCGCCGCGAACCAGCGCTCGTAGCCTTCGAGCCAATCCTTGTCGCGCAGGCGCAGGTTCTCATGGCTGATGCGCTGCGAGCGCGTCAGCATGGAATACATGAACTGCTCCGGCTCCATCGCATCGGCATAGCGCCGCTCGACCACCTCGAACCATTCCATGGCATTGCGCGCCGCGTTCTGGAGCCGTGCGGCGTCGACGCTGCGGATGGCCTCATAGGCCTCCAGCACCTTGGGAATGTCGGTGCGCGCCTGACCGATCCTGCGGAACTGGTTGGTCAGTTCGATCGCGTCCTCGAAAGCGAGCTTGGTGCCGGACCCGATGGCGAAATGCGCTGTGTGGGCCGCGTCCCCCATGAGAACAACGTGCGATTTCCCATTGAAATGGCTCCACTTTCCGCAGATCAGGCGGTTGAAGTTCAGCCAGGCAGAGCCGCGCAGGTGGCGCGCGTTGGTCTCCAGCTTCGCCCCTTCCAGGATTTCCGCGAAAACCTTCTCGCAGAAGGCCACGGACTGAGCCTGGTCGGCCTTGTCCAGCCCGTGCTTGTGAAAGGTATCCTCCGTCGTCTCGACGATGAACGTCGAGGTTTCGGCATCGAACTTGTAGATGTGCGCCTGGAACCAGCCGTGCTCGGTCTTGCGGAAATCGAAGGTGAACGCATCGAACAGCCGGCGCGTGCCGAGCCAGATGTAACGGTTCGGACGGACCACGATGTCCTGCTGGAACACATCCTGGTAGCGCGCCCGGATTTTCGAGCCGATGCCGTCCGAGGCGATGATCAGGTCGGCATCCGGGAATTCAAGATCGCTGTCCACCTCGCGCTCGAAAGCGAGCTCGACGCCGAGTTCCTCGCAGCGCTCCTGCAGGATGTTCAGGAGCTTCTTGCGGCCGATGCCGACGAAGCCATGGCCCGTGGTGCGGATCTTGCGCCCCTTGAACCAGGTTTCGATGTCGTCCCAGTGGTTGAACGCCTCCTGGATGGCATCGGCGGACTTGCGATCCCACAGACGCATGTTGTCCATGGTCGCGTCGGAGAACACCACGCCCCAGCCGAACGTGTCATAGGGCCGGTTCCGCTCGACCACCGTGATCTGGTGCGAGGGGTCCGACAACTTCATCAGGATGCCGAAATACAGGCCAGCCGGCCCGCCGCCGATGCAGACAATGCGCATGGTTCCTCCAGCCCCCTCGGTTCGCGATTTATTTTAAGCTTGAAGTATTGAGGCTTGAAGTGTTTTGTCAAGCCGCCGGGCGCGACTCTTTGCCCGACGACGCGGACTTGCGCACCGCTCGGCCGGCCTCATGCTGGCGCAAACGATATGGGAGGCAACGATGGCGGACAACAAGACAGCGCCCGAGAGCTGGCATGCAGCCAAGCTCGATTTCTCGAAAGACATGTCCTACGCGGATTACCTCAAGCTCGACGACGTCCTCTCCGCGCAACACCCGTTGTCGCCGGACCGCAACGAGCTGCTGTTCATTATCCAGCACCAGACGTCCGAACTCTGGATGAAGCTGATGTTGCACGAACTCGGCCACGCCATCGTCTCGGTGCGCGAAGAAAAGCTGCCGCAGGCGTTCAAGATGCTGGCGCGCGTCTCTCGCATCATGGAACAGCTGGTCAAGGCCTGGGACGTGTTGGCCACCATGACTCCCCCGGAGTACTCGGCGATCCGGCCGTGGCTCGGCCAGTCCTCCGGCTTCCAGTCCTACCAGTACCGCGAGATCGAGTTCCGCCTCGGCAACAAGAACCGGGCGATGCTGAAGCCCCACGAACACGCGCCGAACCGCCTGGCCGAGGTGACGGCGGCGCTCGAAGCCCCCTCGCTCTATGACGAGACGGTGCGGCTGCTGGCGCGGCGCGGCTTTGCCATCGATCCCAAGCGACTGGAGCGCGACGCGACGCTGCCCACCGAATTCGACCAGAGCGTGGAGAACGCCTGGGCCGAGGTCTACCGCGAACCGGAAACGCACTGGGACCTCTACGAACTGGCCGAGGAACTCGTTGACCTGGAAGACGCCTTCCGGCTCTGGCGCTTCCGGCACGTCACGACCGTCGAGCGCGTCATCGGCTTCAAGCGCGGCACCGGCGGCACGGCCGGCGTCGGCTACCTCCGGAAGATGCTGGATGTGGTGCTGTTCCCCGAACTCTGGCGGGTCCGCACGGCGATGTGAGGCGCCTCGGGGCGCCTATCCTTCCATGCGCCGGACCAGCCGCGCGATCATGCCGTCCATGTCGCCGGACGAGAGGATCAGCACGACGTCATCGGGTTTCAGCGCCGCGACGATAGCGCCCTCGTCGCCGGAAAGCGCATGGGTCGGCAGGCCGGTCGCGGCGATGCGCGCCGTTATCTCGGCATGGCTCGCCTGGTTATGCGCGGTCGCGCCGTGGTGCGGCGGGCGGTAGACGAACACCTCCGCCGCCTCGCGAAACACTGTATCGTACCAATGGAGCGCGTCCCGGCTGCGCCAGGAGAACGTGTGCGGCTCGAAGACGATGACCAGCCGCTTGCGCGGAAAATGCAGCCGGATCGCATCAATCGCCGAAAGCGCCTTTTCGCGCGAGGAGCCAAACCCCTCGTAGGCCGGGATCGGGCTTTTCGCCGTCAGCTTGTCCATGCGCCGCATGACTCCGGCGAACCGAGCGAAAGCGTCGCCAATCTCTTGCGGAGACAGCAGCTTTTCCTCGATCAGCATCGCCGCCGCGCCCACCATGTTCTGCAGGTTGTGCGCGCCGAGCTGCGTGGTCGAGAACGCGCCCAGCGCCGTGCCCCGATGCACCAGCGTGAAGGTCGTGGTCTCGCCGTAGCTGATGGTCCGGGCGTGGTAGTCGGCCGCCGGATTCTCGAGACTATAAAACACGGTGCGGCCCGGATGGCCCTCGCGCGCCAGACCCGCAGCGAATGGCTCGTCGAGACAGGCGACGACCAGCCCGCCCGAAGGCATCTTCCGCAGCAGCGCACGGAACGGCCGGAGATAATCCTCCTGCGTCGGGAACACGTTGACATGGTCATGCATCGCCGCCGTGAGCAGCAGGGCGGAAGGCGCGTAATGCATGAACTTCGAGGAGGGGTCGGTATTGGACGAAGGGTATTCGTCGCCCTCGATCACGAAGGCCTCATGCCGGCCGAGGGCGGCATGGGTCGCCAGATTCTTCGGCAGCGCGCCGATGAAATAGCCCGGTTCCCTGCCGTTTGCTGCCAGCGCCCAGGCGATCAGCGCCGTGCTCGTGCTCTTGCCATAACTGCCGGCGACGACGAGATTGCGGCGGCCTCGGGTCAACTGTGCCAGCACTTCCGGATAGGACAGGATCGGCTTTCCCGTCGCCATCGCGGCGGCGACTTCCGGATTCTCAGCCGTCAACTTGGCGTGCTTGCCTATCACGAACTGATCGACATCGGCCGGGATGTTCGTCGCGGCATGCGGGCTCATCACCGCGATGCCGGCCGCCGGCAGGATCACGCTCGCGGGCGGATAAATGCCCTCGTCCGAGCCGGTGACGACGTGGCCGCGTTCCTTGAGGAGCAGGCCGGTGGCGGACATGCCGATGCCGGCGATGCCGATGATGTGCGTGCGCGTCTGATTCATGCGGTGTGTATAGCAGAGTGCAGACCGGCTTGCCTTGCCCGGCGCGGCTTGCGAGAACAGCGGCATGTCCCAGACCCCTGCCCCGCCGACCGCCGCCCAACTCGCAGACCCCGCCTGGTGCGAGGCTCAGTACAATCCGCGTCTCACGGTCTCGGACCCGCTGGCGATTCTCGCGCGCTACGCCGACTGGGCCGCGCAATCGCGCGCCGCCTTGCCGTTCCGCACCCTGTCCTACGGGGACGGCGCACGGGAGGTGCTGGACTATGTGCCCGTCGCCAAACCCAGGGGCCTCATCGCCTACATTCACGGCGGCTACTGGCGCGCCCAGCACAAGGACGACTATTCCTGGGTCGCCGACACCTTCCACGCCGCAGGCTACAGCGTGGCGGTCATCACCTATCCGCTCTGCCCTGACGTCACGATCCGCGACATCGTCGGCTGTTGCGAGAAAGCCATCGCCCGGCTGTGGCAGGAGCTTTCCGAGAGCGAGCGCGCCCGCGTCCTCGTCACCGGCCATTCCGCCGGCGGCTATCTCACCGCCGCGATGTTCGCGGCGGACTGGCGCGCCCATGGGCTTCCCGCCTCACCGTTCGTCGGCGGCGTCTCCTATTCCGGCGTGTTCGAACTTCCGCCGCTGCTCAACACCTCGATGAACGCGCTGATCCGCCTCACCCCGGATCAGGCGCAAGACTGGAGCATGGGACGCTTCTCGCCGCGCGTCGCCGCGCTGCTGATCCTCGCCTACGGCGCGGACGAGCCCGGCGAATTCCACCGCCAGAGCATCGAGCAGGCCGCGCACTGGTCAACGATCTGCCGCCCGGCGGTTCCCGCCATCGGCTGCAACCATTTCACCATTGTCGAAAGCCTGCGCGATCCCGGATCGCAGATGGCAAGGCTGACGTTGGAAGTGATCGCGCGCTGATCGCACTTTGCCGGATCGCGGCTTCAGTGCCGCGCCTTCTGGAACCGAGCGACGGCGGCCAACAGCAGGCGCTGGGGCACGAATCGCGTCATCGCGGCCGCCACCCTGTTCGCCGGTCCCGGGATGATGGTGTGCTTGCCCGCCGCCAGCGCGGCCCAGCCGGCCAGCGCCACATCGCGCGAGGTGGTCGGCGGGATCAGCCGGAAGATCAGCGGGATTTTCTTCTTTGGCCCTTTGGCATGCGCCGCCCCGCCCGTGGCGCGCGTGAAGAACGCCGTCGCGACCGGACCGGGACACAGCGCCGTCACCGTCACGCCGCGCCCCTTGCATTCCTGCCACAGGGCGTTGGAGAACGACCGGACGAACGCCTTGGTCGCGTAATACATCGCCATGTTCGGACCCGGCAGGAACGAAGCGACCGAGGCGACGTTCAGGACGCCGCCACGACCGCGGTGCAGCATGCCCGGCAGCACGGCGAGCGTCAGATCGGCCAGCGAGCGCGCGTTGAGATCGAGCATGTTGATCTGCCCGTCGCGGTCCAACCCGTCCGCCCGGCCGATCAGTCCGAACCCGGCGTTGTTGACCAGCACCTCGCAATGCAGGCCGCTGGCCGCGAGGAAATCGACCAGCCGCGCCGTCGAGCCGGGATCCGAGAGATCAAGCGCCAGCACATGCGCCGTGCCGCCCGCTGCGGCAATCTCCTGCGCCAGCGCAGCCAGCACTTCAGCGGATCGGGCGACGAGCACAAGCTCGCCCTTCGCAGTCAGCGCCAGATCGCGCCCGATGCCGGAAGACGCTCCGGTGACGACGATCACGGGACGGGTGGGAGCGCTCATTGATTGTCCTTTCCTTGCGCCTCGCCTATAGCAACGAACAGCAAGGGGCGCACGCTCGCGATCATGAATATTGATTTCACAGGCGAAATCGCCGCCGTCACCGGTGCGGCCAGCGGCATCGGGCTGGCCGTCGCCCGCAGGCTGCGAGGCT